>JBKPDL010000182.1:0-27346 GCA_046727855.1 Acidobacteriota bacterium
GAGTTCAGCTTGGCCGTCTGGCTGGAGAGCGCGCCCTGTGCGAGCACGAGCGAGAACACCGCGATGAGCATTCCGTTCATGCCCCATTGTAGGAAGCAACGTGCGCGACGCGCGAATGAGCTTGACGGCTGAGATTAGTATGCCGCCACCGCGTGCGCGCGGCGCGGCTCCGCTCCGCCTTCGACGCGACGATTCTTCACGTCAACGCTGACTGCAGCGGCATAACCGTAGCGGACCTCCCCTTTCCGGCCGATCTTCTGGAACTTGTGACCGCGGGCGGCCAGATCCTGCAGGATCGCCCGCGGGATGCGGTCCTCGATCTGCGTGAGCTCGGCATCGTCGCGAGGGTCAGCCGGATCACGGCCGGGCAGAAATCGCGGCGCCTCGACCGCTGCCTGCGCGCCGAGCTTGCCGTCGATTACGTTGAGGATGATTCCGTAGACCGACAGCGGTATCCACGCGTTGCCCGCGCAGCCGACTGCCAGACGCGGCACTTCCCCTTCGTTCGTGTTCTCGAACACCAAGGTCGGTACGCTGGTGCTGCTCGATCGCATTAACGGCAGCATGCTGCCGTATGCGCCCGCAGTGGTGCGTCCGGAGCGGAGATGGTTGTTGTAGAGAAAGCCGAGGCCTTTGGAGACGTAGAACGTGCCGCCCCACGTGCTGAGCGTCTGCGTTACCGCAATCATGTTCCCTTGCGCATCCGCGACGGCAAACGACGTTGTGCCGGTCGAGATCCGGGGCAGCAGCGATGGTGGCACATCGTCCTGTGACCGACGCTCGTAGCGGGAAGCTTTTCTGGGATCGATTTTCTCGAACAACGTCCTCGCGTGTTCAGCGGTGAGGTGCTCGGCAAACTCCACGGGCCATCGCTCGGGATCGGCGACGCGCCGGACTTGATCGCGCACTTTCCAGGATTCGAGGACGTAATGAAAGTAGTCGGCATCGTTGGTGATCCGAGCGCCCGTCCGCGGCTCGTAGTTGTTGAGAATCTGCAGCGACTCGAATAGCTGGATGCCGGTGGCGACCGGTGGGCCTCCGGCATACAGCGTATGACCTCGATAGCGCCCGACCACGGGCTCGCGCTCGATCGCGCGGTACTGCGCGAGATCGGCAAAGGTGATGATGCCGCCGTTGGCCTGAAGGTCGGCCGCGATCTTGCGCGCGATCTCGCCGCGGTAAAAAGTGTCGGCGCCGTCCTTTGCGATCGCACGAAGTGTGCTGGCGTAGTCCTTGTTCACGAAGCGCTCGCCCGGCTTCGGTACTTTGCCCCCAGGCAGATAAATCCTCGCCGCCTCGGGCCACTTCGCCAGGAAGTGCCGTCCTTCGGCCACGCTGGTGGGAAGCGCCTCGTCGAGAATAAAGCCCTCGTCGGCTAACTTGATCGCCGGCTCAATCAGTTCCTCCCATTTCACCTTTCCGCTGCCGTATTTCCTGTACAGGTAGTCGAGGCCTGCGACCACGCCAGGGATATTTGCAGCGGCGGGACCGTCGGCCACAAGGCGGCCATCCTGAAAGATCGTGCGGTTGTCGGGCGTCGCGTGGCTCGGCGTCATGTCCTTGTAGTCGACAACCGTCGGCCGCTTCATGTCTTTGAGATACAGGACCGCAGTGCCATCACCACCCAGGCCCGATGCCTCGGGCTCGACCACCCCCAGGGCAAACGACGTCGCGACCAGCGCGTCAACGATGTTGCCGCCTCTCTCGAGCGCGAGACGGCCGGCCTCCGACGCGAGTGGATGGCCTGAGACCACGACGGCGCCGGACGCGGTGATAACTGGTTTGATCAGCGGCTGGTCGCCCACCATCTCGTCGATGATCGCTTCGAGTTCTGCAGCGCTCCTCGCCTGCAGCGCGCGCGGACGGTACGCCTCACGCAGCCGTGTCCACGCCTCGGCACCCACGCCTGAGGAGTAGTACAAATCGCGCAGCGTTTGCCAGGTGCGATCGAACGCGGCGGCGTAGATATCCGCAGTCGCGGTGATTTCAGTTGCGATCGCGCCGCCGTCCTCGTGCACGGGCAATGGGGCCGGCACCTTCCACAACTGGAACGCGCGCGAGGTGGCAAAAAGAGGCGGCGCCACGGCTTCGTTGCGCAACGGGTTGCCGTTGTAGAACGGTTCAGGATCCGGAAGACCTGCGACGATCAACGTGCGACCGTCCGGCGACCAGGCTGGCGAGCCTCCCAGGCGCGACACGAGTTGTGGCCCTGCGGCGGGCTTCGGCCGCGGAATCGGATCGCCATTGGCGTCGGGCCGCGGCGGTTCGACCGCAGTGACCCAGACCGACCCGGTGCCCTCGCGCACCGCGTAAAACGCGATGCGCTGGTTGTCGGGAGCCCACGACGCGCTGGCCTCGGCGCCGCGGGCGCGCGTAACCCGCACCGCGCGCTGCACCTCCTTTGCGTCCGCTCCTAGCTGCATGGCCCAGAGATCGACATCGCCGTCGGAGTCGCGATCTGAGACGAAAACCACGCGCTCGCCGTTTGGCGATACGCGCGGTTCGGTCTCGTTGTCATTGGTTTGCGTGAGCGGCACCGGCGCTTGCCACGCGGGAGATCCCGCGACGGGAGCGATTGCGTACAGATCCCACTGGCGGCCCGGGTCGCTTACGCGACCCGCCGGCGGCGCCTGGCGATGAGCAAACACGAGGCGCCCATCAGGCGTCCACGACGGCCAACGCTCGTCGCCGGGCATCGACGTCACCGGTTCGGCGGCGCCGGTTTTCAGTTGAGCAGTGTAGATGTCGAAACCTTCGCCACCGTTGATGGCAAAGGCAATGCGAGTGCCGTCGGGCGACCACGCCGGATCGCGTTCGACCACGGTCGGGGCACCCGCGCTGTCAGCATCCGCCGCGAGCGCCTTCGGCTGCCTGCCCTCTGGCGTCATCGTCCAGATGCGATCGAAATAAGAAACAGCAATGCGCTTGCCGTCGGGTGACCAGGCAGGGTCCTGCATGCCGATGGATTCAACCTGCGCGTGGCCGGGAAGAATCGCGAGAACGAGGAGGATTGGGGGGAGATAACGGCGCATGGTGGTTGGCGGACCTGCCCTTCGACTCCGCGGAATTGCGAGTCGCTCAGGCCGAGGAAGTCCGCGGCTACGTGAATCAATACGGCAAGATCCGCCCGCTGCCTGTTAGATCGAAAACGGAGCGGCCGTACCGACGGCTTCAACGATCTGTCGCGCGGAGATGCCGTATTTATCGATCAATTCCTCCGGCTTGCCGCTGCGCGGGATTTCCCGCACAGCGAGACGCGTCACGGTGAGACCTGCCGGCGCGACGGCGCGTGCAACAGCGTCACCGATGCCACCGACGACGTAGTGATCCTCGACGGTAATCAACCGCTTGGTCGCTCGTCCCGCCGCTGTCAAGGTGGCCGCATCGACCGGTTGAACCGAGTAGAGGTCGATCACGCGGATCGAAATGTTCTTCGCCTTCAGCTCGTCATACGCCTTGAGCGCTTCAAATACCGTGATGCCCGCGCCGACGACTGTTGCCACGTCCTGGTCGCTCTGGCGCAGAACCTTGCAGCCGCCGACGGGAAACATCTCCGTGCTTTGGTAGATCACGGGCGTTTTTGGACGGGTGATCCGGATGTAAACGGGGCCATGGTGATACGCCGCGGCGGCCAGCAAGCGTTCGGTGCTCACGGCGTCGCACGGATACAGCACCGTCAGATTCGGCTCGGCCGTCATCATCGCAAGATCTCCCAGCGCCATTTGCGACGGTCCGTCTTCGCCGATCGACACGCCGGCGTGTGAACCGGCCATCTTCACGCCGAGGTCACTGATCGCCATCATGCGAACGAAGTCCGCGGCACGCGAGAAGAACGCGGCGAAGGTCGAAGGAAATGGAATCGCCCCGCGCGAGGCCAATCCCATACTCGCGCCGATCATCCCCTGCTCCGCGATGAAGCATTGATAAAACCGCTCGGGATGTGCCGCCTCGAACTTGTCGCTGAACGTCGAGTTCTTGACGTCGCCGTCGAGTGCGACGATACGTGGATCCGCTCCGCCCAGCCGGGCGAGTGCCGCACCGTACGCTTCGCGCGTCGCCACACTGTCACCAAGTTTGTATGGCGGCGGGTCGAGCTGCGACGGCTGCTCCACGGGCGGGCTCTTCGCCGGCGGCCTGGCAATTTCGATCTGCGTTCCTGGCGGTTCCGGAACCAGCTGCGCTTCGAGCTCGCGGATCGCGCGATCCATCTCGTCGCCCTTCTTGAGCGGCTTGCCATGCCAGTTGGGCGCGCCTTCGAGGAACGACACGCCTTTCCCTTTCACCGTGCGCGCGAGAATCACCGTGGGGACATTGGGTGTGCGCCGCGCCTCGGCGAGCGCGGCGAGCACGCGCTCGAGGTTGTGACCGTCAATCACAAGGGCGTGCCATCCAAAGCCGGCCCATCGCGCGCGATGCGCGTCCATGTCGTGATCGAGCTGCGTCGCGCCGCTTTGTCCCAGACCGTTGACGTCGACAATCCCGCAGAGGGATCCGAGCTTGTAGAAAACGGCCATCGCCGCGGCTTCCCACACCGATCCCTCGGCCGTCTCACCGTCGCCCATCAGCACGTAGGTCCGCGCGTCGCTTCCAATCCTTCGCGCATTGAGCGCGATGCCAATGCCCGCGGCGAGTCCCTGCCCGAGCGAGCCGGTCCCGACATCGACAAATGGAAGGCGCGGAGTCGGATGCCCTTCGAGATCAGACGTGAACTTGCGCAGCTCGAGCAGTTCCGATTCCGATATGATGCCGGCTTCAACCCAGGCCGCGTACAGAATCGGCGCCGCGTGCCCCTTCGACAACACGAAGCGATCGGCAAACGGGTTTTTCGGATCCGTCGGGTCGTAGCGCATCTCGGCAAAGAACAACGCCGCCATGAGCTCCGCGGCCGAACAGCACGTCGTCGGATGCCCGCTTCCTGCTTCGCTTGTCGCGCGGATCGATTCGATCCGCAGGCGCGTCGCAATGTTTTTCAGCGCGGGAAGAACGGCGGGCGTGTCGACTGGCACCAAATCCTCACAATAGGTGTAGGCGCGAACATTATAATTCCCCGATGCGTGCTGTGCGGTACGTGTACGTACTGGCACTGGCGCTGTGGCTGGGCGGCATGGCGCTTGCGGGGTTCGTCGTCGCGCCCACAATCTTCAGCGTCCTGCAGGCGTCGAACGGTTCGACGGGACGCGTGCTGGCCGGCGATGTCTTCGCCGCCGTGCTGCGCCGGCTCTACATGCTCGGAGGCATCGCCGGTGGGCTGATGTTCGTGGCGCTCACGATCCAGCGCATCATTGGCCCGCGTCCGAAAGCCTACGGTGTCCGCGCCGCCCTCATCGTGGTAATGCTCGCCCTTACCGGCTACGCCGCACTGATTGCTCAACCACGCATCGAGCAGATCCAGCGGAGCGTGAACGGCCCGATCGCCGAGCTGAAAGCCGACGATCCGCGCAGGACCGAATTCGACGGCTTGCACAGTATTTCGACGACGTTGATGGGTTTGACGATAGTCGGTGGCCTCGCCCTGGTCGCCTGGGAAACTCGAGAATAGCTATGAGCGTGACGACTTACGAAGATGTGCTGCGCCAACTCCGCAGCGCGATCAATCAGTCAGCGACGCACCGGGAAGCGATGCGGCAAGCTGTCGGCATTTTGAAACACACGATGCCGGACTACTCCTGGGTCGGAATCTACTTGCTCGAGGGAGGGCAGCTGCATCTCGGACCGTTTGAAGGCAAGTCGTCGCCGCACACCACGATTCCGCTGAACAAGGGCATTTGTGGCGCTGCCGCGACGCGAGGCGAAACCATCATCGTGGACGATGTCGATGCGGACCCACGTTATCTCGCGTGCAGCCTCGAAACGCGGTCGGAGATTGTGGTGCCGATCAAGAGCGCCACACGCATCCTGGGTGAAATCGACGTCGATAGCGACAAGAAAGCGGCCTTCGGGCCGGCCGATCGCGAGCTGCTCGAAGTGACCGCATCGCTCCTCGCCCGGAAATTTCCGGTATGACGCACACCATCACGTTGATCCCAGGCGACGGCATTGGACCAGAAGTCACCTTCGCGGTGGTGCAGATTCTCGAGACCGCCGGCCTCAAAGTTCGTTGGGAGGAGTTCACGGCCGGAGCAACGGCGATCGCCGAATACGGCACCACGTTGCCAGAGCCGCTCCTCGCGTCGATTCGCAAGAACAAGGCTGCGCTCAAGGGTCCGATCACGACACCCATTGGCGCAGGGTTCACGAGCGTAAACGTCGGTCTGCGCAAGGCGCTCGAGCTCTACGCCAATCTGCGACCGGTCTGGAATCTGCCGGGGGTGCCATCACGATATCAAAACGTGGACCTCGTGATCGTGCGCGAGAACACCGAAGATCTCTACTCCGGGCTGGAGCACGAAGTCGTCAAGGGCGTTGTCGAGAGCTTGAAGATCATCACGGAAGAAGCCTCGACGAGGATTGCGCGGTTTGCGTTCGAGTACGCGCGGCGCCACAAGCGCAAGCGCGTGACCGCTGTGCACAAGGCGAACATCATGAAGCTTGGCGACGGCTTGTTCATCGACTGTGCGCGGCGCGTGGCAAAGAACTACGCCGACGTGCAGTACGACGAGCGGATCGTGGACGCCGCGTGCATGCACCTGGTGATGCATCCGGAGCGCTACGACGTGCTGCTGCTGCCCAATCTGTATGGCGATATCGTGTCGGATTTGTGCGCTGGCCTCGTCGGGGGATTGGGCGTCGTGCCGGCGGCGAACCTTGGCGAGGACGGGATCGGTGTGTTCGAGGCGGTGCACGGAACTGCACCAGACATCGCGGGGCAGAACAAGGCAAATCCCACCGCGCTGTTGCTGTCAGGCGTGCTGATGCTGCGTCATCTCCACGAAGACGACAAGGCCGACCGCATCATGAAGGCGTTAT
Organism: Acidobacteriota bacterium; assembly: GCA_046727855.1. Taxonomy (GTDB): domain Bacteria; phylum Acidobacteriota; class Vicinamibacteria; order Vicinamibacterales; family UBA2999; genus DASPWV01. Next base: position 6,907 of record JBKPDL010000182.1, read on the forward strand.
GGGCGGCTTTGGCCGACGGTTCAGCGCGCACCGTGGACATCGGCGGCACCGCGACGACGACGCAGTTTACAGAAGCTGTCTGCAAAGCTCTGCAGGCGTAATGGCAACGATGCTATATTCCGCCTGGTATTGATGGACGAGATCACCGAAGCCGTACTCTCGCGGCAGGAAGTGGCGCGCTACCTCGAAGGCAGCCACGGCGTGTCGGGTGACGCTGCCCGGGAACGCGTCATTTCATATCTCGAAGAGCTGAGAACGACGCAGCGCTACGAGCTCTATCGCGCGCTCGAATATCCGCTCTACCCGATTCTTCGCAAGATCGAACGCGTCGGCGAAAACACCGCGGCGGCAGTTGACGCGGCAAACCGCTATCGCCTCGCGTATGCCTCGAATCATCGCAGCCACATCGACTATCTCGTCGAGCCGCTCGTTCTGGACGATGCCGGCATCCGGCCGCCGATCATCGCAGCCGGGATCAACCTCTTTGGCGGCCCGCTCGGCTTGATCAACAGGTATGTGACCGGCGCGCTCCCGATTCGCCGAAACTCGAAGGACCCGGCCTATCTGATCACGCTCAAGGCCTACGTCGCGGAGCTGCTGCGCAGGCACGACCTCTTTTTCTATCCAGAGGGCGGACGGAGTTACAACGGCGAATTGAAGACGTTCAAAACCGGCCTGTTGAGCGCGGCGCTTGCGGCCGAAGTGCCCAGCCTCGCGGTGCTGCCAACGTCTATCTCCTACGAGCTCGTACTCGAGGACCACATTCTTGCGAAGCAGGGCGTCAAGCGGCACCAGCGGCCATTCCGGCGCGAGCTCGCAGAGATGGTGCGGTTTGCGATGGGGTATCGCAGCCGTGCGATTGTCACGTTCGGGCGGCCGATTCCCGTTGCCGGCTTCGACGACTCGTCGCGGCGCGCGGTTCTCGACCTTGCGCACCATGTGCGCAGCGAGATCGGCCGCTTGTACAAGGTGTTGCCGACGGCGCTTGTCGCCGCGGCCATGCGGCCGTCGATCACACGCGCGGACCTCGTCGATCGCGTCAATACGCTCCTCGACACATTGCGCGGGCTCAACGCCAATCTCGGCGTCCGGACCGCGCGCGAGGCGGTGGAGGCGGCTGCTGAAGCGTTCGAGGCGCGCGGTATCATTGTGATCGAGAACGGACGCTTTCGGGTGCGTGAGCGGAACGTGCTGCGCTACTATGCGCGTTCGATCCAGCACCTGCTGTCCCCCGGCGGCCCGACGCACTGATGCTCGATGCGACTGCGAAAGCCTTTTTTCATTCACTCGGTCAGATCACATTCCTGAAACGGCTCGCATCGCGCTACGGCATGGCTCCGGAGGGGTTTGCCCGCCGGTTCATCGCGGGCGAATCGATCGATGAGGCCATTCCTGCCGTTCGCCGCATCGAGCACCAGCGGCTGCTCGTCACGCTCGATTATCTCGGTGAGAGCGCCGTGACGGCAGAGGAAGCCGATGCTGCCACGCGCGAGTACCTGGGCATCCTCGACACCATCGTGCGGTCGGGCATCGAGCGCAATGTGTCGATCAAGCTGACGCAGCTGGGCCTGGACGTCGATCGGGCGACCTCGGTCGATAACCTGCGGCGCATCCTCGAGCCCGCCGCGGAGCACGGCTTCTTCGTCCGGATCGACATGGAGAATTCGCCGTATACGGATGTGACGCTGCAGATCTTCGAGACGCTCTGGGGCCAGGGCTATCGCAACATCGGAGTTGTCCTGCAGTCGATGCTGATGCGAACGCCGGACGACGTGGCGCGCATCAATCATCTGGGTGCGCGCATTCGCCTCGTGAAGGGCGCGTACTTGGAGCCGAAGACCGTCGCGTACCAAAACAAGACCGAAGTCGATGAGGCATTCGTGGCGCTGATGAAGACGTTGCTCGATCACGGCAACTACCCCGCAATCGCCACTCACGATCCCGCGATGATCGCGGCGACCAAAGCGCACACGGCGGAAAAAGGTTACGCCAAGGATCGTTTCGAATTTCAGATGCTCTACGGCATTCGGCGCGATCTGCAGGCGGCGCTCGCCGCGGAGGGCTACCGTGTCCGTCTCTATGTCCCATTCGGCGCGCAGTGGTTTCCTTATTTCATGCGGCGGCTCGGCGAGCGCCCGGCCAACGTCGGCTTCGTCCTGAAAGGAATCTTCAGAGAAACGTAAGCGTTCAACACCACGCGCGCGCCAGATTGATCAACGCGTCGCGGCACTTCAACACCGACTGCACATCCACCCACTCCTCGAGGCCATGCAGTCCAGCACCGGTCGGACCAAAGAGGACCGACGGAATACCGGCGTCGCCAAGGACAGCCGCGTCGGTCCAAAAGCTCATGCCGATCACCGGCGCGTCGATGCCGCTCTGGCCGGCAGATTCGACCAGGCGCCGCGGCAGCTCGTGTGCGGCCTCGATCTCGTACGGCGAACGCGCAAACATCCTGCGGCTGGCGGCTTTGAATTCGCGGTCCGCGGCGCCGAGCCGTTCGAGGATCGTCTCAATCTCACGAGTGGCGACGCCGATTGGCTCGCCCGGGATGGTCCGACGCTCGATTTGCAACGAGCAGCGATCCGGATAGCTGCTCAACTCGCGCCCACCTTCGATGAGCGAGGCATGAATCGAGGCCGTACCCAGTAAAAGATGCGAACGGCCCGCCTGCAGATCGCGATCGAGCGCCTCGATGGCCGCGAGCACGCGACCCATGCGCACGATGGCATCGCGTCCCTCGCGCGGGCGGCTGCCGTGCGCGGCGCGTCCCTCGGTTTCAATCTCCACCCACTCGAATCCCTTGTGCGCAATCGCGACCGCCAGGTCGGTCGGTTCGGTGACCACCGCTGCGTCAGCGCGGTAACGCGTGACCAACGCATCGGAGCCGATGCTCGCATGTTCCTCATCGACGACGCAGGCAATCACCAGGCTGCCGCGCTCGAGGCCGCCTCCCTCGAAAATCGCACGCGCCGCGCCAATCATCGCTGCAATACCGCTTTTCATGTCCTGCGACCCGCGGCCGTACACGCGGCCGTCGCGTTCCACAGGGTCGAACGGGTGGCTCATGCCCGCGACACCGACGGTGTCGATGTGGCCACAGAACATCAGTGATCGACCCGGAGCACGCCCCCTCAGCGTCGCGACGACGTTCGATCGCCCGTCCACGACCTCCTGCAGCTCCACATCCAGTCCAGCGCCGCGCAGGTGCTGGACGAGCGCACGTGCGATCAGCGTCTCGCCAGCTGCGCCGGGCACGAGCGACGGATTGACCGAGTCGATGGCGACGAGCTCTTTCAGCAGGGTAATGGTGTGGTCCATCGGTTAGACCGTTATGCGGCCACAGACGTGAATTTTGTACGCGTTGTAGACTCGCATAACGGTCTACGGCGCGCGGAGCGCGCCAAGCCAACAACAAGAACTAACGAGGCCCTGCCTGAGACCGTCGCGCATGTTGGGATCTATGCCGACTTGTCGGTCGGTCTGAGACTAGGCCTCGTTAGTCTCTATGTTGTCTTGCCCCGCCTCCGGCGGGGCGTCGCCTTGACGGAAAAAAGTTGACTCATTCGTCGAAATTCCGGGGCCGTCAAGGCTCCTGGCCAAGTGCCGCGGAGTTGGCCGGATATCAAGGGCAGGGCCCTTGGCTAGTTCATCCGCACGCGCAGAACGCCGATCCGGCATCACTCGACAACATGGATGCCCGTCACCGGGTGCAGCTCCCAGGCAGTGGCCCGCCAATTGTGAACCAAACCAGGCCTCGTGTTCTCTGATTCCTCGTCATGCTCGATGTCGAACAGGAGCCAGCCTTCGACGCGAACACGCTTGCCCACGAGCCGCCGCAGGGCGTCGAGACTCCAATCAAGGCCCTGCTCGCGTGCCCAACGCCTCCAGTAGGGAGTGACTTCGACCACGACCTGATCGATGCCAGGGGCACGAGGCGCGCGCGCAAGGTGGATATGGATATCGCGTTGAGTGAACGACAGACAGTTTGCGAATTCAACGGGGCCGGGCCGGACAGCGGTCACGTAGCCCTCAATGGCCGCCGCGTGCCGATCGGACCAACGCGTATCGTCGCGGCCGCGCGCGAGCAGCGCGTCGAGCGACACGCGGCGATCGAAATCACCATTCGCCGGAACCTGCACCCGGTTTTTCAGTGCGACCAATGCGCGTTCTTCCCCGCCGATGAGCGCCCACTGGATGCCGCATGTCTTTGGAAGCCACAAGGGAGCGGCCGCCGCTGCGCCGGCTGCCGCAATGACGAGTATCAGCCGCCGGCTTCGCACGCGCGCCGTGTTGGTCTGCGGATTGCTCTGCACCAAGTAGTCACTCCGGCTGAGTGGATGATTGGGGTAGCCACATGCTCAATACTGTGCGTCGATTCATCACCGCAGCGGTAGCGGTCGCTCTGCTCGTGGTTTCCGTCGCGTGCTCGAACACCGCCAGCGCCGTGGTCAAGGACACGAAGGACAACACCGCCAAGGTTGCGGCGGGAGCCGAAACGGTTGACGTGAAAACGGCGCTGATGGCGGCAAAAGACCTCGACACGGGCGCCATCGATGTCGATACCTATGCCGACACCAAGACTGTCGTGCTTCGCGGCTCCGTTCCCACAGCTGAACAGAAGGCGCGGGCGGAACAGATCGCGCGTGAGCACGCGCCGAACTACAAGATCGACAACCGGTTGGCAGTTGTGCCGAATTGAGGCTGCGCGGCCTCAGCCGCGCGGAACGAACTCGATCGTCGCCTCGCGACGTCGTTTGGTGCGAAAACCGCGGACGTACTTGCGCGATCCCGGTGTGGTGTACTTCGCGGCGTAAGCCTGCTCGACGGCATCACGCAGACGCTCGCTCCGCACGCGAACCGCGCGTACGCGAACTTCCCGATCGCCGATTTGGATGGTACCGCTGGCATCCTCCAGAAACGTGCGATACCAGCCGTCCGGCTCGAGTGTCCACGATCGAACGAACACTCGACCGTCGACGATGACCGGCCAGACGGCGATGAAACGATGCTGCGAGCGCGCGCCTGCGCGAATACCGAGATACTTGCATTCGTCGATTGCGGCAACGACCGAGCGCGACAGCCGGCGTGTCATGACGGGCGGAGTTTACCTCCGCCGGGCGCGGTAAACGAAGTACGCCAGAATGAACGCATGAGCTCCACGCTGATCGCGCAAGCGATCGACATTGCGCGCCTGGTGCGTACCGAGGGCGGCCGCGCGCTCGTCGTGGGCGGCTTCGTGCGCGATCAGCTGCTCGGCCGGCCGTCGAGCGAGCTGGACATGGAAGTGTTCGGGATCCCCGAACAGCGGCTCCGCGCTCTCCTCGCGCAGTTCGGCCGGGTCGAAGCCGTGGGCCAGCAGTTTCCCGTTTACAAGCTCGGCGCGATCGATGTCGCGCTTCCCCGACGTGAATCGAAGTCCGGGCGCGGACACAAAGGCTTCATGGTCAGCGGCGATCCGTACATGAGCATCGAGGAAGCGGCGCGGCGGCGGGATTTCACCGTGAACGCAATCATGTGGGATCCGCTCACGAAGGAATACCTCGACCCGTTCAACGGCCGGGCGGATCTCGAGCGCCGCATCCTCCGCGTGGTCGATCCGCGAACGTTCCTGGACGACTCGCTGCGCGTACTGCGCGCGCTGCAGTTCGCTGCGCGATTCGAGCTGACCGCGGACGAACACACCAAAGCGCTCTGCCGCTCGATTGCGCTCGACGATTTACCGTCTGAGCGGATTTGGGGCGAGTTCGAAAAGCTGCTGCTCAAGGCCGCACGGCCGTCGATCGGCTTCGCCCTCGCGCGCGAGCTCGACGTCACCACAAAGCTGCTGCCGGAACTGCACGCGCTCATCGGCTGCCCGCAGGAGCCCGAGTGGCACCCCGAAGGCGACTGCTGGATTCACACGCTCATGGTCATCGACGAAGCGCGCGGGCGAAACGGCGACCTCAATCGGGCGCAGCTTGCCGCGGTCATGCTCGGCGCGGTGTGCCACGACCTTGGCAAGCCGCTGACGACCGCGATCATCGACGGGCGTATTCGCTCGCCTGGACACGAAGAGGCAGGCGTTGAACCCGCGACGTGCCTGCTCGGTCGCCTCAGTGTGCACTCGCTGGACGGGTTCGACGTGCGATGGCACGTGCTCGGGATGGTTGCGCATCATCTGAAGCCCGGCGCGTTTTACAAGGTGCGCGACGAAATCGGCGACGGCGCCTTCAGGCGGCTCGCTCAGAAGGTCGATTTGGAGCTGCTGGCGCGACTCGCGCGTGCCGACTGCAATGGACGTACGGGCAACTTCGATTGCAGCGCGATGGACTGGTTCATCGAGCGGGCGCGATCGCTTGGCGTGGAGCACCAGCCGCCGCCGCCGATTCTGATGGGTCGGCATCTCCTGGAATTGGGAGTACAGCCGGGTCCGGCGATGGGAGAGATGCTGAAAGCTGTCTATGAGCTTCAGTTAGATGGCAAGATCACCACGCTCGACGAGGCGAAACGTGAAGCCGCCGCGATGATGAGCAGGCCGAGCTAGCCAAGGGCCCTGCCCTTGATATCTGGCTAACTCCGCGGCCCTTGGCTAGCTCTTGTTGTTGGCTTGGCGCGCTCCGCGCGCCGTAGACCGTTATGCGAGTCTACAACGCGTACAAAATTCACGTCTGTGGCCGCATAACGGTCTAAAGCACGGCGGTGCTGGTGATATAGCTCGCGTACTTCTCCGGTTCCACATTGCCGCCGCTGACAACCGCCACGACTGGTCCGGCAGCAGCATCTACTCCGCCCAATCCAAGCATCAACGCGGCGATCGTTATCGCGCCGCTCGGTTCCACGACCAGGCGCGCATTTCGAAACAGCCACGCCACCGCCTTTGCGATCTCCACATCTGGCACGACGACCACTTCGTCGACAAACTTTTTGACGTGCGCAAAAGTGAGATCGCCCGGGCGGATCGACATCAGGCCATCGGCGATGCTCTGCGTCTTCTCGAGCGTGACCGGGTGGCCCGCCGCGAGCGAACGCGACATCTTTGCGGCGCCTTCCGGTTCAACGCCGATCACGCGCACCGATGGTTTACGTTGCTTGACCGCCGTCGAGAGGCCCGACGACAACCCGCCGCCGCCGACTTCGACCAGAACAGTTGCAACGTCAGGACACTGCTCGAGAATCTCGAGGCCAACGGTGCCCTGCCCCGCGATGATCATCGGATGGTCGAACGGGGGAATGATCGTCAGGCCGCGTGCGGCGGCTTCTCGTTCAGCACGCTGCTGACGGTGGAGCGAGTTCGTGCCTTCGAACAACACCTCGGCGCCGAACCCTTTGGCGCCGTCGACCTTCACACGCGCCGCTGTTGTCGGCATCACGATGGTTGCGCGTACGCCGAGCGTTTGCGCTGCGAGCGCGACGGCTTGCCCATGATTGCCCGACGAATAGGTGATGACGCCGCGCGTGAGCTCGTCGCGCGAGAGTTGCGACAGCATGTTCATGGCGCCGCGGATCTTGAAGGCGCCCATTGGTTGCAGGTTCTCGCATTTCAAAAAGACCGCAGTCGGTTGGTCTGAAGACTGGCCGCGAGACGTGCCGGGCCACGGCGCCTCGATCAGCGGCGTGACGCGAGCCAGCGGGCGGATCCGCTTTGCGGCGGCTTCAATATCAGCGAGAGAGACGAAGGGCGTGTCATCGCGGACCTGCAGGTCCGCGTTACGTACGCTTTCGGGCATTGGCAAACTGATCTCCCTCGTTGTACTTCGGCATCTCCTTCTGCGCGGCAATGCGCCAGGCGAGTGCCGCAAGGAAACGCATGTCCTCGACCGCTCCGCTGAAGTCCCACGCTGGATTGAACTCGTCGCTTGGCTGGTGGTAGTCCGTGCTGTTGTACGCTTCCTGCTTTTTCCTCAACTCCTCGGCGTTGGCGCCGACAAACTCGCGCGGTTCGTTGATCGAGAGCGCCGGCACACCCGCCTTGGCAAACGGGAAATGATCCGAGCGGAAGAAATACCCGCGCTCTGGATGTTGATCGCCACCAATGGTACGGCCGCGCTCTCTGGCAAGCGCTTCAGCCATAGGCCCGAGCGTCGAACGATCTGAGCCGAGCAGCACGATGTCCTTTGTTCGTCCGAGGTAGTTGATGCCGTCGATGTTGATGTTTGCCGCCACTTTGTCCATCGCGATGGTCGGATGCGTGGCGAAGTAGTCTGCGCCGAGCAGGCCGGATTCCTCAGCGGTCGTGAAGACGAAGTACATCGACCGCGCCGGCTTCGATCCCGCACGAACCATCGCGCGCGCGATGGCGAGCTGACCGGCGCAGCCCGACGCGTTGTCATAGGCGCCGTTGAAGATGCGATCGGCGTCGGGCTTGTCGCCCGGACGCGGCTCGCGGACGCCGAAGTGATCGTAGTGCGAGGTGAATATCACTGCCTCATCCGACGCGCCTTTCAAAACGCCGATGACATTGGGCGAGGTCTTGCGCGACGTTCGTTGCGGCAACGTCGCAGCAGCACGGATGGACAGCGGCACGGCTTTGAAACCGCGTTTGACTGCGGCCGCACGCAGTTGATCCAGATCTTTTCCACCCCGCTTGACGAGATCCTTGGCGGCATCGTTCGTCATCCATGCCTTGATGCCGAGCGCCGGCGTTCCCGGCGCCGGCGGTAGCGAATATTGCGTGCCGGTCCACGACGATTGCACGACCTGCCACGGATAGGTCGCAGACTCATCGGTATGAATCAGAAGCGCACCGGCCGCGCCTTGTCGCGCCGCCTCCTCGAACTTGTAGGTCCAGCGGCCGTAATAGGTGAGCGCTTTGCCGGCGAACAGATTGGGTTCGTCCGCGGGCGCGGGCGGATCGTTCACCATGATCAACACCCACCTGCCCTTGACGTCTGCGCCTTCGTAGTCGTTCCACTTCTGCTCCGGCGCGACGATGCCGTGGCCGACGAAGACGACGTCGCCTTGTGCCTGTACCTGCGGCTGCTCAACACCCGAAAACGCCACCACATCGTCGTAATAGCGATAAGCGCGGCCGGGCACGCTCAGCGCGAAATTGCGATCCACTACAGACTCGATGATCGGAACGTCCTGGAAATACGTACCGTTTTCACCGGCCGGCTCGAGTCCCAGCGCCATTAACTGATTGGCGAGATATTCGGCGGCGAGACTACCGCCGCGAGTGGAGGGCGCGCGGCCCTCGAACAGATCGCTCGACAACATCTTGATGTGCGCTTTGATGAAGCCGTCGGTGATTTCGTCGAGCGCCGGACCGGCCTGTGATTGACTCTGCGCCTCCGAGACCGCCGGCGCCTGCCGGCACGCCGATGCCAACAGCAGCAGCGTCGCCAGCGCGATCGTGCGCATCAGGCCACCCTCCGCGTGTTTCGGAACTCCTCGAACAGGCGCGGCACGTTGGCGCTCACGCTCGTCAGCGATGGCGACCAGCCGAGTGCGCGTGCCCGAGGGCTGCGAACGCGCTGATCCATGGCCAGCGCCTCCGCATACGTGCCCATCTTCTTCTTGGCTTCAAGGAGCGGCACATACCGAATCACTGGCGTCTGCACCAGGTGTGCCGCGATCGCCTCGACGATGTCGTTGACGCGTTCGTCGGCTTCGTCGTTTGCGTGAAAGATGCCGGCGGCGTCAGGCGACTGCACCAGACGTACATACAAGTCGCCTACGTCGCGGTAGTAGACGCAAGGCCAGTGATTCTTGCCGTTGCCAACTACCCGCACGAGCCCGTTCAAGGCGTCCTTGAGAAGCTCGGAGATGATGCCGCGCGAGCCACCATAGAGGATTCCCGGCCGAACGACGATGGTGCGCAGCCCGTTATCAGCCGCATCGAGCACCGCCTGTTCGTGTGTCGGCCGCCACGCCACATGCTCCGCGGGATTCACCGGTGAATCTTCGTCGGCCGGCCAGCTGTTCTTGCCGAGCACCCATACGCCGGACGTGTAGATGAACGCCTTCGGCGCAGAGGCGGAGCCGCCGAGCGCCGAGACGAGCATCTCAATCGCCTGTCGATCTTTCTCCACTGCGCGCGCCGATCCTTCGAACGCAGTGTGAACGGCCGCGTCGCAGGCCGCAACTTCGGCGATGAATCGCTTTGGCGTCGAAAGCTCGCCCAGAATCGCGATCGCGCCTCGCCCCTTGAGCCGTTCGATCTTCTCCGGATCGCGCGCGAGCGCGACCACCTGATGCCCGGCACGGAAAAGTGCGTCCAGGACGGCCGATCCGACGTACCCAGTTGCGCCAGTTAAGAAAACACGCATTTCTTAGTTCGTCCAGTCGACTGGCGAACGGCGACGTCAGATGTCCCAAACCCGCCCGTTGTCAAAAAACGTGATCTCGCCATCCTCGCTCACCTTCAACACAGGCCCGTAGCCGCTCGCCGCCATCGCCGCCGTCGTGCGCGCGCCTTCAGTAACACCCTCATCGGACCCGGGAAACGTTGCAGGTGGGTGTCGAAGGATAGCACCGACGGCCAGCAAATGCCCGTCTCGGTTTGTCACCATGGCGCCGTCCAACGTCGCGAGCACGTCAAGGAGGCTGGCATCAAGATCGAGGACGGTTCGCCCAGCCAGGACGTGCAGCAGATGCCGTTTCGAAGGCGTAGCCGGATCGAGCTGCTCGCCGAGCAGCTCCATGTCGAGACGATCGCCCGTCCCCACGAGCTCGGCCAGCGATTCCAGGGGGTGGCGCAACACGACGAACAACGCGCCTTCGCGTTTGTCGGCGAGATCGAGTGCAGACTGAAACAGTTTGCGTGCCAGCGCGGTGTGACCTACGGCGGTCTGCCACATGCGGTACTTCGCGTCGATGTCGAGCAAGTGCCAGTCGGCATTACGGAACGTGAACATCTGCGCGCCGTCAGCAAAGAGCTTGATTTCACGGCCGGGACTGAGCACCACGCACACGTTGCGGTTGCCGATGGTCGCGCACGCGTGTGCCGTGTAGGCGCGGGAACAGGGCACGACGAGCTCGCTCGGGCATTGGAGTTGCTGCGCCCACGTCTGCACGTCGACGATGTCGAGCAGCCGGCCATCGCCGGCAACCAGAAAGACGGTGCGCACGCCGTCTGCGAGGCGGAAGAAGCTCTTGATCGAGGTGAGCGCGCCGGTGTAATGCGGCCAAGCACGCTCCGAACGCGGATAGGCCGCCACCGGATCTTCGTCGCCCTCGAGCAGCATGACGCCTGTGGAGATCGGCTGGTTCTCGTAGGTCGACAACGCCGCCGTGCGCAGAATCTCGAGCACCTCCGCGACGCGCTCCGAGCGCGCGCCGTCGGCGCGCTTCGAATACGGCGTGCCGTCGAAGTACGCGCCAACGTAGCGATCCTCAATCGCGCCGCGAAACAGTCCCGGGCGCTCGAAGAGCAGCTGCGGGTTGAGAATCGCGCGAAAACGCGATTCGAGCACCGCGCCTATTGCGCGTGCAAACTGCATCTCGTGGTCGGTAAATGGCCGGTCGGGCGGCACGCGCAGCACGTAGCGATTGCCAAACCATCGCACCACAAGCGCGCTGGGATCCGCGGTAGGCTCGATGGCAAGCCGGCCTTCGGACGATTGCGAGGGGGCAAATTCGGTTTCAAGCGTGGCGCGCTCGAAGAAATGCGCGAGCGCGCGCTGCAGAAATGCGTCGTAGTGAGCACCAACGGCAAACGGCGGGGGCAGCTTCGATGTCGACACGCTACGATCGATCATAATTCACTGTGCGCCGCGAAACACTGATCGACCTCTTTCGCGATTTGGATGCGCATCGCGGCGACTTCCTCGTTTATGACGACGGGTATCGCGTGCGACGGCATACCTATGCCGACGTCACGGGCGCGGCGCGTGCGTTTGCTCGTCGGCTGGCCGACAACGGCATCGGCAAAGGCGACAAAGTCGTGCTGTGGGGCGAAAACCGGCCGGAATGGATTGCGTCCTACTGGGGCTGCATCATCGCCGGTGTCGTGGTCGTCCCGATTGACTATCGCTCGTCGCTGGATTTCCTGACAAAGGTTGCAACCATCGTCTCCGCGCGCGCCGTGATGATCGGCGATGACGTGCCGCAACATCCACGGCAGCTCGACGCGCTGATCTGGCGATTCAGCGATCTCGACTGGCAGTCCGACGCTCCTTTGCCGTCCGTGGACGTCAAGCGCGACGACATCGTCCAAATCGTGTTTACGTCGGGCGCTACGGCCGAACCCAAAGGTGTGCTGATCACGCACCGCAACATCCTCGCGAACACCGTGCCGGTCGAGCGCGAGGTGATGAAGTACATGCGGAAGCTATACGTGAAGCCATTTTTGCCGATTCGCTTTCTGAATCTGCTGCCGCTCAGTCACATGTTCGGACAGTCGATGGCGACGACCATCCCGCCGATGGTGGACGGCACCGTGGTGTTCATGCGCAGCTTCAACCCGCACGACATCGTGAGGGTGGTGAAACACTGGCGGATCTCCGCGATCGTGTCAGTGCCAAAAATTCTCGACGTGCTTCGAGCGCACGCGCTCAGAATCGATCCATCGGCTGCGCAGCCATCGGAAGAGAAACTGTCCATACCGAAGAAATGGTGGCGCTACAGGAAGATTCATCGGATGTTCGGTTGGAAGTTCTGGGCGTTCATCTCTGGCGCGGCGCCGCTGCCAGCCGAAATCGAAGAGTTCTGGAAGCGACTGGGATTTGCCGTGATTCAGGGATACGGGCTCACCGAGACGGCGCCGATTGTGACGCTCAATCATCCGTTCAAGACCAGCACGGGATCGGTGGGCACGCCGCTCGGTGGCGTTGAAGTGAAGCTGGCGGATGACGGAGAGATTCTCGTGCGCGGGGAGAATGTCAGCCGCGGGTATTACCAGGGCTCAGCGGTCGACCCCGCTCCCCCCGACTCCGCTCGCGCCGAGAAACCCGAGTTCCCCTCCCGATCGCTAGAACCCGGCTGGCTCCATACCGGCGATGTGGGCGAAATAGACGCGCAGGGGCGGCTCTTCATCAAGGGCCGCAAAAAGGAAATGATCGTGACGCCGGAAGGGCTCAACGTCTTTCCAGAGGATGTGGAGCGTGCGATTGACGCGCAGGCTGGCGTGCTTGAATCGGCGGCGGTCGCATCGGTGACCGATGGACAGGAACGCGTGCACGCGGTGCTTGTCCTCGAACCAGGCGTCGACCCAGAAGCCGTCGTCCGCGCCGCAAATCAGCAGCTGCTCGATCACCAGCGCATCCGCAGTTTCTCGGTGTGGAGCGATGGTCCGCTGCCGCGCACCGAAGGCACGAAAAAGCTGAAACGCGCCGCCATCCGAAGCTGGGTGGCCACGGGTCACCGCCCGAGCGCCGCCGCGTCAGCCGAGGATCCGGTGGCGTCGCTCCTCGCGAGGTTTGCTGGATCACGCGAGGTCGATCCGAATACGTCGCTCGAAGCGCTGGGCCTGAGCTCGCTCGAACGCGTCGAGCTGATGGTTGCACTCGAGGACAAGCTGCAGACGCGCGTGGATGAGCGACGGTTCGCGGAGGCCAAAACCGTCGCCGAGCTGCGTACGCTGCTGGAAGAGGCGCCGGCGCAGGCAGAGCTTGCTGAGCCGGTTGATTTCCCCTCGTGGAACCGGCGCCGCTGGGTCAATTTGATTCGTCGCCTCAGTCTCGCGCTGTGGATTCTTCCAATCGCGCGGCTGTTCGCCTGGATTCGCGTGAGCGGCCTCGAACACCTGGAGCACATTCAGGGGCCGGTGGTGTTCGCGCCGAATCATCAGAGTCACTTCGACGTGCCGGTGATTCTCGCGGCACTGCCCGGCCACATTCGCAAAACGGTTGCGCCCGCGATGTCGAAGGAATTCTTCGCGGCGCATTTTTTCCCGAAGGACTTCACACGCCGCCAGGTGTTCATCAAGCGGCTGAATTACTATCTCGCCGCCTTTTTTTTCAACGCGTTTCCTCTGCCGCAGCGCGAAGCCGGCGCGCGCCAGACGCTGCGCTACATCGGCGAGGTCACTGGAGACAGCTATTCCGTGTTGATCTTTCCGGAAGGGGTGCGGTCACAAACCGGAGAAATCGGCCGATTCTTCGGCGGCATCGGCATGATCGGCTCGCGGCTGGACCTGCCAGTGATTCCCGTGCGGCTGGCCGGTGTCCATGAAATCCTCCACACCAAATGGAAGATGGCCAGACCCGGTCGCGTCGAGGTGCGCTTCGGCGCGCCCATGCGACTCAAAGGGGAGGATTACGCGACGCTTGCCAAGCAAGTTGAAGACGCCGTTCGCGCGTTGTGATGTCCCGTACCTTCCGTACTGGTCGCACCCGTCGCATCCGCCTCCGCTTCGCCCGATGGTTACGCGAGCGACAGAGAGATCTCGCCGAAGCGGCCTCAACTTCAAGGCCGCGAAGGCGGGCCCGTCTCCATGTGGCATAATGGTTGCTTCGAGGAATGAGCAAGGACGATCTCATTGATATGCAGGGCACGGTGGTCGCCGTGCACAGCGGTGGTCTTTACCGTGTGCAGGTGGACGCCGGTCACGAAGTGCTCGCTCAGTTGAGCGGCCGGATGCGGCGCTTCCGCATCAAGGTGGTGCCCGGCGATCGAGTGACGGTCGGAATCTCGCCCTACGATCCTCAGCGCGGAATCATCACGTTCCGCGCGCGGTAAATCACTCAGTTGCGTTCATCAACCACCGCCTCCGCCCGGTCTACACAGCGGCGCGGGTCACAGTCCCGCCGCCGGCACCCCGCTCGATCGCAGGCCCCTGCTGTGATCGAAGCGAGCGGGCTCGGTCCCGATATCCTCTGGGAAACGATCGATGCGGATGCCGCGCCCATTCCGTTCAACACCCTCAATCTCGACACCCGGCTCATGCAAGGGCTGCGCGATCTCGGGTTCGAGGGCACGCGTGCGGTGCAGGGCGCTGTGATCCCGATCGCGCTGTCCGGCTGCGACGTGGTGTCGTGCGCGGAAACCGGCACGGGCAAAACGCTTGCGTTTGCCGCGCCGATTCTGCAGCGGCTGCTGAGCGAGCCGCCGGGATACGGCGAGAGCGGACGCGATGCCTTTACGCGCGCGCTCGTGCTGGCGCCAACACGCGAGCTCGCGGTGCAGATCGAGGACACGCTGGTGGGTCTCACCTACCACGCGCTGATCTCGACGGCTGCGGTGTACGGCGGCGTCGGCATGGATCCGCAGGAGCGCGCGCTCAAAGCTGGCGTGGACATCGTGGTGGCGACGCCGGGCCGTTTGATGGATCACATGCGTCACGGCTCGACCGACTTCGTGCGGCTGCAGGTGCTCGTGCTCGATGAAGCCGATCGCATGATGGATATGGGCTTCTGGCCGGACGTGCAGCGCATCATCGGCACGCTGCCCGCCGAGCGGCAGACGCTGCTCTTCTCGGCAACACTGCCCGACGAGATCATGAAGCTGGTGCACGAAACGCTGCGTGCGCCGCGCTATGTGCAGGTTGGCGACAATCGCGGCGCGGCGCGCACGATCAAGCATTCAATCGAGATCATGGCGCGCTGGAACAAAGTGGATTGGCTCGCGAAGTTCGTCCGTCACGGCGCGAGCGGTCCCGTGCTGGTGTTCGTGCGCACCAAGATCGGCGCCGATCGGGTGGCGCGGCATCTGCAGGCAAAGAGCATTCGCGCGGCGGCGCTGCACGCCGATCGCACGCAGCAGGAACGGCTGCGGGCGGTGGAAGGCTTCCGCGCCGGACTTCATCCGGTGCTGGTGGCCACCGACATCGCAGCGCGCGGCCTTGATATCGACGGCATCGCACACGTAGTAAATTTCGAAGTGCCGGATACACCGGAAGCGTACGTGCATCGCGTGGGCCGCACCGGCCGCTCGGGAGCCGAAGGCCACGCCATTACGCTGGTCGCGCCGGAAGAACAGCGCGCCTGGCGCGCGTTGGAGAATCGCGTTGGACTCCAACTTCAGTAACAACTCGCCCGGCGGCGGCGGCACGCCCTCAGCGCCCGCTGAAAAGGCCGCTTTGTCGCCGGCGGCCGAGCGGTTCCAGTCGTGTCGCTGGCGGAAGCCCGCCGAGAACGGCACCCCGGAGCACTGCACGCATCGCGACGTGCTGCCGATGGCGGGGACAACCGGCTTCGTCCCCGAATCGTGGTGTGCGGACTGCCCGTACTACAAGGCGAAGCGAAGCCCGAGGAAGCGGCCGGAGACGGAGCCGCAGGACGACTGGCGACGCTGGTAGGTTCTGCGTTTCTGGGTTCCGAGGTTCCCGGCTCCAGGGTGCAGCGGTTCCGAGGTTTCTAGGTTCAGGATTCCGCGGTCCGGGCTTCCGTACTTCCGACGTTCAGGGGCGCTTATGCGTCGACCGCCGCCGCGAATCGTTGCGCTGACCGCGCTTTCGCTTTGCGCGCCTCTTCCTCGCGGTTTTTGGGCGGCGCGCTCGTCTTGAGCGAGCGGATCAAGCGCTGCGCGACGTCAGTCACTTCCTCCACCGCGCGATTGAACGCCACCTCATTCGCTTTCGAGGGGCGATTCATGCCACTCAGCTTGCGAACAAACTGAATCGCCGACGCGCGAATCTCGTCGTCTGTTGCTGGCGGTTCGAAGTTGGTGAGCGTCCGAATATTGCGGCACATGACTCAAATTCTCCCATACCAGGCGTAAACTGAAGCCAGGCTCGCCATTGGAGGTATCCATGAGCGCCGAGCGGTCTGATTTGCCGCGCGAGGATCCCCATGCTCAGCTGGAGCTCGCCCTTATCTCCGAATTCTTGCAGCGTCTGGGTTACAGTCTCGCCTCATTGCATGAACTCCCTGCCGATCAAGCGGATGCGCTGTTCAAGCAGGCGTCGCTCTATGCGTCTGGCAGGCTCTCGGAAGTGGAATCGCGCGCGCACTACTTCGACGAGATGCATCAGGGTCCGGCGCCGCCTCCTCGGACGCCGCGGACCTGACATCACTAATCGGAGAACTCCCGTGCCAGCTCCACCCACTCGCCGTCCGGCGCCAACCGCTGATACGCGCGCCAATGCGGCTGCGCCTCGGCCGAGCGGCCCATTTTCTCGAGCGTGACGGCCAGATAAAAATGCGCGTCCGGGTATTCACGATTCAACGCGAGCGCCTCGCCATAGCACGCTTCCGCATCGACATATTGGCCATGATCGTGGTGGATGTTGCCGAGATTGAAATACGCTTCGAAGTACGTCGGATCGAGCACAATCGCGCGCTCGTACAACGCTTGCGCCTCGGCCAGCTCGTTGCGTGCGTAGCGGATATTGGCCAGGTTGATCAACGCGGCGACCAGATCGGGATCTTTTTCGAGCGCGCGGCGATAGGCCTGCGACGCCTCCTCCTGCTTCTCGGGCGTGCCATCGTCGAGCAGCGAACCCATGAGAAAGTACTGTTCCGCCGCCGTCAGCGGACGCGAGGGCAGCGGACTCCCTGAGCGATCGCCTGCAGGGCGCGACGGCGCCATCGCCTCGCGCGGCATGAGCGCGATGATGCGCGCCGGCTGCGCGTCGATGCGAAAGTCGAACGTCAACTGTCCCGTGCGCGTCGCCTGCAGATCGCGGAGCACGGCGCGGAACGAGACACCCTTCTGCAGCTCGCTGTTCACTTGCCGCAGCAGCGTGAGATCGGCGAACGTGAAAAAAGTGTCCGCGTTGTTCTTGAAAGCCGGTCGGATGAAGCCCCATTTCTGCAGATATCGCAGGTGATCCGCGCGCAGCGCGCCGTACATGGCAAGCACGTCGCGCTGTCCGTAGTGTTGCTCGCGGCGTCCGGCAACCGACGGCAACCCGCACCGGCGGCAGAATTCGTCTTCGCTCACAATGGCGATGTGCCCCGGATCGTCGGCGTTGATCTGGGCCGCGCGCCGCAGTTTCTGCCTATGGGTGCTGTTGTCGTTGGCGATGCGCGCGAGATCGGGTACGCCGTCGGGATAGGTTTCCCCGCCCACAACGAGCAGCGTGGTGCGCTGTGTCACCTCGTCTTCGACGGTGCCGCCGAAGCGCTCGACAACAGTACGTGCTTCTTTACGGTCGAGCGACCACAGCTTGCCGGTAAAGACAACGGTTTCGCCGGTCAGCGGCAACTGATCCGGCGCATCGAATGGCAGACCCGACACTTGTTTCGCGTTCAAGATGGAGCAGAACGCGACAGTTGTCAAACTACAATCGTGGATGGAAAACCGGCGGACCTGCCTTCGGACCTGTGGATTATAGGTCGCGCAGGCGAGCGGACAGGCCGCGCTTCGTCATGAGAAAGGCCCTGGCGGTCGCGCCGCTCCCGAGCTCACGATGATTCTCGCAGGCGATATCGGCGGCACAAAGACGCTCCTCGGTCTGTTCCAACCCGATCGCGTGAGGCCGGCGCGGCTTCACGTCAACACGTTCCAGACGCTCGATTATCCGGATCTTCCCTCGATGATCGAGGCATTTCTCTCGACGCACGGCAATCCGCCACAAATCGACAGCGCCATGTTCGGCGTCGCCGGTCCAGTCATCAATCAGGCGGCCGAGATGACCAACGTGCCCTGGCGGGTTGATGCCGCCGAGCTGCAGCGCGCGTTCAATTTCCGCAACGTGCGCCTGTTGAACGACCTCGAAGCCATGGCCTATAGCGTTCCAGTGCTCAACCCAAGTGAACTGCGTCAACTCCAGGCCGGCGATCGCGACGCCGAAGGCAACATCGCGCTGATCGCCGCAGGAACCGGGCTCGGAACATCGCTCCTTCATTGGGTCGACCGACGCTACATTCCAGTGGCTTCCGAAGGCGGCCACATCGACTTTGCCGCTCGAACCGATCGCGAGATGGAGCTCGTCGCGTATCTGACCAAGCGTTACGGGCGCGCGGAGATCGAGCACGTCTTATCGGGCCCAGGCCTCCTGAATCTGTCGGATTTCACACACGGCGATCGCCGGTGCGCGGCGCTCGAAGGAGACCACGAAGCTCCAGATGCGCCTGCCGCGCTGACGCGATCGGCGCTGGCACGCGAGTGTTCATGCTGCATCGAGGCACTGGACCTGTTCGTCGCCGCTTACGGCGCTGTTGCGGGAAATTTTGCGCTCACTGCGGTGACGCGTGGTGGCGTTTTCATCGGTGGCGGGATTGCGCCGCGAATCCTTCCCGCCCTCGAACGTGGCCCGTTCCTCGAAGCGTTCAATGCGAAGGAACCGATGCGGCCGCTGCTCGAAGCGATGCCGGTGTATGTGATTCTGAACCGGGATGCCGGGCTTCTCGGTGCGGCGGTTTACGCAACTCGATTGAGCTAGAGAATCTGCACCGCTTTCGCCGGCGGCATGGCGCCGCCAAGTTCCAGCTCTTCGCGCAGGCTCGGCCCGCTGAGAAGTTCCATCACGAGGTACGGATGTCCCGTGGAGTCGACGTTGAAATCGAGAATGGAAACGATGTTGGGGTGACGCAGCCGCGCGCACGCACGGCTTTCGCGCAGGAACCGCTCGCGCTGTTCGAGCGCGGCTTCGGGCGAGGGATGCATCACCTTGATCGCCACCTCGTCGCCGAGCATCTGCCGGCGCGCACGATACACCTGTCCCATGCCGCCTGCGCCAAGCGGCCCGACGATTTGGTAACGGCCGTCGATGATGGTGCCGGGTGCGATCACACGTGTGCCAGCTCGCCTTCAGCGCGGTCGAGCAGATGCTCGAACCAGAGATTCGAGATCTTTTCCTGCACTGAATTCTGCCGCAAACGTGCATGGAGGTTCGCGAAGTCGACGCGGTCGAGATCCTGATCCTGGTTGTAGCAGGAGAAGATGAATTCTTCGCGTCCGGTTTCCGGATCGACGTGACGCTGGAGGCACTGCGCGCACACTTCCTTCATCATGCACTGCATCGGCGAGTTGATGCTGCCGATCCCGACGTGCCGCGGATTGAGATAGGGCGCCAGCACTCCATGGCGTGCGAGCCGCACGGCGTTCATCATGCTATCGGAGCCGATGGCAATAAGACGCGTGACGTCACCGAGCGCCACCATCTGCGGCGCCGCTTTTCCTTCCGCGTAGGCCACCATCGCCTCGACGATGTTGCCGCGCACGTGGGCATCCTGGGGGCGGTGTGGATCGATGTCCTCGCCCATATCGGTCGCCCAAATCACCTGATCGGTTGACGCCTCGATCTACTCCCGCTTGAACAGGTCGGCGCCGTTCCTGTAGCCGGCAAAGTACAACACTTTATTGCCGTTGGCTTTAAGAGCCCTGGCGATTGAAAAGAGCACGGCGTTCCCGAGTCCACCGCCCGCCAGCATCACGCTGGTGGCCTTGGGAATCTCGGTCGGTGTCCCCGTAGGACCCATGACGACTACCGGTTCGCCGGGTCTGAGATACGCGCACAGCCGGCTCGATACGCCCATTTCGAGCGTGATCAACGAAAGCAGTCCGTTCTCGCGATCAACCCAGGCACCGGTTAGCGCGATTCCCTCCATCATCAACGATGCCAGGTGATTGTCCGTGCGGACGTGCGGACTCAGTCGCTCGAAATTCTGCAGCCGGTAGAACTGTCCTGGAT
>JBKPDL010000183.1:0-14937 GCA_046727855.1 Acidobacteriota bacterium
GTCGCCGCGCTGCGGCGCCGCGAGCCGGTACGCGAGTTTGTTGACGATCAGGCGATCCTGATCGGCAAGCGTCGGCGCCATGCTCTGGCCTTCGACGCGCGCCACCTGGAAGCCGAAGGTCACGATCAGCGTGGCGTAGACCGCGGCCGACGCCAGCGTTTTGACCCAGGCCACGAACTCGTCGCGCCAGATTTCGAGCCGGCGCATCATGCTGGATGACGAGTCGTCGATTTCGATTCGGATGGTGCCGCTGGCCGGGGAGGCTGGAACGGCTTCGAGCACCGGGTCGATGGTGGTGAACCGCGTGTCGAAACCAGCCAACGGCGGCTGGATCTCGGTCCCTAGAGCTTCAGGTACTCCCGAAGGCGGCGTGTCTGCGACCGGCTGACCGGAATTTCGGTCGCCTTCGAATCCTTCATCCTGAGGATGTAGTTCCTGCTGAACCAAGGGACGATCTCCTTGATCTTGTTGATGTTGACCAGATGCGAGCGGTGGACCCGCCAGAACACATCGGGATCCAGCCTGGCCTGCAACTCGTCCAGGGTCCGGTAATTAGACGTGCCGGAAACCTGCCCGGTAACAATATTAATCGAATCCGGCGTCACGGAGGCATAGACGACGTCGTCGGCCTGAACCAGGACGATTCGGTCTTCGACTTTGAGGGCAATCTGATTGCGGCGGTCTTTCGGGCTCGCCATCATGCGGACCAGCCGCTCCAACTGGTTTCCGAGCGGCTGGTCGCCGCGGCGTTTTCGCACCCGCTGGACGGCCTGTTCCAGGCGAGCCGTCTCAACCGGCTTCAACACGTAGTCCACCGCGTTGACCTCGAACGCCTCGATAGCCCGTTGGTCGAACGCCGTAACGAAAATCACAGCCAGGTCGATTCCGCTTTCGAGCAGCCGCTGCGCCACTTCAAAGCCAGTCAGTCCGGGCATCTGGACGTCAAGAAAGGCGACGTCGGGCGTGAGCCGCGCAATGTCATCGAGCGCCTGCACGCCGTCGGCGGCCCGCGCGACCACGTCGACACCCTCCATGCGGCTCAACAGGAAACACAGCTCCTCGCGAGCATGCTGTTCATCGTCGGCAACAACGGCAGTGAGCGCAGGGGACGACATCAGGCGGTGATTTGCTCTTCGGCGACGAGTACGGGAATTTCGAGATGTGCGCACGCGCCCTTGCCGGGCGAGCCTTTGAGCTCGACGCGGCCGGTTGCGCCGTAGATGACACGCAAGCGCTCGTGCACGTTGCTCAAGCCGATGCCGCTCGACATGGCTGTCTGCAGACGTTCATCCGAAATGCCAAGGCCGTCGTCCTCGACGTCGAGCACCAGTGTGTCCTCCTTGCGCTGGCTGCGCAGAGTAATGCACCCGAGGCCGACCTTGCGCGTCAATCCGTGCTTGATCGCGTTTTCGACGAGCGGTTGCAGAATCATGCTCGGCACGATCACGTCGAGCGTGTCGGGAGCGATCTCCTTCTCCACGCGCAGGCGCGGACCGAAACGGATCACTTCGATCGCGAGGTACTCGTCGATCGACTCGAGCTCTTCGCGTAGCGTGACGAACTGTTCGTGGCTGCGCATCAGCTTGCGCAGCAAGCCGGACAGCTTATGGATCACCGTGCGCGCGGTTTCCGGCTCGGAACGAATCAGCGACGACACCGACGTGAGGGTATTAAAAAGAAAGTGCGGATTGATCTGGCTCTTGAGGGCTTCGACCTTGGCGGCGAGCAGCAGCTTTTCCTGCTCCTGGACGCGATGCTCGATGCGCGCGTTGTTCCAGATCTTGATCGGAATGGCCACCGTCAGCACGGTGGCCACATACGTCGCAACCGTGAGCCACCAGGACGGGGTTTCGAAATAAAAGATGCGATAGACGCCGAAGCGCGTGCCCACGGCACGCCGGATGAACTCGAGCCCGATTGGCGCAAACAGCATCACGAGCTGCCGGTTGACTCGCAGGTCGCGAATGGAGCGCCAGACCATCGTCGGCAGGCTCAAGACGATAAACGGCGAATAGCTCCAGATCTCCTCTTTAGGCGAGGCCTCGCGAATGCCGCCGCCCGCAAACCCGCAGCCTACGGCAAAGGGCACTGCGGCCCATTCGCCGGCAATGAGAGCCGGCACCGCGATGATGCCGCCGACGAGGCCGCCGGTGTAAGGTCCGGCAATCAAGCCTGCGAGAAAGGCGCCTTCGAGCGTGAGATCCGCGGCGTCGTAATTCAGCAGAAGCCGTGAGACGACACCCAGTGTAAGCGGCACGATGAGGCCAAGGGCAAAGGCGAGGCGGTCGGGCCAGTCGCGGCGCTCGAAGATGAGGATGTGCCTGAAGCGCCGATACCTCACGAGCATCGTGGCGAGCGCGGCCATGATGGCGAGCTTGCCAACGAGCGTGGCCAGCAGAAACTGCTCGGCCGACAGGAACTTCGGCTGCATCGGTTACAATTTAACGCATGATTCGCCCGTTGATTAAAGGCTTTGCGCTGACCTTCCGGCACCTGTTCCGCACCCCGATCACCATCAATTACCCGGACGAGAAGATGCCGATGTTCCCGAAATACCGCGGGAAACAGGTGCTGATGCGCGACGAAAACGGGCTTGAAAAGTGCGTGGCGTGCGGATTGTGCGCAGTTGCGTGCCCCGCCGACGCGATTTATCTCGAGGCGGCGGAGAACGACGGCAGCGTGATGGCCGGCCCGCGCTACGCCTCCGTGTACCAGATTCACAAGACGCGGTGCATCTTCTGCGGCTACTGCGAAGAGGCATGCCCGGTGTCGGCGATCTTCATGGGCAAGGACTACGAGCTGGCTGTGTACAGCAAAGATGACTTCGTGTGGGACAAGGAAGAGCTGCTTGTCCCTGCGCCCACGACGTAGCGCGGACTCCAGGTCCGCGGTTCGTTCGGACCTGTAGGTCCGCGAGCACGTGTCAAGGCTCTTCGGAATCATCGGCGACGTCCACGGCAACTTCGACGCCCTGGCGCGCATCCTCGATCGCCACGCTGAGATTCCATTTTGGTTGTGTGTCGGCGATCTCGCGAGTCAAGCCGGCGGCTATCCGGTAACGCAAAAACCGTTGTATTTCATTCAGGGGAACAACGAATCGTTCGATCGATTGGCGGCATTTCGCGCCGGCACAGAATCGGTGCCGAAGCTGCATTTCATCGTCAACGGTACAGCTGTGAAGATTGATGATGTGAAGATCGCAGGCGTTGGCGGCACGTTTGCGCCGACGTGGTACGAGACACCGGCGGCGGCGTTGCCGGTGAAGGGCAAAGATGATAAGCGCCGTCATTTCGTCCGTGAGGAGATTGAAGCGGCGAAGCGGCTGCGCAACGTCGACGTCCTGCTGACGCACGAAGCGCCGAAGCCGTTTTGGATCGATTTGCCCTCGTCCACCAGCCCGACCCGCAAGTGGAGAAGGGATGTCGGGAAGGAACCGATTGCGGAGGTCGCCGACGCGATCAGGCCGAAGCTGCACTGCTTCGGGCATCACCACACGCATGCATACTTCGATCGGCAGGGCATTCCGACCGTGTGTGTGGATCGCGTGAACCGCTCGTACTTGCTGGTCGAAACAGGAACCTTTGCGTGGACTCTTCATCAGACAGAATAAGATCGACGATCGCGGTGCGCGAATCGTTTCTCGAGGCGATCGGCAAGCGTGTGCTGGTGTGCGACGGGGCGATGGGCACCCAGTTATACGCCAAGGGTGTCTTCATCAACCGCTGCTTCGAGTCGCTCAACATCTCGCAGGCAGACCTCGTGCGCAGCGTGCATCAGGAGTACCTGCGCGCAGGCGCGGATGTCCTCGAGACGAACACGTTTGGCGCCAATCGCATCAAGCTGCGCGCGTTTGGCCTGAGCGACAGCGTGCGTGCCATCAACGTGGCCGGCGCCCGGCTGGCGAAGAGCGTGGCGGGCGACCACACGTATGTCGCCGGCGCGATTGGCCCGCTCGGCGTCCGCGTGGAGCCATGGGGCAAGACCGGTGTGGACGAGGCGGAGCACTACTTCAAGGAACAGGCTGAAGCGCTGCTCGAAGGCGGCGTCGATCTGTTCATGATCGAAACGTTCCGCGACCTCAACGAGATCGGCGCCGCCATTGCCGCAATCCGTCAGCTCTGCGATTTACCCATCGTCGCGCAGATGACAACCGAAGAGGACGGCAACAGCCTCGATGGCACGCCGCCGGAGCAGTTTGCTCCGGTGCTGCTCGAGCGTGGCGCGCATGTCGTGGGCGTGAACTGCAGCGTCGGACCTGCGCCCATGCTCGAAACCATCGAGCGCCTCGCCGCCACGACGTCGGCGAAGCTTTCGGCACAGCCAAACGCGGGCAAGCCGCGCGACATCGAGGGGCGAAATATCTATCTGTCGTCGCCCGAATACATGGCGTCGTATGCGCGGCGCTTCATTGCCAATGGCGTGCGCCTGGTGGGTGGCTGCTGTGGCACGACTCCTGAGCATATTCGGCAAATCAGCGCCGCGGTTCGGCGACTGGCGCCCGATGCCGTGCGCGAGCAGTCACATACGCACGTGCGAGTGTCAACGGTCGCGCGAGCCCCGCACGCGCAGCGTCCGGTTCCGACGGCCGACAAATCGCGGCTGGCGCAAGCGCTCGCCGCCGGCCGCTCGGTGGTGAGCGTGGAGCTCGTTCCGCCGCGTGGCTTGTCGTGCAACGACGCGCTGGCAGACGCGAAACTCCTCACGGGTAACAACGTCGACGTGGTGACGATCGTCAAGGGGCCGCGCGGCGCGCGCATGAGTCCGCTTGCACTCGCCGTACTGGTTCACCAGCACGCGGGGATCGAGACAACCCTCCAGTACTCGTGCCGCGATAAGAACCTGCTCGGCATTCAGTCGGATCTGCTCGGCGCGGCGGCGATGGGGATCCGCAACGTCCTCGGCATCACCGGCGGCGCGAGCTTGCGCGGCGAGATTCCCGATGCGACGGCGGTGTTCGACGTC
Source organism: Acidobacteriota bacterium (assembly GCA_046727855.1). Taxonomy (GTDB): domain Bacteria; phylum Acidobacteriota; class Vicinamibacteria; order Vicinamibacterales; family UBA2999; genus DASPWV01. The sequence goes on from JBKPDL010000183.1 coordinate 4,963, forward strand.
GATTCGATTGGTTTGACCAACCTGATGACGCGTCTGAATCATGGACTCGACGTCGGCGGACAACCGATCGGCACGCCGGCGGCGCTGCACGTCGGGGTGATGGTGGATCCGGGCACGGATGATCTCGATCGCGAGCTGCGGCGATTCGAATACAAAGTGGAAGCCGGGGCCGAATTCGCGATTACCAGTCCGGTGTTCGACATCGCCGTCTTCGATCGTTTTCTCACCCGTGTGCAGAGCTTCGGTATTCCGATCATCGTCGGCTTGTGGGCGTTCGGCAGCGTGCGCGACGCGGAGTTCATGGCCAACGAAGTGCCAGGTGTGAGCGTACCCGACGCGATCCTGGCTCGCATGCGCGCGACGCGCGATGACTCGAGTGCGATCGCGGAGGGTGTTCGCATCGCGCAGGAGCTCGGCCGCACGCTCAAACCCATGGCGCAGGGAGTGCACATTTCCTCGACAGCCGCCGGAACAGCGGCAGTGCTGGCCGTAATGGAAGGGTTGCACTGAGCAACTTTTGATATAGTGCCGACCGGAGACGCTAAATGGCCTTATTCGACAGTGATCGAGCGCGGTCCCACGATCCGATCGGAGGCGGCGATGCCGCAACACGGGCGCTATCGGTCACAGTGGTCGAAAACCACTTCGTCGAGCGCGTCTACGAGAAGCTCGCCGTCGTTTACGACCTGGTGTTCGGCCCGACGCTGCACCCGGGGCGGGTCGAAGCGCTGAAGAAGATGAACGTTCAGCCGGGCAACTCGGTGCTCGAGGTCGGTGTCGGCACTGGGATCAACCTGCCGCTGTATCCCTCGACGTGCAACGTGGTGGGCGTGGATCTCTCGCTGCACATGCTCGAGAAAGCGCGCGAGCGTGTCCTCAACAAGGGCCTGCGCAACTGCCGCGTCCTGGAAATGGATGCCGCGGCAATGTCGTTCCCGGACGAAAGCTTCGACATCGTGTATGCGCCATATCTCGTCAGCGTCGTCCCGGATCCGGTGAAGGTGGCGCAGGAGATGAAGCGCGTGTGCCGCCCGGGCGGCCGCATCGTGATCCTGAATCACTTCAAGAGCACGAACCCGGTGCTGTCGAGAATCGAGACGTTGATCTCGCCGCTGACGGTGCACATCGGGTTCACGGCGGATCTCGATCTGCAGGCGTTCCTCACACAAGCCGATCTCAAGCCCACATCGATAGAGAAGGTGAATCTGTTCAAGATGTGGTCGCTGGTTACAGCTCAGAACTAGTGGCGCGGCTTCAGCCGCGCTTCTTCGGGCGGACCTGAAGATTCGGTTGCTACATGGTTTCGCAAGTAGTCCGCCGCCACCTCGGCACCATTGGTTGCGGGCCTTTCCTTCGGCGCCGGCTGCGCCAGCAGTCGATCCAAGTGCTCCTCCCATCGTCCGGCAAGCAGATCATCGTGGCTGATGTGCGCCGCCCGCAGAAGTCGTGGCATCGCGGCGACGAGGACGTCATATTCGATGAAGTGTCCGCGATCGGTGTAGAGCAGGGCCGTGTCGTTGGCGAGACACTCGGCGATGATCCCGTAGCCTGGCTTTGTCACGACGACATCAACGGCACGTACGACGTCCTCGTAGCGAACGCCGCCGGCGTACAGTTTCTTCTCATCGAGGTTGAAGAGCACCTCGTAGCCTTTGAGGTCGCGGACTGCGCGGTCGAGCCCTGCAAGCCCATGACCGCCGAACGACGGAAGCACGAGCCGTGCATCGAGCGGCAGGCCGAGCGCACGGCGTGTCTCGGCCGGATCGCGACGCGAATGGCGCGCGATGAATGGGATGTCGACGACCTTGCGAAAGGCGCCGAAGCCGCCCCACATCGGCAGCCGCAGGGCGAGATCGGCGTCCGCGTATCCGCGGGCAATGGCGCTGACGACGTCTTCGCTACCGCGATAGGCGGAATAGGCCCAGTCCCATGTAAAGTTGCCCAGCGCGATGCGTGGAATACCAGCGCGCGCCGCCGCGGCGATGCCCATCGCTGAAATATCCGAGACGACGAGCTCGGCGCCGAGCCGGGTCAACGCAGCCGCTTCGTTTTCAACCCGCTCGTCGAGAGTGGCAACGAACTCACGAGCGCGCCGGATGCTCGCGTCCGTGTCGAGGTGAAGGCTATCGATTTGGACGATTCCAGGGTCGCACTCGACGTCTACGTATGTGAACGCGCCGCGAACCGTCAGATCGAATAGCCATCGGGCGGTGTTGGTCCGGATCTGGATGTCGAGAACGGGTTCCCTGAGTAACAGGGCGTTGATGACTTCGATCGACCGCGACGCGTGACCGAATCCATGACCGGTGATGTAGAAGACGAGTATCACGTGGGTCCTCACGTAAGTCACGTGGGTTCCTCACGTAGGTTCACGTACGTTCCTCACGTACGTTCCCCACGTACGTTCCTCACGTATGTTCCTCACGTACGTTCCTCACGCCAGTTCGTACGCGGGTTCCTCAACGTGGGTTATGACGACTCTGTTGCGGCCGCCGGTGTTTCTGCTGACGACACCACTGCTGGCTCGGGCACCGGGATCGGCGCCGGCACGCCCGGAAAGGCCACCTTCAACACCTCTTCCAGCGTTTTTGCCGGGATGAATTCCATCGACTTCTTGAGCTCTTCGGGAAGCTCCTTCAGATCCGGCGTGTTCAACGCTGGCAGCACGAACGTTTTGATCCCGAGTCGCATTGCGGCCAAAGCCTTTTCGCGAATGCCGCCGACGGGCAGCACCAGGCCGCTCAAGGTGATCTCTCCGGTCATGGCCACGTCCTCGCGCACCAGTTCGTTGCGCGCGGCGGACAGAATTGCCGTGGCGATGGTCACACCGGCCGACGGACCGTCTTTGGGAATCGCGCCCGCCGGCACGTGCACGTGCAGATCCCGGTTCTCGAGAAACTTCGGGTCGATGCCGAGATCTTTGGCGTTGGCGCGAATATGACTGACTGCCGCGCGCGCGGATTCCTGCATCACCTCGCCGAGCTGGCCGGTGAGAATGATCGCGCCGCGGCCGCCCGGCAGCAGGCTCGCTTCGATGAACAACACGTCGCCGCCTGTTTCGGTCCACGCCACCCCCGTGGCGACGCCCGGACGCGAGGTGCGAAACGCTACTTCGCGGCGATGACGGGCCGGGCCGAGATAGCTTTCGATGTCGCCGACGTCGATGTTGAAATCGGCGGGCGACGCGCCGGTCGCCACTTTGGCTGCCACCTTACGCGCAATGGTTCCGATCTGCCGCTCCAGGTTGCGCACACCGGCCTCGCGCGTGTACTCGCTGATGACCGTGCGCAACGCTTCGTCAGTGATCGTCAGTGAGCCCGGGGCGAGCCCGTGCTCGGTCAGCTGGCGGGGAATCAGGTATTTGCGCGCAATGTGCAGCTTTTCTTCTTCGGTGTAGCCCGAGAGCCACACAATCTCCATGCGATCGCGAAGCGCGGGGTGAATCGAGCCGAGCTGATTCGCGGTCGCAATGAACAGCACCTTGGACAGATCGAATGGCACTTCGAGATAGTGATCGCGGAAGGTGTGGTTCTGAGCCGGATCGAGCACTTCGAGGAGCGCCGCCGCCGGATCGCCCTGATATCCAACCGCCACCTTGTCGAGCTCGTCGAGCATGAAGACGGGATTGGCCGATCCGGCTTGCCGGAGCGCCTGAACGATCCGCCCGGGCATGGCGCCGATGTAGGTGCGGCGATGGCCGCGGATCTCGGCTTCGTCGCGAACACCGCCCAGCGAAACGCGAATGAACTTGCGCTGCATCGCACGCGCGATCGACTGGCCGAGCGAGGTCTTGCCCACGCCGGGCGGGCCAACGAAGCAGAGAATCGGCCCTTTCATGTCGCCCTTCAACTTGCGAACGGCGAGGTATTCGACGATCCGCTCTTTAACCTTGTCGAGGTCGTAATGATCTTCGTCCAGCACGCGGCGCGCTTCGACCGGATCGATGCGATCTTCCGTCACCGTTTCCCACGGCAGCTCGAGAATCCAGTCGAGATACGTCCGCAGCATCTGGTACTCAGGCGACGCGGGACCCATGCGCGCGAGGCGATCGACCTCGCGCTCGGCCACCATGTGCACGTGCGCCGGCAGCTTGGCCTCCGCGATACGGTCGCGCAGCACTTTCGTCTCATCGGCTTCGCCTTCGCCCAACTCCTGCTGAATGGCCTTTAATTGCTGGCGCAGGTAATACTGTCGCTGCGCGTCGGTCATCTCCTGCTGCGCCTGCGTCTCGATCTTGCCTTTGAGCTCGAGGACCGACACTTCGCGCGACAGAAGGGTGTGTACGAGTTCGAGCTTCTTGAGAAGTGGATCCGCTTCGAGGAGCTGCTGCTTCTCTTCCGCTTTCAGATCGAGCATCGTGCCGAGCAGATAGCACAGCCGCATCGGATCGTCGATGCCGGTGACCAGCTGCCGCACCTCAGGTGCGAGACCAGACGTCAACGCGAGCGCGCGATCGACGAGCTCTTGAATGCGTCGGATATAGGCGTCGACTTCGACGCCCGTCTGTACCTGTTCGGGCGCCAGCGTCAGCCGCGCGCGCAGCATGTCGTTCTCGACGGCGACGCTCGTGGCGCGTGCGCGTGCCATCCCCTCGACGATGATGTTCAGGCCCTGGGGGCCGCGCGCCATCTGACGGATGATGCCGATCGTGCCGATCTCGAACATCTGATCGATCTTCGGATCCTCGTCGTCACCTTTTTGCAGGAGCAGCAGGATCAAGCGATCGCCGGCGAGCGCGGCGTTGACCGCCGCAACCGACATCGGCCGGTTCACCGCGAGCGGCTGCAACGTCAGTGGAAATGCGACCGTGCGACGAAGCGGAAGAACTGGCAGCAGAGATGGAAAGACGGTCGGAGGAGCTGGGTCGGGCATGCGTGCCATTGATCATACGTCGGTCCGGCGGTAGGATCGGCCGAGCTTCGTGAGAGAGAACAGGGAGATCAGGGAGATCAGGGAGAAGAGAACGGGGAGATCAGGGAGATCAGGGAGAGGTTTTTTATCGTCCCCGATCTCAGGGAGAAGAGAACAGGGAGATCAGGGAGAAGTTTTTATCGTCCCCGATCTCCCCGATCTCCCTGTTCTCTTATGCCCCCACGGGCAGAGAGGGAGCGACATGACTTCGTTGTTCCGTCGTGCAGGTGTTGCGATGTTGCTGGCCGCGATCGCGTCGACGTCTGCTTTGGCGCAGCAGACCGGCACGCTTGCGGGTGTCGTGCGCGATGCGCAGGCAGGCGTGCTGCCGGGTGTCACCGTCACGGTGACGAGTCCCGCGCTGATCGGCGGCGCGCAGACAGCGGTGAGCGGTGCGACTGGCACGTATCAGTTCGCGACTCTGCCACCCGGTGAATATGTCGTCAGCTACGAGCTCACGGGCTTCACGCCGATGAAGCGCGAGGGCGTGGTGGTGCAGGTCGCGCGCACGACGCGGCTCGATGTCGAGCTGACTGTGGGTAATCTTCAGGAAACAATCACCGTCAGCGGCGAGTCGCCCGTCGTGGACACGAGCAGCACGGTCACGCAGACCAACATCACCCGAGAGCTGTACGATGCCATTCCGACCGGACGCAATCCGTGGGTGATGGCGGGTCTGGTTCCTGGCGTCATCACTGGGCGGCTGGATGTCGGCGGCACAGAGGGCATGCAGCAGTACAACCTCGAAGCGTTCGGCTCGGCCGACAGCCAGAAGTCGTTTTCGATCGACGGGCTCAAAACCAACTGGGGCGGCGGCACGGGCGGATCGACGATGCAGTACTACGGTTTCGAGATGTACGAGGAATACAACATGCAGGTGGCGTCTGGCACTGCGGAGAGCGATGTCAGCGGCGTCTACATGAACATGGTCACCAAGTCGGGCGGCAACCGCTTCACCAGCGATCACAACTTCTACTTCATGAACGACGCGCTGCAGGGCAGCAACATCGACGACGAACTGCGTGGCCGTCTTGGCTTGCGGCCCGAGAGCGAGTGCGCCGGCGTGCCGCCCGGCACGCCCGGATGTGAAACCGGTGCGGCCGGCAATCCGATCGACATTTCGTACGACTGGAGCTCGACGCTCGGTGGACCGATCAAGCGCGACAAGGCGTGGTTCTTCGGCGCGCTGCGCTGGTGGCGTCTCGATCAGTTCCAGATCGGCGCGGTCAACCCCGATGGCTCGCAGGGCATCGACGACAACCGCATCCGCAATTTCATGGGCAAGGTCACTTATCAGGTGCGCCAGAACACGCGCGCGTCGTTCATGTTCAACCGCAACCTGAAGGATCGTTTCCATCGCCGTGAAGTGGACTTCAGCGAGGACAAGGCGACCGTGCTGCAGGATCAGCCGGCGCAGAACTACGTCACGCAGATCAATCAGGTGTTCGGCAGAGCGACGTTGTTCGACGCACGCTTCGGCCGCATGTGGGGTGTGTTCCCGACGCGCTATCAGAAGGAAGTACAGCCCACCGATATTGCCCTGCGCGACACGACGCGCCAGCAGCAGTTCAACGCGGCGATCGAACAGTCGCTCAACCCCAACCACCGTTATCAAGGCAACGCCACCCTGGGGTACTTCACCGATCGCTTCGGCGCCGGATCGCACGACTTGAAGGCGGGCGTGCAGTTTTCGTGGGAGAAGATGCAGTACGACCGTATCCGCAATGGCGATCTCTACCTCGAGATGGACGCCGGCGTGCCCTTCCGCGCGACACTCTCCAACACGCCGGTCAACTCCGATCATCGGCTGGACACCTGGGCGGTGTTCGGTCAGGACCGATGGATGATCGGACGCGCGACCATCAACTACGGCTTCCGGCTCGACGGGCTCAGCAGCTATCTGCCGGCGCAGTCGAGTCCCGCCGGCACCTGGGTGGGCGAACGCTCGTTCCCCAAGACCGACGTGTTCGATTTCGGTCCCAATATCGCGCCGCGCGTCGGGCTGTCGTACGACTTGATCGGGAACGGCCGCACGGCGCTGAAGGCGTACTACGGGCGCTTCTACAACCAGTTCGGGTCGGAGATCGCCGAGGCGGTCAATCCGAACGCGCGCATCAACTTCCAGGTGCCATGGAGTGACGCCAACAACAATCGCCGTCTCGACCCGGGCGAGCTGAACCTGGCGAACTTCCGCGGGTTCTCGAGTGTGTTTACGCGGATGGACGGCGAGGCCTCGCGGCCCTATAGCGATGAGATGAATATCGGCGTCGACCACCAGCTGTTCAACAACTTTGCCGTGTCCGTCAGCTACCACCGCCGCCAGCATCGCAACGGGCTCGGACTGATCGACCGCTTGCGTCCGGCGAGCGCATACACTCCGGTCACGCGCAGCTATAACGATCCGCAGCGCGGCGCGCAGACAATTACCGCTTACGCCTTGGACGCGTCGCTCGCCACGCAGCGCGACCGCGTCATTACCAATCTCGACTTCCTCGACAGCGACTACAACGGCGTGTCATTCAGCTTCAACAAGCGCATGTCGAACAGGTGGCAGCTGCTCGGCGGCGTCACCTTCCAGAAGCACGAGGCGTTCGCGCATAACGGCACGTTCACGCAAACGAACAACACCACCGCCGACTTGAACGATCCGAACTGGCTGCTCAATCGTGACGATTCGTCGGTGTTCATCGATTTGCCGTGGGCGTTCAACCTCTCGGGCAGCTACCAGCTGCCGTGGGAAGTGGTGTTTTCCGGCAAGTACACGGCGCGCGCCGGCGATCCGCTGATGCGAACGATCCAGATCGCCGGACTGCCCCAGGGCACCGAGACGATCTGGGTGCAGCCGCGCGGCGAAGATCGCACCGAGACCGTCACCAGGTTTCTGGACGTCCGCTTCGCGAAGCGTTTCACACTGGGTACCACGCGGCTGGAGGGTACGATCGACGTGTTCAACCTGATGAACGCCAACCACGTCCTCGACCAGAACACGGCGATCAGCGACACGATCGGACGGCCCACGCGCATCGTGACGCCGCGGATTATCAGGTTCGGGATCACGACGCGCTTCTAGACATCTTCTAAGGCTGAGCGCGTGATATTTGAAGCAAGTGTTCCTGGCGCCTTAGGGAGATGTCTCGGCCCCGCGGAGCGGGGCAAAAAAGACATATGGCAGCGAAGCCAACTGTTTGGTTTTCTCGGCGGTTTGAGGCGAAGCTTCGCTGCCAGGACTGGTAGGCTAACTGGGCGGGTCGGGCTGGTAAAATCCAACTAGGCCCGCCCCGGCCGACCTGCTCATGGCCCTAGACGAACGGTCTTTTTTCACCGACAAAAACGAAACGCGCCCGGCACGCTACTCCTGTCCGCGGTGCCATCGCACCAACGAGTACGCGATCCGGTGGGTCCGGCGGGTCAAGAAAGACAGGTTGCCGCCGGGTGCCGATGAACGCGATCGCGCCAAGTTCGAAAAGCTGCGCGACCATCTGATCCGCGTGGACGACGAAGTCGTCTGCAAAACGTGCCGGAAGAAGTTCGAGATCCCGTCACTGCACTCGCTCTTGTTTGTCGATCAGCTCGAAGGACTGCCCAAAGACGAAGAGGAAGAAGGCGCTGGTGATACAGCAAACCAGTCAGCGCCGCCTTCATCAAACCAGCCGGATGCGCGCCGCAACGACCGGCGTGGACCGAGACGCATGACCGGACCGCCGCGAGGATGGCGGGGTTAAGCAGATTTCACAGACATGGCGCTCCCGAGCGTCGCGCCCTCGCCTGCGAATCAGACTCGGTGAAAGCTGTGCGATCTGTGGTTTCTCACACGGCTTCGGCAATGTGCGTAAGCGGGTGCCGCCACTACGGCTGCAGATAAAACGCGTACAGCGCGTCGCCTGCGCCGACGACGACATATTGGCGCCCGTCGAGAAGAAACGTCTCCGGACCATTTGACGTGTTGGTACCCAGGCCCGCGTGCCACAGCGGTTTGCCCGTCGCTGCGTCGTAGGCGACGAAGTTTCCGCCGCCGTCGTTGCCAAACAGCAATCCGCCCGCGGTGCTGAGGAGACCCATCGCGCCGCCTGTGCTCCCCGTGGCCGTCATTGCGAGCGGGCGGCTCCACTGCACCTTGCCGGTCTTGTAGTCGATCGCCTTCAACGCGCTGCCAACATTCCCGAGATTCCGCTCGGCGGCCGCCCATCCTTGCGGGCGTGGATCCGTGTCGGTGAGATACATCAGGCTGAACGACTGGCGGGTCCCCACATAAAGCAGTCCGGTGTCAGGACTGAAGCTTGGCGGCGGCCAATTGGTCGCGCCGGACGTATCAGGAGAGACGAGCGTACCTGGGATCCTCGCATCTTTGGCGGGATTGCGCACCGGCTGTCCTTTCGCGTTGATCTCGCGCACCCAATTCGCCGAGTCGATCAATTTGGTCGTCAAAATGTGTTTGCCGTTGGTGCGATCCAGCAGGAAGTAATGACCGTTGCGGCTTGCCTGCGCGACCAGCTTGCGCGGTTGTCCATCGATGACGCCGTCGATCAGCACCGGCGTTTGCGCCGCATCCCAATCGTGCGTGTCGTGCGGCGTGACTTGGTAGTGCCACACCATCTTGCCGGTCTCGGGATTGAGCGCGACAATGGTGCACGTATATAAGTTGTCGCCTTCGCGGCTTTGTCCGGCCAGAACGGGATTGGGATTCCCGGTGCCGATGTAATAGAGGTTGAGCTCGGGATCGTAGGTGCCGGGCAGCCAGGGCATGCCGCCTCCGCCCAACATGGCGTACTCGTCCGGCCATGTCTCCGCTCCTGGCTGACCCGCGCGTGGTGTGGTGTTGAAGCGCCACACGACCTCGCCGCTTTCGGGCTCGCGCGATTCGAGATAGCCGGGGATATCGAGCGCGTCCCCGCCCACGCCGATGATCACTTGCCGGCCGATGACGATGGGCGCGTTGGTCGAAAAGTACTCTCGCTTCATGTTGGCGATTTCCTTGTGCCAGCGCTCCTTGCCGGTGGCGGCTTCGAGCGAGACGAAGTAGTTGTCGGGCGTCAGGAAATACAGCCAGTCGCCGTACATGCCGAC
>JBKPDL010000184.1:0-21710 GCA_046727855.1 Acidobacteriota bacterium
GTGCTATTGACTCACGTGGACTCTGGTTTACCTTGTGTGCCGACCGCGTGACGAACCTTTGCGCACCAGCTTGAGGAACCTACGTGTCGAACTGACGTGAACTGTCGCCCGGAACCCACGTAAGGAACTCTCGTGAGGAACCGCTGTGACTGAAGCGGAGGCGAGGTGCGGCGCGCAGTGCGCCGCATCTCCGCTTGCCGCCCACGCGGCGCTAGAAAACCAACTTCAATCCGAACTGCAGCAGCCGCGGATCGCCGGTCACCGGCACCGTCCGCGTAATGTGCCCGAAGTTTGGCTGGTTGACGGCAATGCGATTGTCGCCCGGCGTCGTGCCCGGGATGTCGAAGTTCACCTGGTTGAAGATGTTGAACGCCTCGATGCGCAGCTGGACGTTCACGTCGCTGGTGAAGCGCATGTTCTTGAAGAGGCCCATGTTCCAGCTGTGGAACGACGGCCCGCGCAGGAAGCCCTTCGGCACGTCGCCGAAGGTGCCGACGTCAGCTACGGTGAAGGCCGCCGGGTTGAACCACAAGGTACGAGGAGAGCCCGAAGGCACCTCGAGCGGCGCGCCTGTCAGCTTCGCGCGATCGGTGGTGCTTCCCAGCCCGCGGCCGGAGCGATCCGATCCGCTGATCACGTTGAACGGCCGGCCGCTTTCGAACTCCATCAGGCCGGACCACTGCCAGCCGCCCAGCAGCCATTTCATCGCGCCGGTCAAGTCACGGCCCGGCAGGTCCATGACCCAGGACGTGGTAAAGCGGTGCGTGCGGTCCTGCGTCAACGGCCCCCAGACGAGCGGATCCTTCTTGTCGAGATTGAACTCGTTCCACGGAATCACGTCGTCGCCGAAGTTGCCTTCGACGCGGGAGAGCGTGTAGTTGCTGGTCACGCTGAAGCCATGCGAATAGCGCTTGCTCAACGTGAGCTGCAGGCCGTTGTAGATCGACTCGCGATCCTGCCGCTGCTGGATGACCTGGCCGATGCCGTCGGCCGCGAACAACCGGCGTGCGTCGGGGCCGCGTGTGTCACCGGGGGTGAAGACGGCCGGGTTCAACTGCACGGTGCGGCGTCCGTTGACCGAGCGCGAACCCACATAAGCCGCGCGCGCGGTGACGGCGGAAATCACCTCGCGCTCAAAAATGAGATTCCAGTTGTACGTAAGTGGGGTTTTGTACGTCGTGTCGAGAGTTTCAATCAGCACGGGCCTCGGGAAGGGAGCCGCCGTTGTGCCGATCACCGCATCGTTGACGAGCTCGAAGTCGGTCCGTCCGCGGTATGGATCTGAGAACGGCCCGGTGGGTCTCGTAACGGACAGTCGAATGCTCCACGGCGCGGCGTTGACGGCGCCGTTTCCCGACTCGCCGTCACGATGCTGGTCGTAGAAGAAGCCGCCGCCGCCGCGCAGGCTCGTCCTGCCGTCGCCCGACAGATCCCACGCGAAGCCAGCCCGCGGACCAAAATTATTGGTCTGTGGATCCGTTCCGTCGTAGGGCACGCCAGCATCGCCGCGGAACGTCTCCCCGCGCGCTGCCGCTGGAAAGACGGTGGAACGGACGTTGTTGTTGTAGTCGTCGAGCGTGAAGCGCTCGATGCGTCCTTCGATCTCGTGCCACGGCGGGGTGTTCTCGTAACGCAGACCGAGATTCAACGTCAACCGCGGCGAAACCTTGTAGTCGTCCTGAATGAACGCAGACCCGTACCACACACGGTAGTCCTTGTACTCGCCCGTGCCCTGATCAAACGTCTGGATGTACCCGAGCAGAAAGTCGGCAAGCGGATGCTGTGTGCGGCTGCCATCGAACACGAAGTGGCCGGCGCGTCGGAACTGGTTCCGAATCTCTACGGTGTAGTACTGCGCCTCGCCGCCGACCTGGATGTCGTGCTTCCCCTTCACCCAGGTGAATCGATCGTTGAGCTCGACACCGTTGCGAACGAACGACGCCTCGAGGTTGTCGCCGATGTTGAAGTAGCCGCTGGCGTTGATTTCGGAGATCGACGGCAGCGTCGGATAGACCGGAAGACGGACGCCGAGGTCCTGCATGCTAGGGACGTTATTGGTTGGCGGGAACCGCCGCGCATGCATGCGGTTGTAGCCGATGCGCACTTCGTTCAGTGCCGTGCTCGAGAGCGTGCGCTGCCACGAGCCGACGATGTTCTGCGCGCGTACGCGCGACTGCAGCGTCGGGTTGCGGTAGCTGAGAAGGTTGCCTTCGGTGTAGGTCGGATCGTTGGTGAAGTGATCGAAGAAGTAGCGCACGCTGAGCTGGTTCGCGTCGCCGAGTTGTTGATCGACCTTCGTCACCACCTGGTTGTCGTCCTGACCGATCAGTCGCGGCACCTGCATCCGGCCGTCACCGGTCAGGGTAGGGATGTATTTCAAGACGTTGACCGATGCCGGGTCGAAGCGCTCGACCGGAATCTGGTTGTTGGGAAACGGCTGCCCCGTGGCGGGGTCAGTGAGCTGGCGGTTGCACGGCGCGCCGCAGGTGGCGAAGTTGCCGTTGCGCATGTCGGTGGTTGGGCCGAACTGCACCAGGTTCGTGCCGCGATTGTCGATGGTGGTGCCTTGCCAGCCGCCGAAGAAGAACATTCTGTTACGGACGATCGGACCGCCGGCGAAGCCCCCGTATTGCTTGCGCTTGAGAAAGTCCTTCTCGGTCGCGAAGTAGTTCTTCGCGGTGAACTCGCGATCGCGCAGGTAGCCGAAGATCCCGCCGTGCAGCTCGTTGCTGCCCGAGCGCGTCACGGCGTTGACGACGGCGCCGGCGCTGTTGCCCTGTGCGGCGCTGTAATTGCTGGTTTGAATGCTGAATTCCTGCAGCGCGTCGGGGAAGGGAAACGGCTGATTCTGCTGGTAATACGGATCCACGTGGCTCGTGCCATCGAGCCGGAACGACACCTGCCGCGATTCGGTGCCGTTGGTCGACAGCCGCAGCGCTCCGGGAATTGTTTTGCCGGACTCGCGATCGACCGTGGTGAGCACTATTCCGGGCACGAGCGTGCTGAGCGTTGCGGCGTCGCGTCCGTTCAGCGGCAGTTCGACGATCCGCTTCGAGTCGACCACCTCGCTCAAGGTGGACGATGACACGTCGACGGTCGGCGATTCGCCGGAGACGGTAATGGTTTCGGCGAGCGTGCCCAGTTCGATGGTGAAGTTCACGGTCAGGTTCTGATCGGCCTGCAGCAGCAGGCCGGTCCGTTGCGCGGACTTGAAGCCGCTCAACTCGACGTTGAGGTCGTATGTGGTCGGCCGCAGCGACCGAAACGTGTAGCGGCCATCGGCGCCGCTCACCGTATCGCGCGACAAGCCGGTGGCGACTTCCACCGCCTTTACGGTGGCACCCGGCACCACGGCGCCCGTGTTGTCCGTGACTACGCCGTTGATTTGTCCGGTCTGAGCGAAGGCCGGGGTTGCGGCGAGCACCGCAACGACACCTGTAAGGCAAAGGACGAGAAGAACTTGCCGCATTCGCGCCTCCTGCGTGGGGATCGGGCCCTCTGGTCTTGATGCGAACTGAGGAGTGGTCATACCACTGACGGCCGCTGAAGTAAAGCGTTTCACCGCTACCACGTAACAGGAAATCCGTTTACTTGACCGGTTAAGTTCGATATACCGTGCGCACTTACGAAACGCGAGGGAGGAGCCATGCGGGAGATTCGAGCCGGCGCACGTGCGTGGTGGTTCCAGGCAGCGATATCCGCCCTCATCGTCGCATTTGCCGGCACGCCGCGCGTGCACGCGCAGGTGTTGTACGGGTCGATGGTGGTCGACGCGCGCGATCAAAGCGGGTTGGCGTTGCCGGCCGCACAGGTCACCATCACCGAGACCAGCACCAACTGGAGCCGCGAGGGGACAACCAACGAACAGGGCATCGCGACGTTCACGACGGTGCCGACCGGCACCTACACTGTGCGAGTTGCGCTGCAAGGCTTCAACGAATTCGTCACGACCGGCGTGCAGATCAGCGTCGACAACGTCACCCGCGTGACCACCGGGTTGACGTTGGGCGCGTTGACCGACACGGTCACCGTCACGGCCAAATCGGAAGTGCTGCAAACCGATCGCGCAGACGTGCGCACCGAGATCGCGTCGACGCAACTGCAGAACCTGCCGGTCCCGCTCGGACGCAATTATCAGAACCTGCTGGTGACGGTGCCCGGCATCTCACCACCCGAGAACATGCACTCGGTGGCAGTGAACCCCGCTCGTGGTCTTGCGTTCAGTTCGAACGGGACCAACCGCAACGCCAACACGATTCGCATTGAGGGCGCGATCGCCAACAATCTGTGGCTTCCTCATGTCGCCGCGTATGTGCCCGGGCTCGATGCGATTGAGACGGTGAGCGTCACCACGGGTAGCTTTGACGCGGACCTCGGACTGTCCGGTGGCATGTCGGCGAACGTGCAAATCAAGAGCGGCACCAACAATCTGCACGGGTCGCTGTTCGGATATCACTACAACGAGGCGCTGAAGGCCCGCCCGTATTTCCTTCCAGCCAACGAACCGAAGCAGGACGCGCTGCAGAATCAGTACGGCGGCTCGTTCGGCGGGCCGATCGTGCGCAACCGGCTGTTTTATTTCGGCAGCTACGAAGGCACGCGCGATCGTCTTGGCGCGAATCGTTTCGGTACCGTGCCGACCGAGGCGATGCGCCGTGGCGACCTCTCCGCCGCACCCAACCAGATCTACGACCCGCTCACGGGCAATGCCGACGGGAGCGGCCGCTCAGCGTTTGCCGGCAACGTCATCCCGACGGCACGGCTCGATCCGATCGCAATGAAGCTGCTCGCGCTGCTGCCGGCGCCGACCTATCCCGACAAATTGACCGACAACTATCTGGCGCTCGGCGAGTTTACGTTCATGCGTCACAAGACCGACGCCAAAGTGAGTTTCAACGCGACCGACAAGTTGTTCCTCTCGGGTCGCCTCGGCTGGCTGAAATACAACTTCGACAGCCCGCCGATGTTTGGCGAGCTTGGCGGATTGCCCGTTCACGAGGTGGCCTCGAAGATGGGCACAGGTTTGGGCGACACCTACACGATCACCGGCAATGCGTCGTACGTGTTTTCGCCGACGTTGCTCTTCGACAGCTACGCGGGCATCACGCTCATTCAGGTGAAGTCGGAGCCGCCGCGGATGGACGAAAATCTTGGTCTCGATTTTCTCGGTATTCCGGGCACCAACGGTCCGAACCGGTTGTACGGCGGGTGGCCGCAGTTCGACATCACCAACTACTCGCGCATCGGTTACTCGGGGAGCAACGGCACGCCGTATATCGACGACAACTGGCAGTATCAGTACACCGCCAATCTGTCGTGGGTGCGCGGCAACCACACGTTCCGATTTGGCGGCGACATCGTGCGTCAGGCGCTGAACCGCTTTGAAGTGGGCAATCCCTCGGGCACGTTCGTGTTTGGCGGAGGTCCAACAACCATTCTGGGTGGCGCGTCGCCGAATCAGTTCAACACCATCGCGACGTTTCTGCTCGGTTTGCCCACCAGCATGTCTCACGACCTGGTCCCGTTCGAAGACAACATGATGCGGACGCGCAACTGGCAATTCAGTGCGTTCGTAAAAGACCAGTGGCAGGTGACGCGCAACCTGACGGCGTCGATTGGCGTGCGCTGGGATTTCTTTCCGATGGGCACGCGCGGTACACGCGGCCTCGAACGCTACGACTTCGACACCAATCGCATGCTGATCTGCGGCGTCGCCGGTGTTCCCGAGGATTGCGGCTACGACATGGGAAAAGGCGACTTCTCGCCGCGCCTCGGCGTGGCATATCGCGCGAACGAGAAGATGGTGATTCGCGCAGGCTATGGTCTCAATTACGATCCGTACCCGCTCGCGTTCGTGCGCGATCTCATCGGCAACTATCCATCCAACATCAGCCTGACCGTGCCGGCTCCGAATGGCTTTGGTTACGCCGGCCGGCTCCGCGATGGCATCCCCGCGATTGTCGTGCCCGACATCAGCAGCGGCGTGATCGCCGTACCGTTGAACGTGTCCGCACGCGCGCTCGATCAGAATCCCAAGCGCGGCTACATCCATTCGTTCAACGTGACGGTGCAGCGCGAGCTCGGTTGGGGCTTCACCGGCCAGGCCGGATATGTCGGCACCCGCCAGCGCAATATCAATCAAATCCTCGATCAGAACGCAGGGCAAGTGCCCGGCGCGGGCAACGCCGGGCGGCCGTTGTTCGTGAAGTTCGGACGGACCGGAGCAAGCGGCTTGCTCACCAACGTCGGCTGGAACGACTATGACTCGCTGCAAGTCTCGCTGCAGCGGCGTCTGATGCAAGGGCTGCAAGCCAACGTCGGCTACACGTGGTCGCGGACATTTGGCATCTGCTGCGACACATTGAGTGACAATCCACCCCGCGTCCAGGCGCGCGACTACTTCGATCTGAATCGCGCGCGCATGCCGCAGGATCGTCCCCACAACTTCCAAGCCTCCGTGGTCGCGGAGCTTCCTTTTGGCCGCGGCAAAGCCTTCCTCAATAGCGGCGGTGTGTTGTCGGAGCTCGTGGGTGGCTGGCAAGTCAACGGGCTGCTCAGTGTCTACTCCGGTGCGCCGTTCACGATTTCCTCCGCGACCAACTCCCTCAACGCGCCCAGCAATGAGCAGCAGGCTGATCAGGTCGAGTCCGACGTCACCATTCTCGGCGGCATCGGCTCGACGAATCCGTATTTCGATCCGCTGGCGTTCAGGGCAGTCACCGAACCGCGTTTTGGCACGGCCGCGATCAACTCGTTGCGCGGACCCGGGTTTGCGAATCTCGACTTCGGCCTGTTTCGTCAATTCGAGCTTGGCAACGGCACCAAGCTGCAGTTCCGGATGGAAGCGTTCAATCTCACCAACACGCCGCACTTTGCGAATCCGTCCACGAACGCCTCGAACGTGTCGAACCTGCAGCTCAATCCCGATGGCACCATTCGCAATCTCGGCGGGTTTGCGACGATCACGAGCACGGCGAATAGCGGTCGTGACGGCATCGACGAGCGGTTGTTCCGGCTAGGATTGCGAGTCGCGTTCTGATCGTACGTGGCCGCGGACCTTCAGGTCCTCCTAGGGCCGCGGACCGTCAGGTCCGCACTCGACGCTTGCTTGGAGCACGACTGAGCCGCGTTAGAGCTATTCTGCGGAGCATGTTCATACGCGAAGACCGAGCATCTACTGCGATCATCCGCTTTGCGCACGGAAAGGTGAGTGCGCTCGACGCGGACTTTTGCGACGCTCTCGTTCGTGAAATCGACGCCATTGAGGCAAGTGCGGCCACCGCGCTGGTGCTCACCGGAACGGGAACGAGCTTCTCGGCCGGCGTCGATCTCTTCGCGTTCCTGAATGGCGGCGATGAATACGCGCGGCGTTTTCTGCCCGCGATGAACGCGCTCTTCCGCCGCCTTCTTACGTTTGCCAAGCCGCTGGTCGCCGCGGTGAACGGCCACGCCATTGCGGGCGGCTGCGTCATTGCGGCGGCCTGCGACTATCGGCTGATGGCTGACGGCACGGGACGCATTGGCGTTCCGGAGCTCGTGGTCGGCGTTCCCTTTCCCATGCTGCCGTTCGAGATCGTGCGCGCTCGGCTGACGCCGCAGGTGTTTCGGGATCTCGTGTTCAGCGGACGGGTTGTCCTGCCGCGCGAAGCGGTCGCGCTCGCACTGGTCGACGAAGTGGTGGAAGCGAGCAGCCTTATCGAAAGCGCGGCAACGCACGCCGAACGTCTGAGCCGCATACCAGCGGCGACGTTTGCGCTGACCAAGCGCGCGGTGGCGGGACCGATTCTGGAGCGCGCGGAGCGTGCCGTCTCACACGATCGAGACGTCGCGGCGGCGTGGAGTAGCGCAGAGGTCCACGCCGTCATCCGCGCGTACCTGGATCGCACGATCAAGAAAGCGGAGTAGCGCTCCTAGCGCAGTCGCGCGGCGCGTGCCGACCAAGCGACGCCCCCGAGCAGAATACCGCCGACGAGAAACGTCGGCCACCAGATGGGGTCTCGCACGCCGTCAACGACCATTCCAGCGAGTCCGCGCAGGAGTAGCATTCCCGATCCGATCCACGCGGCGGTGTGCGGGATCCAATGCCGGACGACGGTGTCGGGCGGGCGAAGCAGCGTCACAGTGATCGCGAACATCAGAATACTGAGCACAATCACGACTACGTCGAAGATGTAGCGCCAGGTGCTCGACATCATGAGGCGGTGACTCTTTTCGCCGCCCGGGAACCCGTCAGGAATGCCCAATGCCCACCATGTGTGCGGCGTGGCGAACAAAACTGCCCAGATACACGCAGCGACACTGAGCCATCGTCTGTATCGCGCAGTCCCGCTCACGAGGTGCATCCTCAGCTCCGCAACGGCTTGGTTGCATCACGAACGTCGCCAGTCGTGGACAAGCCTTGCTGCCGCATAAACGACAATTGATCCCAGTATCCGCGTTGAAACCGGATGTGCCCGTCAAGAACGTGGAAGAACCCGCATCCGCGCAGTCCTTTCGGATCGCGCCATTCGAGGATCGCCCACTCACCATCCTCGAACAGGTGCTCGACAATGCACGTCATTGTTGCGCGTGCGAACTCGCGCTCGAACATCTCTTTGATCGCGGCGCGCCCCTTGACCGGCTCGAAGACGACCTGGTGATTCACCGCGTCATCCGCATACAGCCCAGCGAGGGCGACAACATCGGCCCGGTTGAAAGCCTCAACCCACGCCCGGACGACATCTCTTGGTCGCAGCATCGCACTTTCCGTCAGTGCACATCAAGGTCGCGGCCGATCACGAAGTGGCCCGCATACCTGACGCATCACGTCGCTCTGCAACTCGTCCGGGCCCCCATCGGGTTCGCTCGCGTGCCGACCAGGGCACTACTTTTTCGTGACGTTCCACCCGCCCATAGCGAGCTCGGTTCCGTTCGTCTTTTCACGCAGCGACCACGTGCCTGTTGCCTTCGCCTCGTCGAACGAACCGGCCAGCACTACTTCGCCTCCCGGGTCGGGAGGGAAGTCGTAGCGCGCGCTCAACTTGTTGCCATCGAACGACACGGTTTTCAGCGTCGCATCGTACGTCGGCTCGCCCGTGATCGACACCTTGCCCGCAAGCGCGCCGCTTTGTCCTTTTTCGAGTGTGATTTCGAAACCGCCGGTGCCGGCTCCGTCCCATGTTCCGGTCCACGTGCCGAGAAATCGGTCTGACGCGCCGCCGCCGCTTTGTCCCGCGGAGCAAATCGCGCCGAAGACGATCACCCACAACCAGAACCCGCATCGATGTCGCACGGCTCCTCCTCTAAACCCCTCAATTCGCTTGAATTGACAGTCGTGGCACCGTGGTGGATGCCGCGTGTGGGCCTGGTAGCGGCATCGTTCGAGCTTTCTAGCGCCGTTGGCGTTGTCAACTCAAGTGAACTCTGGGCTTAATTGGTCCGGTCAGGATACACGCACCTTATTTCGCGAGCACGTGGCTTGTGGTCACGTCGGCGATCAGCTTCTCGTCCGCGCCAGAGACGATGGTCCGGACGACGCTCACCATGCGACCGCGTTTGACGTACGTGGCTACAGCCTTCAGCGAACCCTCGCGCTGATTTGCCAGAAAGCTCGCGTTCAGATTGATAGCGAGCGGAAATCCAGTGCCGCCCTCGGGTGGCCGCTCGGGCCCTATGACAAGGAGGGTGGCCGTCACATCCGCCATCCATAGCATCGCGCCGGCGTGCACGACGCCATAGGGATTCTGGATGCCCGCAGCGATCGGCATCTCAGCGACGACGCGCTCATCGGTTCTCTCGGTGATCGTGAAGGCGATCGACCCTTGTACAGTCACCTCTGCTCCTGCGCGGCGAGATTCTATCGCCGAACCGCGCGGAGCATCAGGTCCTCCGGGTAACGATCCGCGGTCAGTGCGAGTACGGCGACCACATCACCCCAACATCACTCCGGGGTATCCAGAACATTGTCCGCCAACCGAAACTCGCCCGCGTCGGCGGATTCGAGAAGGCCTCGTGCCCGTTCGGCATCCGCCTCGGACACGTCGATTTCCACCGCGCCGAGGCCATCCAGAGTGAAGCCATGCGTGTTTCGCAGCGATTCGCCGCGCGCGATCGTCTGAATACCGGCTGCTTCGAGAAACGCGCGCACCTGTTGCGCATGAGCCTCGCCGTTTGCTATGAACACGCAACGCAACTGCTGATTCATGCCGCACCACCTCCGCAAAGGACGCGCAACGTTCCCGTCTTCCATGATACGCGCGCTCGACCGACGCCAAGCGTCTCCGTCGAGCAGAGCGCCAAGGGCCCATTAAACCGACGTCAAATGCCGTATCGCTCGCGTCGAACTAATTCATCCAGCGTCTGATTCGTGCTCGGACGATGACCTTTCAGCGGAAGAATGCGTTCATGAATCGCATCGAGGATCCAGGACGCCTGCGGAAAGAACATCGATTCGTATTCCGCCGCCGGCGTGATCCAGTTGCGCGCGCCGAGGACGACCGGAGGCTCGTCGAGATCGTCGAAGGAGAATTGCGAGAGATTCGCAGCCACTGTGTGCATGGCGCTTCCGCGTTCGACCGCATCGCTCACCAGAACGACCTTGCCGGTCTTTTCGACCGACTCGCCGAGCGGCGCGTAGTCCAGCGGGTTTGCCCCTCGCAGGTCGACGACTTCGGCGGAGACGTTGAATTCCGCCTTGAGCCGATCGGCCGCTTCAATCGCCGTGTAGAGAGGGGGTCCAAGCGTCGCAATCGTCAAATCCGTTCCCGATCGCTTGACGTCGGGTACGCAGAGCTCGAGCTCGTAGTAGCCCTCCGGCACGCCGTCCTCGGCGAATATCTCGCCCATGTCGTATATCTTCTGGCTTTCGAAGAAGACCACCGGATCGGTACCCGCGAGCGCGGCGTTCATCATGCCTTTCGCGTCGTATGGGGTGACCGGATAAACGACCTTGAGTCCCGGAATGTGATGAACCAGCGCGGTGAAGTCCTGTGAGTGCTGCGCGCCGTATTTCGATCCCACGGAAACACGCAGCACGACAGGCATCTTCAACTGCCCGGCCGACATCGCCTGCCACTTCGCAAGTTGATTGAAAATCTCGTCTCCCGCACGCCCCATGAAGTCGGCGTACATCAATTCCGCGACGACCCGGCCGCCTGCGAGCGCGTAGCCGACGGCCGCGCCGACAATGGCGGCTTCGGAAATCGGGGAGTTGAAGAGGCGATGATAGGGCAGTGCTTCAGTCAGCCCGCGATACACCGCGAACGCCCCACCCCAATCGCGATTTTCCTCGCCAAACGCGATCATCGTCGGATCGACGGCGAAGCGGTGCAACAGCGCCTCGAAGATCGCGTCTCTGACGTTGAACGCCTGTGCCTTTGGCACCGGCTGACCGTCGTGCTTCGGCGTTCGAATCTTGCCGCGGATCTGCTGCACGCGGGGGTTGTCAGTGAGATCCTGCAGGAACTCCGGCTTGCGATCGTCGAACTTCTCGACGCGTTGGTTCGAAAACATGACCGTGCCGATCAGTTCGGAATCAAACGCGATGTGCGGACTCATGTCGAGATCGATGGCTAGGCGGAGCATCTCGAACACGGTGGATTCGATTTCCGCTTTCGCCGCGTCGAGCGCCTCGTCTGACGCGACGCGATGCTCGACCAGCCTGGCGCGAAATGCCGGAATCGAATCAGCCTGCTGCCAACGCTCGATCTCTTCCTTCGATCGATAGCTCGATGCATCGGAAGGCGAGTGGCCGCTGAAGCGATACGTGACGGTCTCGAGCAGTACGGGACCGCGGCCTTCGGCAATCACCTGACGCTTGCGGTGAAATGCATCGATGACCGGCAGCGGGTCGTAGCCGTTTACCCGCTCCGCATGCATCTGCTCCGGATTCACGCCCGCGCCGAGCCGCGCGATCGACTGCATGCCCATGGTCTCGCCAAAGGGCTGGCCGCCCATGCCGTAGAAGTTGTTCATGCAGTTGAAGATGATCGGCAGCCCGCCGCCGAGCGACGGATCCCACAGCGTTCGATATTGGTCCATCGCAGAAAAGGTGATGCCTTCCCACACCGGACCACAACCAAATGACGAGTCGCCGATGTTGGCGACGACGACGCCCGGCCTGCGGTTGACGCGTTTGAACAGCGCCGCGCCGGGCGCGATTGAGCCGGAGCCACCGACGATGGCGTTGTTGGGATAGATGCCGAAGGGCGCGAAGAAGGCGTGCATGGAACCGCCAAGACCGCGATTGAACCCGGTCTCGCGCGCGAAGATCTCGCCGTAGGCACCGTAAACGAAAAACCGCAGCGCGAGCGCCTTCACCGATCCGGTGAAACCTTTCTCCACAGGCCGCAGCAGCGCGCCGTCGCGATACGACTGCATGATCTGCAGCAGCGCGGCGTCGGCGAGCTGCCGGATGGCCGAAAAGCCCTTCGCGAGAATCTCGCCGTGACTGCGATGCGATCCGAAGATGTGATCGTCGGGCGTGAGCGTAAAGGCCATGCCGACCGCGGCGGCTTCCTGGCCGATCGACAAATGGGCAGGCCCGGCATGATGGTAGGCGACGTCCTTATAGCTGCCCCTGGTCTTGATCTCCTGCAGCGCCGTCTCGAACTCGCGGATGCCGCACATGTCGCGCCAGATGTTGACGAGGTCTTCGGTCGAGAATCGCGCTCGTTCTTGCTCCAGCGTACGGTCGTATGCATTCAGCGGAATGTCGACGAACCGAATGGTTTCTTTGGTAAAGACCTTGTGCGGTTCTATGACAATTGACTTCGGCATGGCGGCATAAGAACGAAGAACGCGAACAACCAAAAAACGAACAACGAAGAACGAAAGCTTGCCTCGCCGAAGTTCGCACGGATGCTGCGAGCGAAGGCGGGGACTAAGAACGAAAAGCGTCCGATACGATTAATTCCACCGATTCGATTTTCTGTTTGACGCTTGCCAAAAAGCGCGCGCCTGGAGCGCCGTCGATCGCTTGATGGTCGAGTGTCAGCGACAAGCCGATCGAGTCGATGAACTCAACGCCGCCAGCCGTGCGCACCGGTTTGAGTTGTATCGCACCCACGCCCAGGATCGCGACCTGCGGAGGGTTGATCACCGGCGTGAACGTTTCGACACCCAGACCGCCGAGATTACTGATCGTAAACGTGGCGCCGGACAAATCGTCCGGCGAGATCTTGCCCTTGACCGCGTCCATGGCGAGGGTCTTCGCGCGATGCGCCAGCTCGGCGAGCGTCAACTTGTCGGCATGGCGGATCACCGGGACGAGAAGGCCGCGCGGAGTGTCGCACGCAAAGCCAAGATGGACGTCGCTGTGGGTGATGACCTCGTCATGTTTGTACTCGGCGTTGAGCGCTGGTACCTCGCGCAGCGCGTGCATCGTGCAATAGGCGACGAGATCGCCGATGGTGGCGTGCGCCAGCTGCGGACTGGCCTTCGCGCGTATGCGCATGGCGGTGAGGCCAGTCGCGTTTGCCGAGGCGTGCAGCGTGTATTGCGCGGTGGACGCGAGTGAGTCGCGCATTCGCCGCGCGATGAGTGTTCGCGTAGACGACGGCGTATCTGCGGCGGGACGCCGCGCGCGCGGGCGCCAGGAACGAGGTGCGGCAGCGGCGGCAGGCCCGCCTTCGCGTATGTCGGTATCAGGCGGCTTTGGCGACGTCTCGCCGTCCCTCGACGCTGCTCGCGACGGCCCTGAGCCTGTCGAAGGGCCGTCGCTCGCGTGAGCTCCTGCGCGAGCGGAGGCGGATGCGTGGGGGGCGCCGGACGCGGGCCGAAACCCCTCAACACTTTCTCCATCGCTGCCGATGACACACAGGTTGGTGAACACCGGCACCACCGCGCCTTCATCGAAAAAAGTCTCGAGCACCGTGCCGTCAACCGGTGCGTTGATTTCAAACGTCGTCTTATCGGTCTCGATTTCCGCGATCACTTCGCCGGCCGCTACGGTGCTGCCCTTCCGCGTGAACCAGCGCGTGACGATGCATTCTTCGACGGTCGTGCCGAATTGCGGAACCTGGACTGCCGTGGCCATCTACAGAACGAACTCCAAATCTCTAAATCCCCACTTCTCCAAATTCACGATCACAAGGCTTCCATCGCTTTCCACGACTCGGTGAACTGACTCAGCGTCCGTTGCGTGAGGCCAAACGAAATGAAATCCTCCGGCTTCATGCCGTGCGGCTCGTAGGCCCGCACAAAATCGGGCAATTGCCGCAGCCGCTCGACGACATCGTCTGAGACGGGCCAGTCGATCCGCGCTTCGCGCGGGAAGTCTTCTGACACAAACGGCCCCTGATACGCCGGGTGGATCGACATCACGAGAGATGCACCGGTCAGCTCGGTCAAGTGGTATGGTCCGCGCAGCGCGGCTACGAGGAGCGTGGCGTCGTAGCGGCAGCGCTGGTACATCGTGTACGCGCGTTTGACGACGGCGAGGCCAGCCTGGCGGATGTCGGCCTCGCTGACCGATGCACGTCCATCATGCGCGACCTCGCGCAGGTAATCATCCAGACGTCCAATCATGATCACCGCAAAGCACTTACCGGGTTCGACGCCGCGTTGACGCGCGCGTGCGATGCCCGCGCGATGGCGCTCCGCCGAAGCGATCGCCTGCGGCACCGTGAAACTTACCGTTACCGTCGCGGTAATGCCCTCGGCGATGCAATCTTCGAGCACGTCGAGCCCCGCGGCCGTTGCCGGAAGCTTGACGGCAATGTTAGGCGCCCAGGCGTGAAACCGTTTGGCCATCGCCAACATGCAGTCGCGATCGCCGGCGCGCGCTGGATTCACCTGGGCGCAGACAAAACCGGCCGTGCCACCGCTGCGCTCGAACACCGGCCGCAACTTGTCGGCGGCGGCGGTCACCGTGATTTGCATCAACGATTCCGCTTTAGGCTCCGGCGGCAGGTTGCGCGCCTGGGTGCGCTCGATCGCGGTGCGCCAGCTCGCCGCATTCGCCGCGAGCGCGGTGCTCGCGAGCACCGGATTGGTGGTCACGCCGCTGGCGCCCCGCTTCAAACCGAGGTCGAGCTCAGCCGGATCCGCTGAATCGTGCCACCACCTCGTCGTCGTGTCGGCGACGAGCCAATCGAGATAAGTCTGAACCACGCGATCCTGCGAGATATTCCTCTACTTGACCGGTAAAGTAAACTCATTTACCGTTCGCCGGATGACGAACCTTCTCGATCGTCGGACGTTTACCCGGAGCGTACTCGCCGGCCTCGCGGCCGCCGCGTGGCCGACATCAAGCGCCGCGCAATCCCGCAAACTGAAAATCGGCTGCACTGCCCTCATCTGGGGCGCCTTGCCGCGCTCGCCGGAGAATCTTGCCACTGCCGTGCGCGATATGGCGAGCCTCGGCTTTCACGGCTTCGAGACGTTCGCGTCGATCGTGCACGACATGGACGGCAAAGGGACGCTCGCCCCGCTGCTCGCGCAGCATCCGATTCCGCTCGTCTCTGGATACGCGACCGTCCAGCTGATCGACACCGCCACGCGCAAAGAAAACCTTGCGCAGTTGATTGACTGGGGCAGGTCGCTCAAGAAACACGGCGGCCGGTTCATGGTGCTGGCGCCGAACGGTGTGAAGCGCGAGACGTATAACTTTGCCGAGCACCGCGACAAGATCGTCGCCGGCTTGAACGAATACGCCAAAGCGATGAACGATCTCGGTCTTGGCGCCGGGCTGCACCAGCACACGAGCACCGCGGTTGAATCACGCGATGAGACCTACGCCGTGATGGAAGCGGCCGATACGCGCTATCTGAAATTTGCGCCGGATGTCGGCCAGCTTCAGAAGGGCGGTGCGGATGCGGCCAAGGTCGTCAAGGACTTCGCCTCGATTACCGTGCACATGCACTTGAAGGACTACAAGGGCTGGGAGCACTTTGCCGGTTACTGTCCGCTCGGCGAGGGGAAGGTCGATCTCGAGTCGATTCTCGACACGGTGGAAGCGTCGAATCCAAACGCGAACATCATGCACGAGCTCGATGGCTCGCAGAACGCACCTTACACGCCGCTGCAGACCGCGGAGATTGGCGTCGCGTACCTGCGCAAGCTCGGATACACCTTCCGCAGCGGCCGCAGCCTATGAAGGCGCGCGCGGTTCTCGCCGCACTGGTGCTCGCCGCCGCCACTGTTGGCGCGCAGGGACCTCCGTCCAGGTACACGACGTGGCGCGACTACGGCGGGTCGTCCGACTCCATGCAGTATTCGGCGTTGCGACAAATCGACAAACGCAACGTCAATCAACTCGAGCTCGCGTGGTTCTATCCCGTTCCCGACCGCACCGGTAATTTCGGCTTCAACCCGATCGTGGTTGACGGCGTGATGTACGTCCTCGGCCCGCGAAACAGCATCGTCGCGCTCGACGCCGCATCTGGCCGGCAGGTGTGGGCGCACGGCGTCGAGAGCGGAAGCCCCGGCAATCGCGGCATCACGTACTGGGAGAGCAAGGACCGCTCCGATCGGCGGTTGATCTTTGCCTCGGGAGGCGCGTTGCGTGCGCTCGACGCGCGCACGGGAAAGCCGATCGAGCAGTTCGGCAGCGACGGCAAAGTCGACATGCGCGCCGGACCGCTTCGCCCGCTCGGCAATCCGAGTGGAACACCTGGCCGCGTGTTCGAGAACCTGTTCATCACGGGCTCGAACACCGGCGAGATGTACCAGGCATTGCCCGGGGACATCCGCGCCTACGACATCGTGTCCGGCCAGCTCGTGTGGACGTTCCACACCATTCCTCACCCTGGTGAATACGGCTACGACACCTGGCCGCCGGATGCATACAAGTGGGCCGGCGGCGTCAACGTGTGGGGCGAGATCTCGATCGACGAGAAGCGCGGCATCGGCTATTTCCCGCTTGGATCGCCCACGCACGACAGCTACGGCGGGGATCGCAAAGGCGCCAATCTCTTTGGCAACTCACTCGTCGCGCTCGATCTGCGCACGGGCAAGCGTCTCTGGCATTTTCACACGGTTCATCACGACATCTGGGACTACGACCTCACTACCGCACCGAAGCTGTTGACGGTGCGCCACAACGGCAAGCCCGTGGATGTGGTCGCGCAGGCGACGAAATTTGGCTTGCTATATGTGTTCGACCGCGTCAGTGGCCGGCCGCTGTGGCCGATCGAAGAGCGGCCAGTGCCGAAGAGTGATGTGCCGGGTGAGGAAACGTCGCCCACACAGCCGTTTCCGACCAGGCCGGAGCCGTATGCGCGGCTGAAGTTCGACGCCAGCGACATCAACCCGCACGTCGACGCGGCCGAGCAGCAACGCCTACGCGAGATTCTCACCAAAGCGCGCAACGAAGGCATCTTTACGCCGCAAACGCTCGATCGCGATCAGATATCGATACCGGGCGAGCTTGGCGGATCGAATTGGGGCGGCACCGCCGCCGATCCCACGACCGGCATGTTGTACGTGCGCACCGCGGATCAGCCCGCGATTCACAAGCTGCGGCAACCACGCGCTGGCAACGAGGACACGGGAGGCAATCGAAGCCCGTCGGATCCGCCGCGACCGGGGTTACCGGAGATCGACGGGCTGACGCGCTATACCGGCCCGCTTGGCTCGATGTTTCGCAGCCAGAACGGGCTGCCCGCCATCAGCCCGCCCTGGGCGCAACTGGTTGCGTACGATCTGAACGAAGGCGTGATCAAATGGCGCGCGCCGCTCGGCGTCGTTCGCCCGCTTGCCGCCAAGGGCATCACCAACACGGGTAACGCGCATCGTGTGCATCGCAATGGGCCGGTCGTCACCGCCGGTGGCCTGATCTTCATCGGCACGAATGCGGACGGCTACGTCCGCGCATTCGACAAAGATACGGGCAAGGTCTTGTGGGAACGCGCGCTCGACGCGAATCCGGAAGGTCTCGCCGCAACCTACGAAGTGGACGGACGACAGTATGTCGTGTTATGTGCGTCGCATTACCCCGAGGTCGACGAAGACAACATCGCAATCTTCAAAGGCGCAGCTTCGGCGCAAGGATACTACGTGTTCGCCTTGCCCGCCGCCGCTCGCCTCAAGACCAACGCGAGCTTCGGCCCTTCGACAGGCCCAGGGCCGTCCCGGGCAGCGTCGAGGGACGGCGAGGCCTCGCTGAAGCGGCCGCAGGGCCGCGAAGGCGGGCCGAGGAGGACATCGTTTTGAGACTGCAGGGTAAACGCGCGCTCGTGACCGGCGCGGCACGGGGAATCGGGCGGGGCATCGCCGAGGTCTTTGCAGACGAGGGCGCCGATGTCGCTGTCAACGACTTCGAGAACATCTCGAAGGCGGAAGAAGTGGTGCGCGCGATTACCGCAAAGGGGCGAAAAGCGATCGCGGTCAAGGGGGATGTCGCGAAACGCGGCGACGTAGAGCCGATGATCGACAAAGCGTGGAAGGAGCTCGGTCCGATCGACATTCTGGTGAACAATGCGGGCATCGAAACGATCGTCCCGTTTCTCGAGTTGACCGACGAACAATGGACGCGTCTTGTCGACGTCAATCTACGGGGCGCCTGGCTCTGCTCGCAGGTGCTCTGCAGGCGGATAGTCGCGGAAGGACGTAAGGCGAGCATCGTCAACATCGGGTCGATTCAAGCCGCCAAGGTGCTTCCCGGGCGCACGCACTACGCACCGAGCAAGCTGGGGCTCGAGGCGCTCACGCGCAACATGTCTGCTGAGATGACGCCGCAAGGAATTCGCGTGAACTGCGTCCACCCGGGGTTGATCGACACACCGATGACCGAATGGGTGATGAAGGATCCAGAGATCCTGCCGAATGTGCTCGCGCAGATCTCGCTGGGGCGTGCTGGCGAACCGCGCGAGATCGGGAAGGTTGCAGCCTTTCTGGCGTCAGATGATGCGAGCTATGTAACAGGACAGTCGATCTTCGTGGACGGTGGCTGGCAAGGGAAGTAGATGCGCGATGTCGCGAGGTTGGACGTGGCGATGTGATGCGGTGCTGTGGTGATGTGGCGATGTGATGTGGTGATGTGGTGATGCGCGCGAGGCTGATCGATCTCAGCATGGAAGTTTTCCAGGGCATGATGACCTACCCGAATGTTGCCAAGCCGGTCATCGTCGAAATGGAAACCTACAGCCAGATGGCCAGGAGCGTTGGCACCGATCAGTACGGCGTCAACGAGATCACGAATCACTGCATGATCGTGACCGGCGATCACATCGGTACGCACATCGACTCGTGGGGACACGTCAAACCCGACGCGCCGCGAGCCGAAGGCATTCCGATCGACTACTGTTACGGCGATGGCGTCGTGCTCGACCTCACGCACAAAGCCCCCGGCGACGAAATCAGCGTGGACGATATCGAGACGGCCGAACAGAAACTCGGCGGCTACAAGATCAAGCCGCTCGACATTGTCTTGCTGCGCACCGACGCGGCAAAGAAGCGGCTCGACAAGGCATATCTCACCGATCATCCGGGCATGACGAAGGAAGCGGTGCACTTTCTGCTCGATCGCGGCGTCAAAGTGATGGGCATCGACGCCATCGGATTCGATCCGCCGGTGGCCAAGATGTTCGAGCGCAAGAAATTCTGGGAGGCGCACCGTGTGATGCGCGAACGCGAGTATTACCACCTCGAGAACCTTTGCAATCTGCACGAGATCCCCGCGCCCTATCACTCCTTCACGGTAAGCGTCCTGCCGGTCAAGTGGCGCGGCGCGTCGGCGGCCCCGGTCCGCGCCGTGGCGATTGTGAACGCCTGAACCGCCGCACGACACACGCCATGACGTCGCCTGAACAGCTCTTCCGCTTCGACGGCAAAGTTGCGCTGATTACGGGTGGCTATGGCGGAATCGGCGAAATTGTGAGCCGCGGCCTGGCGGCGGCGGGTGCGAGCGTAGCCATCGCTGGGCACAACGCCGAAAAGGCGGTTGCCTGCGCGGCTGCGATCACCGACCGCGGCGGAGACAGCTTCGCGGCGACCTTCGACTCGGCGTCGGTGCCGGAAACGCGGCGCATGATCGATGAGGTGGCGCGGCATTTCGGCCGGCTCGACATTCTGGTCAACTGTGTCGGCCTGAATCGGGAGGAAAAGGCCGAGGAGGTCAGCGAGGAGATGTTCGATCATGTGATCGACGTCAACCTCAAGAGCGCGATGTTTCAAGCGCAGGCGGCGGCGCGCCACATGATTCGGCAGGGCACGGGCGGCAAGCAGGTGCACATCGGGTCGGTCCGAACGCTGCTTGCCCTGCGCGGCCGAGGGTATGCCGCCTACTGTGCCAGCAAAGGCGGTCTCGCAATACTGTGTAAGCAGCTCGCCGCCGAGTGGGCACCCCACAAAATCAACGTCAACGTCGTCGCGCCCACCTTTGTACGGACAGAGCAGGTTGCGCACATGTTGTCGGACCAACAGTTCTACAATGCGCTCGTCGCGCGCATCCCGCTCGGCCGGATTGCGGAACCTGACGACGTGTGGAACGCGGTGTTGTTCTTCATTTCGCCAGCGTCAGACTTCGTGACGGGACAAACGCTCTATCTGGACGGCGGCATAACGGCGACGCAGTAGGAGGACACCGTGAGGCAGCTTCTCATTCCGGCGGCACTCTGTGCGGTGGTGATTGTCACGCTCGCATCGCAGGCGCAGAGTCCAACATCACAAAACCGCACGCCGCAAGCACCGGGGTCGCAGCCCGCTCCCACGGCGGACCCGTACGCGAACAATGCGGCCCCAGGGGCGGCCAAATTTCCGCTCGCCGCGCCCGCGGGCAAGGACAGCAACGCACGCGGCGCCGCACCTGCCGGCGCCGTGAATCAGGGCGCATTCGATCCGGGCGCGTGGAAGTACGGATCCGCGTTCGATCCGCCGGCGGGCGCGAAGATCTGGAATCCGGTGAAGATCAAGATGATGCAGGGCGGCAAGGTGACCGGCGGCACGCTGTTCAGCGCCACCGACCCCTCGACCTACTGCGCCATGGCCAATGCCGGCTATGACTTCATCTGGACCGAGATGCAGCACGATCAGCACGATTGGGGAGCGGTGGCGCGCATGTGGCGCGCGTGTCCGCATGCCAAGGCCGTGCCCGGCGCGCGCGTGGCGTATGCCGACGAACGCGAGATCCAGCACGCCACCGACGCCGGCGCGCTGGTCATCGTCGTCCCGACCGTCGATTCGGTCGAAGAAGCGATCGAGGCGCGCAACTGGACGTATTTTCCGCCGCTCGGCCGGCGGAGCAGCGGCGGCGGTCAGGCGTCCGACGCGGCAATGTGGGGCGGTGTCCCGGGCGGGTACCGCAACACGGTAAACGACAACATCGTGTTGATCTTAATGATTGAAACGCTCGAAGGGCTGAAGAACGCCGACGCGATTGCGAAGGTGCCGGGCGTCACCGCGATCTTCGCCGCGAGCGGCGATCTCGGCAACTTCACCGGCTATCGCCAGGGCTCGCCTGATTACGAGCGCGCGATCAACATCGTGCACGACGCGGCCATCAAAGCGGGCGTGCGATTGTGCGGACCGTTTGCCTGGCGAGATCGACCGGACTTCACCTGCTTCCAGGCGGGAAGTGAAACCGCCGCGATCGCGCGAGGCGTGGCGGCGGAACTGGGGCCGTTGGCGAATACGCAGGGGAAACCGGAGGTGGGGCCGTTCGCGGCGAGACCGCCGTCGCAGTAGCTCCCGCTGCTTACGTCGGTTCCTTACGTGCGTTCCTCGCGTGAGTTCCTTACGTGAGTTCACGAGGGTTCTTCACGGACGTGCGGAACCGACGTGCGGAACCCACG
>JBKPDL010000185.1:0-15285 GCA_046727855.1 Acidobacteriota bacterium
GCTCCTCAACCTGGTCAGCAACCCGAAGAAGACGTACATCCAGCTGTCGAACAACCCGGTCACCGGCGGCACCTGCTTCGGCGACTCGGGCGGGCCGACGTTCGACGACACGAACTCGCTGCTCGTCGTCGCCGTGACGTCATTCGGCTACAGCCCGAACTGCACTGGCGTCGGCGGGGCGTATCGCCTCGATCAGCCCGACGACCTGGAGTTCCTCGCGGACCACGGCATCACGCCGTAACCCGCGGTTATGCTAACCGCGAGACGGGCCTAATGTTTCGTATCGTCCGATCGGCGACAAGCGCTTCGCGAGTTTGGAGGTCACGCTACCGAAGCTGATCAAGGAAACCAGACCCGTAGTGTCCAGAAACTCCGCCGGTCTACTACCGCGCCGCGTAAGAAGTCGAGGGACACGCGGCGGAGTTCTCGGACAGTACGGGTTCTCGCCAGTCGGCCAGACGCTTGCGTAGTTCGCTCGATCCGCATGACGTCAAAGGCACTGAACTGTTCGGCACGCTCAAGCCTGACCAATTCCGAGCGGAGCTGTGTGGGCCGTTGCTCCCGCTCCCGAAGAGCTTGCGCTAGCGTTTCTACGTCGCCCGCAATCGCAATCGCCGCGACGAACCTGGCTGGCTCTTCTTCCAGTTTGAGAATTTCAGTCTGGAGCGCCCCACGTCGCCTCTCCATGATGTCGTGACCGTGCCGCTCCCACCGCTTGTCGGCATCGCGGCGGTTGCTGGCGGTGTGATCATGCTGGTCGTGGCGCGCAAGCGTCGACCGTAGGCCTCGAGCACTTGTTGTGCGCACGTTCGGCACGATCACCGCCGCGCAAGCAGATGCAGAAACCCGCCGAACGCAACGCACGCACCGAAAGCCACGGCCACGACAACGACTCCTGGTCCAAATCTCGTCCCGAAGAGTAAGCCGGCGAGCAGGGCGAAGAGTGTCGCGAGGGCGAACATGCTCGCGGCGCGCCTGATGTCGGCGCTCACCGTTAGCGAGGACGGCCGCAGAATGATCGCGATTGCCGCAGCCCCGCATACTGCGGCAAGTGCAACCCAGAAGTAGCGAAAGTCGCGCCCAGTCTCGATCGCCCGAATCAGGGCGAACACAAAGGGCACGGCGACGCAACCAGCTGCGGCGGTGTTGAGCAGCCGTACTCGCGATGCATCTTTCACAGGATTCACTATTCTGATTCCCAAAACAACACGAAACACGCATCGACATTCTGAAAACATTGATAACACTTCAAAACGCGCGAGCGTCGCTCGCCTCACGCATACTTCCCGCGCCGCTTGCGTGTGTGGCACCGCAAAATCTGCGATGTCAACACGGTCAGGCGCTTCAGTGAATATGCGCAGACGAACGTTCCTCAGCGGGTTGGCCGATGCGACTGGCGCTACATCCCGGATTCTCGACATTCGGATGCAGTGCAGGTTCTAACTGGCGAGGGATCATGCATCGCGATGTGATTGCCGCGAGCGTGACGTTGGTGCTTCTCGCACTGGCGACGCCCTTAGGAAGTGCACAGCGTTGGCGCCCGCCGACCGAGGCTGAACGCTGCCCATCACAATGGGGTGGCGGCGACGAACGCGGCGCAGCCAACCTCATGACGCCGGAACGCGTCTTGCGCGCGACGCGACTGGTTAGGACCGGGGAAGTAATCGAGCTGGGCTACTCGCTTTACGCCGGCATGCCGTTCTACGGCGATCGCGTTTACAGCCAGCAGTTGAAGCGCACCAACTGGCCGAATGGGTCGAACACGCGCGGCTCGAATGAGGAAATCGTCACCACTGAGCTCGGACAGGTGGGCACGCAGATCGACGGGTTTGCGCACCAGTCAATCGGCGACAGCCTCTACAACTGCGTCAAGATGGACGCCGTCGCCACCCGCACCGGCTTCTCGAAACTCGGTATCGAGAAGGCGGGCACACTCATCACGCGTGGCATTTTGCTCGACGTGGCGGCGCTGCGCGGTGTCGAAATGCTCGGCGACCGCTACGAGATTACCGCGCAGGACCTTCAGGAGGCACTCAAGCGACAGAAGCTCTCGCTCGAACCGGGGGACGCCGTCCTCATTCACACCGGATTCGGACGTCTGTGGGAGAAAGACAACGTCCGCTATTACCGCACGCAGCCGGGGCTGGGCATCGGCGCAGCCGAGTGGCTCGCACGCCAGAATCCGATGATCGTCGGCTCCGATACATGCTGCGTCGAGGTGAATCCGAATCCCGATCCTAACTTGAGCTCGCCTGTCCATCAGATTCTGCTCGTTGCAAGAGGAATCTATCTCGTCGAGAGCCTCAAGCTCGATGAACTGGTGGCGAAGGGCATTCATCGGGCTTGAAATAGGCGGTCCCGTTCCGGTGAACTTCGGCGGCCGGCTGACCGGAAAAGCTGGCGCGTTTGGCATCGGCATGCTCAACATTCAAACCGGTGCCGATCCGGATCAAAACGCCGTGGCGACAAACTTCACCGTTCTCCGCCTGAAGCGCGATGTACTTCGCCGCAGCAGCATAGGCGGCATTTTCACCAACCGCTCACATTCGGTCACTGCAGAGGGCGCGAATCAGGCGTACGGCGTCGATGGCAGTTTCCTCTTTTACGACAGTATCAATACGTCCGGCTACTACGCGCGGACGCACACGCCGACCCTCGATGGCGAGAACGCGAGTTACCAGGCACGGTTTGCCTACAACGCCGATCGATATGGCGCCACGATCGATCACCTGTTCGTCGACCGTCACTTCAATCCAGAGGTCGGCTATTTGCAACGGCGCGACTTTCGCCGCACCTACGGATACGCGCGGTTCAGCCCGCGTCCGACGTCGGTGCCTCATGTCCGAAAGTTCACGACTGAAGGCAGCATCGAACACATTCTCGATGGCCGCGGCATTCTCGAAACACAGCAGCAAATCGGTCGCTTCATGACCGAGCTTCAGAACGGCGATCAGGTGAGCGCAGAGCTGACCGGCAATTACGAGAACTTGACCGAACCGTTCTCAATTGCCGACAACGTCACGATTCCCGTTGGCGATTACCACTTCAACGACGTCATGGTGTCGTACTTGGCGGGCGTGCAACATCGCGCCAGCGGCACGGTGCAACTGCGGCACGGCGGCTTTTATTCCGGCACACTGACCGCGTTGACTGTGACGACGGCACGCGTGGGGATCACGCCGCAGCTCTCGTTCGATCCGGGCGTGTCGATCAATCACGTCAAATTGCCGGAGGGAGAGTTCACGGCAAAGGTGCTGAGCACGCGCGTCGACTATGCCTTCACGGCGCGCATGTTTATCAGTGGCTTCATTCAGTACAACTCGAGTATCAACAGAGCGAGTTCCAACTTTCGATATCGCTGGGAGTATCGCCCCGGCAGCGAGTTGTTCGTGGTCTATACCGACGAACGCGATACGATCCCCGTGCCCCGCCCGACCTCGCTCCGCAATCGCGCGTTCGTGGTCAAAGTGAATCGGCTGTTCCGTTTTTAGACCGTTATGCGGCCACAGATGTGAATTTTGTACGCGTTATGGACCCGCATAACGGTCTACGGCGCGCGGAGCGCGCCAAGGCAACAACAAGAACTAGCCAAGGCCGCGGAGTTAGTCGGATATCAAGGGCAGGGCCCTTGGCTAGTTCTCGCTTGCCCGGCCGCTGCTACCTTGCACCGAACCTGGAACGCCGGAATCCCGGCGTGCTTCCGCCCATACCGCTTCAGCCGCGTTCCGAGGGTGCCGGGTTTCGCGGCAGCAGCCCTTCACACGGCAGCGTCTGCGCGCCGTTCTCGGTGCAGACGGCGTAACTCGCGCCCGCGAACATCGACACGCCGGCGTGCTCGCCCTTGGCATTCAGCACGTAGAAGCTGATGCCGAATGCGGGGTCACCGCGCTCGTTGAGCAGCCGCTTTTCGATCGTGTTGCCCTTGATGCGCTTGAGCGCCTCCATGCCCGCATCCTTCGGATGCCGGCCGCGACGCATCTCTTCGACGATGAGATAGGAGCAGAGTCCGTAGAGATTGGCCTCGCCGCGGCCGGTCGACCCGGCGGCTCCCACGGCGCCGTCGACGTACAATCCGGCGCCGAAGATCGGCGAGTCACCGGCCCGGCCTGGAATCTTGAAGGCCAGACCGCTGGTGGTGGTGACGCCGCAGATCTCTCCTTTGGCATTCACGCCGTCGCAATTGATCGTCCCCTGGTAGTGCTCGGCGTCGAGCCAACCGTCGACCACCATGCTCTCGATCGCGCGCAGCGCCGCACCCTGGCGTTTCGCGGGGTCGAGATAATGCGACGGGTCCGTCCGCCGCTTCCACTCGAGCCAGCGCGCACGCGATCGCTCGGTATTGAGGTCGGCCTCAATCTTCACTCCCATGTTGCGCGCGAAGGTTTGCGCCCCGTGGCCGACGAGCAGGTGATGGTCGGTATGATCCATCACCATCTGTGCGACCAGCGACGGCGTGCGCACGCCTTCGAGAGCCGCAACCGCGCCGGCGCGCTTTTTGGGACCGTGCATGCACGAGGCGTCGAGCTGCACCACGCCGTCGGCGTTGGGTGTGCCGCCGTAGCCGACGCCGCCTTCCTCTGGGTCAAGCTCGTTGATATTCACGCCCGCGATGAGCGCGTCGAGAACATCGGCTCCCTGCGTCATCATCGCAAACGCCTTCTCGACGCACGTCTGGCTCCCGCCATTCTTGAACCGGTTCCCGTTGGCCGACGCGATCACAACTGGCCTGATGCCTCCCGGCGTCAGTACCGTGGGGCCCTGTGCAAAGCCGTGGCGCGGCGCGATCGCGCCCGCACTCACGGCGGCGCTCGCCTGTACAAACTCGCGACGAGTGATGGTTCTCGCCATCGATATCCCTCCTTCACCCGCTGGCGGGCACGTCTTCGCCGTTCGGCTGCGACCGGCCCCGCGGTTGCCTGAAACACCGAAGCTATGGGCGGCATCGTCCGTTCGCCGAGCGAACGACGCTTAGCGAATCCCGACCACCCCCTTCACCGAATCCAGCAGCTTGGCCGAGTCGTACCCGACACCGTCCTTGAACACGACCGTGACCTGGCGTATTTCAGCCGGTGTGGCGATCGGGTTGCCCTTGATCACGACCAGATCGGCCAGCTTGCCCGGCGCAATGGACCCGAGCTGATTGTCCACGCCGAGCACCTTTGCGCCATTCAACGTCATGACCTGCACGGCTTCGACCGGAGAGAAGCCGGCTTCGATCAGCAACTCGTAGTTGCGTTGGTCGCCGTACCCGGGCAGCGCCCCTCCGACGCCGGTCGGATCGACGCCAGACCCGAGCAGGCCGCCCGCCTTCACGAACGCGCGCTCGAACGCCTGCGCGCGGCGGAACACTTCCGGCATCGTCGACTGCGCCGCTCGCTGCGACATCTCCTTGCGTGCGGCAAGGTATTCCTCGCGCGCTTCCGGCGCCAGTGCTGACAGCACGCGGTCCTCGAGCGGCGGCCGATCGGGATACGACAGCTCGTACACCGCCAGCGTGGACGACATCGCCACCTTGTTCTTCACCATCTGGTCGATCGTCTGCCGCACGTCGGGACCATCCATGTCGACTTTCAGCAGGCTGTTGCGCAGCTCCGGCGAACAGTGGTCCGGCGTACGATTCGCCACGAAATCGCTGTTGGCGAACAGGCCGTGCTCGAGATTGTCGATGCCCAGCATCACCGCTTCGCGGAACGAAACCGAACAGAGATGACCCGTCACCTTCAACCCGCGCTGATGCGCCGCGACAATTACCGCGCGCAGCGCTTCGCGGCTGATGTCGGTATAGGCCTTGAACCACGTCACGCCTTCGTCCGCCCAATAGTTGACAATGCGACGCGCCTCTTCGGTCGTCCCGATTTGCGCCATCGTGGCGGCGCCGCCTGGGCCCGTGAGGTACGGGCCGGTGAGATGCATGCGCGGTCCGGGGACGCCGCCGCTGTCGATGCCGCGCTTCATGTTGATTTCGTGATAGGGCGACGTGCCGCCGGTGGTGCGGATGGTGGTGATGCCGCTACCCAGATACAAGCGCGGCGCGGAGAACTGGAGCTGCACGCTGCGGCCGCGGGTCGTGTAGAACGTGTGGTTGTGCAGGCCGACCAGCCCTGGAACGACGGTATGCCCGGTCAGGTCCATCGTCCTGGCCCCCGCCGGAATCGCCGCCGCCGCCGACGGCGCCACCACCGAAATCTTGCCGTTCTCGATGACGACGGTTTGATCCTCGAGCGGCGGACGGCCGGTGCCGTCGACGAGGCGAACGTGCGTGAGCGCGACGCGTGGCTCGGACACGGTCACGAGTTGCTGAACCTCCGGCGCGAGCGTCGTGAAGCTCTGCGCGGCGAGCGCACCCGATCCGATCACGATTGCCAGCAGCGTCGCGATTCTTGTCATGGCCGTTCTCCTGTGACGTCGAACACCATTCGCATTCCGGTTTCGATGTGCTCGGCGACATGGCAGTGCAGCATCCACTTGCCGGGGTTCGACAGCTCCAGCAGCAGGTCCACGGTAAAACCGGTGGGTACGAGCACGGTGTCTTTCCAGGCGAGATGCTCGTTGCGTACGCCGTTGACCGCCAGCACCAGGAAGCGCTGTCCGTGGATGTGAATCGGGTGCTGCATCGCGTGCATCGCGCTGCGATCGTTCACCAGCCGCAGTTTCACCACCTCGCCGACCGTGAAGCGCCACTTGATGTCCAGGTTCTCGCGCCCGGTCGACGGCTCTCGCAGGATCCAGTGCGCGGCGTTACCGGTGGCCACCCAGTCCATCTCAGGCATCGTTCCGGTCCACTCCACCGGGTGGCGGTAGACGGACTCGAACTGCATCAGCGGCGTCAGCGGAAACGGCAGATCGCCGGTCTCGAGCGTGATGGTCAGCGCATGATCGACGGACCGCGCGAACTGCGCGCGGAAACGATCGATGTCCGCGCTGACTTCCACGTTGTGGCGAAGCCGCTCGAAGCTCGCGCGGTGATCGGGATGGGCGCGATCGGAGCCGACGCGCACGACGCCGAGTGTCTGCGACTCCTCGAAGAACCTCGCCATCACATGATCGATCGCGCGCACGCGATTCAGCAGCGACACCTCTCCCGATTCCTCGAATCGCACGTCCACGACGAACCGCTCGGCGGGGGCGATGGTGACGTTGTCCACCCACGACTCGCGCTCGAAGCGGCTCAGGTCCGAGGCGACCACCTTCAAGCGCGTGCGCGCCCCTTGAAACGACAGGTTGAAGACGCGCGTGCTGGACACGTTGGTCAGGAAGAGTCGCACCACTTCGCCGCGTTGGGCGCGGGCGTTCCAGCGCGGTTCGCCATTCACCAGCAGCACGTTGCCGAAGCGACCCATCAGCGCGTGCGTCGGCGCCTCACGACCGTGGCCCACGAGGCCGGTCTCGCCGACCAGCAAGTCGTCGAGCATGAGCACTTCTTCGCGATTGGCCGGCGCGAAAAAGCCGGGATCGCGCGAGCGCACCAGCAGGTTGCCGTAGAGCCCGAGGTCCTGCAGCACGTCCTCGCGATGATGCGGGTGATACCAGTAGATGCCCGCATCACGGAAGCGCACGCGATACTCGAACGTGCCGCCTGGTTCTACCGGATCCTGCGTCACGTGCGGCGCTCCGTCGAAGCGATTCTCCAGCCGTACCCCGTGCCAGTGCACGGCGGTGTGAAACTCCGTTTGGTTGATGAACGTCACCACGATCGTCGACGCTTCATCAACCTGGATCAGCGGGCCGGGGTACTGGCCGTTGAAGCCGAGCATCGTCACCGTGCGGCCGAACAGCA
This sequence comes from Acidobacteriota bacterium, assembly GCA_046727855.1. Classification (GTDB taxonomy): domain Bacteria; phylum Acidobacteriota; class Vicinamibacteria; order Vicinamibacterales; family UBA2999; genus DASPWV01. Next base: position 7,778 of record JBKPDL010000185.1, read on the forward strand.
CGCGACGAACCGGCGCGGCGGTGAGGTTGAGTGTGTCGCCGTCGCGGAGCCGGAGCAGCTCGCGCGGGCGCGCCAACGGGATGTCGCTCGTTGCGGCAGGCGCATACGGCGAGACGTCCGGCCGCAGCGTCATCAGTTCCGGCGGCATCGTCACCGCGGGATGCATCGGAGGCGCTGTCGTCCAGCCCTCGGACGCTGCGCCCGCGCCTTGATGCGCGTGATCGGTTGGCGGCGCCGCTGACTTGTCGAGGAACCCTGCCAAGAGGAACGCCAAATCATGCGGCTGCATCCGCACGCTGGCCGACGTGCCGCGCAGCACCATGCGGCCGCTTCGCTCGGAAGAAGCAGCCGAGCGTTCGGCCGTAATCAGAATCAGGATGCGGTCGAAGGCGACACGTCCGAGTTTGGTCGTCCCGTTTCGCACTTCGCCGAGCTTCACGAGCGGATGCATCTGCGGGGTCGTCGCCCATGCCACGAATGCGCTATACGGCCCGAGTGATCCAGCGTCAGGCAGATCTCGCAGCTCGAACAACACGTCGTAGACATGTTCACCGGCCGGCGTCACGGCGACGCCGAACGGCGACGACGGGGCGAGCAGCTGCGCCGTGCCCGAGCCCGATGCGATGTCGACGGCTGGCAGCAGGTCGATGCGATACAGATCGGCGTCTGGACTGGCCGGCTGGTGGCTTTGCACTAGCGAAGGCCATACGAGCACGAGGACGAGAGCGACGCGGTGTACGGGAAAACGAGCCACGGTGTTCTCGGGGATGAGCGCTGGTTATACACCATCCCGGTGTTCGTGGTCGTCGAGCACTTACCACGAGCCCAATGGATTGAAATATCAGTCGAGGGCAGCCTGCTACGCTGTAGACCGATCGCCTTTCTGCGAAAGCGCCGGGCGAGACCGGCCCGCAAACGACTACGGGCGGCGCCGCCACAGAGCGTCGAGGCTCCACGGTCCCGGCCCTGCTGCCGCGAGGTACAGATACAAGAAGCAAAACAAGACCGCGGGCTCACCGGCACTCAGCACGGGCCAGAACGAGCGAGGCGCATGCGCCTGGAAATACGCGACCGCCATTTCGCCCGCGAGGATAAACGCGACCGGTCGCGAAAAGAGTCCCAACAGCAGGAGCGCCCCGCCAAACGTCTCGAGGACGCCGGCCAAACCGGCTTGCGACATCAAATCGACGACCGGTCGCGGCTGGTTGACGGGGAACGCAAACAGCTTCTGAGTGCCGTGCGCCATGAACAGGAACGCGGCGACGATGCGGAGAATGCTTCGAAGTCGTGGAGCCCAACGAGAGGGCAAGGGACCGTCGATCATCAACCCAGATTACGTTTCCGACCGCCGCTGCGTAACATCGTCCGGCGCTCGCCGCAAATGCTCGACGTCGCCACAGCCGGTGCTACCATCTCGTCTGCACTAACGTCTTCGACAACACACTCGCGCAAAGGAGAGCCGCGGAGTGCGTATCACCCTTCTCCTTCTCTTCGCCGGCGTCACCGTTGCGCAAACAGGCGAAGGCTGCTCGTTCCAGCTCGAATCGCACTTCGGCGAGCTCATGCGGTTGGAGACGGTTGTCCAACGCTAGCGCCGGCCTTCGCATTGAAGCGTCCGAACGTACGCAGTGCAGCATTTCCAAGTCCAGCGGTGTCACGCTGGCGAACTGTCCGGGCTATATCCGGGAATGGATTGTGACAGAGCGCGGCTCGTTACACAGAGACCCCGATCGGTGACGCCGGCGCGGTCTCGGTCCAGCTTGACCACGTACGCGTGACGAGCGCTTCACGCGATTCACCGGATCTCGATCGTCGACAGACTCACGTGAATCCGTATAAGCTTTTGATCTGTCCGTTGCCCCTCTGAATCCGTACGTCCTACGCATCCTCTTCGAGCCTCCACCTGTAAGGAGCACCAGATGGCCGACGATGTGACTTTCCTCAACGATGTTGCCGTTGACGTACGCGTCGTGACGGAAGACGCGAGGCGAGCGATTGGGCCCGACGCCGTCCTTCTCGCATTGCAGGTCAATGGGCGCACGGTGCGCGTGGCAGTCGATCCCGGCACCACACTCGTGCAGGTGCTGCGCGACCAGCTCGGTCTGACCGGCACGAAAATCGGTTGCGACCGAGGCGCCTGCGCGGCGTGCACCGTATGGCTCGACGGCGAAGTGGCATCGAGCTGCATGACGCTCGCCTTCGATGCGCGCGGCCGGAACATTACGACGATCGAGGGACTCGCCGACGGCGACACGCTGCATCCGGTTCAGCAGGCGTTCATCGACCATGACGCAATGCAGTGCGGGTTCTGCACGCCGGGCATGGTGATGAGCTGCGCTGCGCTCGTCAATCGCAATCCTCATTGCACGTTGGACGATGTGAAGGCGGCGGTAAGTGGGCATCTCTGTCGATGCGGCACGTATCCCAACATTTTCAACGCGACGCTCGCCGCAGCGGAGCACGTCAGGGCCGGGGCGACGAGCGAGGCAGGTGCGCGATGAGCGTGCCGGCTACACGTCAGCAGGAGTTGGCGTACGGAATCATCGGCGATCGGGTCGAGCAGGTCACTCGTGGCGTGCCCGCCGACGAGCCCCCACCACTGGCTGAGAACGCGAAGCTGAAAGTTATCGGCCAGCGCCTGCCGAGAATGGACGCCGTTCAGAAGGTCACCGGCAAGGCTCGCTACACCTTCGACGTCCAGCTGCCCGGTATGCTCTACGCGCGCCGAGTCGTCAGCTCGATACCACACGGCCGCGTCGTAACAATCGACACGTCGGCCGCGGAGAAGTATCCAGGTGTTCGCGCGGTACACGTGCTCGACCGGCAGCTGCAAAGCGCGCAACTCCGCGACCCGAACGTCGAGGGAAAGGCGCGGTATCCAGTCGTCCGATATCTCGGGCAGCCGCTTGCGGCCGTGGCGGCAGAGAGCCAGCGCGCGGCCGATGAGGCCGCGGCGCTGGTGACGGTCACGTATGAGCCTTTGCCGCACGTCACGACGCTGGACGAAGCGATGAAGGACGACGCACCGCTCGTCTTTCCGGGCGCAACCGAACAAGCGGCGACGGCGGGTGGTGGCGGCGCGACGCTCGGCCTGCCGCAGCGAGGCAACATCCGCGGCCCCGATACCGGCATGATCTTCGGCTTGCCGAGAGGCGATGTCGCGAAAGGTCTCGGAGACGCCGACGTCGTCGTCACGGCGGAGTATCGCACGCAGGTGCAGACGCACGTGCCGCTGGAGTCACACGGTATGGTGGCGGATTGGCGTGACGATGAATTGATCATCTACGCCTCGACGCAGTTCACGATGAGCGTGCGCGATGAGGCCGCCGAGATCTTCGACTTGCCCAAGAACCGGGTGCGAGTCATCAGTGATTTCACCGGAGGCGGATTCGGCGCCAAGTTCGGCATCGGCAACTTAGGGCTGCTGGCGATCAGCTTGTCCCGAAAGACAGGTCTGCCCGTGCGGCTCATGCTCGATCGACGCGAGGAGCATGTGGCGGTGGGCAACCGGCCTGACAGCTTCCAGCGTTTGAGCATCGGTGCGAGGCGCGATGGCACGCTTACGGCGATCAAGCTGGAAAGCTACGGCACGGGTGGCGTCGCGGCAGGTGCGGGTGTCGGCTTTGCGCACGCGATGATGTACCCCTGTCCGAATGTGACCGCCGATCAGTATGACGTGTTCACGAATGCCGGCCCGTGCGCCGCATTTCGGGCGCCAGGACAGGTGCAGGGTATCTTCGGCCTCGAGCAGTCGCTCGACGAGCTCGCCGAGCGGCTGGCGATGGATCCGATCGCGCTGCGCGATACGATCGACACGAGCGGCAGTGAGGATTCCCGCGCGCGCCGAGTACAGCGCCACCGCGGTGCCGAGAAATTTGGTTGGAGCTCGCGGCGCAAAGCAGGCGCGGACGCGGGGCCACTCAAGCGCGGCCTCGGCGTGGCGCAGTCTCATTGGGTATCAGTCATTCACCGCGCGACATCGTGCGAGGTGCGCATCAACGGCGACGGGTCGGTTGAAGCCTTCAATGGGGCGCAGGATGTCGGCACGGGCACACGAACAGTGCTGGCGCAGGTGGTGGCCGAGGAGCTCGCGCTTCGTGCAGACCAGATCGCCAGTCACATCGGCGACACGCGGTATCCAACCGGTCCCGCATCGGGCGGCAGCCGAGTGACCGGCTCGTTGACGCCGGCCGCTCGAAACGCGGCGCATCGTGCGGCGCGCGACCTTGCGAGGCGACTGGCGCCGCTGCTGGACGTGCAGCCGCACGCGATCGTCTTTGCCGAAGGGCATGTCGGCGTGCCGGGGAACGCGAAGGCCTGGCTCCCGTTCGAGGATGCCATCAGGAAACTGAACATCACGGAGCTCTCGTACTTCGCGGACCGCCCCGACGACTACGACGGCTACGGCATCGTCACGTCCGAGTATGCAATCGGCAAGCATGGCATCGGCGGCGTGCAGTTCGCCGACGTCCTCGTCGATGTCGAAACCGGCGCCGTCAAGGTGCAGCGCATCGTCGCCGTGCACGATTGCGGCCGACCGATCAACCCGATGTTGACGGAGAGCCAGGTTTACGGCGGCGTCATCCAGGGCTTGAGCTACGCGCTCTACGAAGAACGGCACCTCGACGCCAGGTCGGGTCTGCAACTGAATGCGAACATCGACCAATACAAAATCGTGGGCTCGTGGGAAGTCCCTGTCATCGAGGTTCATCTCCTCGAGCAGCTGACCGGACAGTCGTCGACCGATGCGCGCGGCGTCGCCGAGCCTTCGAACGTCGCGACGGCGGCGGCTATTGCCAACGCGTTCTACAACGCGACCGGGAAGCGTATTCGCACACTGCCGATGACGCCGGCGAATGTACTTCAGGCGCTGAGCGTGTAGACACTGGAGCTCGCCACGGAGAATCCCCATGCAAAGCTTCGAATGGATAGACGCGACGTCGGTAGAGGACGCCGCGTCGATGCTCGCCGCGGGAGGCCCTGGTGGTCCCGTGGTGGCGAAGGCCGGCGGCATCGACTTGGTGGACCTCCTGAAAGAAGGAATCGTCCGGCCGTCGCGTGTCGTCAATCTCAAAACGATCCCTGGGCTCGATCGGATTGCGGTCGACGACACCGGCGCGCTCACACTGGGGGCGCTGGTCACGCTGGCGCGGATCGAGGCGGCGCCGGAGGTTCTCCGGCGTTTTCCGGCGCTGGCGGACGCCGCCCGGCACGCCGCAACACCGCAAGTGCGGAACGCCGCGACCATCGGCGGTAACCTGCTGCAGCGGCCGCGCTGCTGGTATTTCCGCAGTGAGTTCTTCCATCGAGAAGGCGCCGATCCGGCGGCTGCAGCACGTGAGGGCGAGAATCAATACCACGCCATCTTCGACAACGCACGCTCCGCCATGGTGCACGCGTCCACGCCGGCGACGGCGCTCGTCGCCTACGACGCTGCAGTGGTCCTTACGGGCGAAAGCGGCCAGTCGCGCTCGGTGCCTGTGAAGGACTTTCTATTGCCACCCAACGCCGCACGCGATCGAGATGCGGACATCGGGCCGAACGAAGTGCTCACGAGCGTCAGAGTTCCCTCGCCGCCTGCTGCAACGCGCGCCGCCTATCACAAGCAGACCGAGCGTGAGAGCTACGACTGGCCGATCTGCGATGTCGCCGTAATCTTGACGACCGAAGCAGACACAGTTCGCGACGCCACTATCGTTCTCGGCTGGGTGGCGCCCACACCACGGCGTGCCCTCGAGAGCGAGCGGATCCTGCACGGTAAGCGAGTCACCGAAGGCGTAGCGCGCGAGGCCGCCAGGGCCGCGGTGGCCGGCGCTACGCCGCTGGCGAAGAACGCGTACAAAGTGCCGGTGCTCGAGACGGTCGTGCGCCGCACGATTCTCGCGGCCGCGGACGCGCCGGCAGGCCCGGCATGATGTCGAGCACCGACGCGGTTCCTGCCGTATGTCGACATCTGCGCGCGAAAGGTGCGGGTGTGGTGTACGGAGAACCGGTGCGGTGGGAGAGCGGTTATTACCCCAACGCGGTCTTCTGGTGCCTACGGACCGCCGAGCCGATGGGGCCGGACGACGGCCTCGTGCATCCGCACGCGTGTATCCCGACTCGCGCGTGCTTTTGCGCAGCATCGCCTACGCCGTGATCTCACGCGAGGACGACAGGCTGCCCCGGCGACGTCACGGCACGAACGGGATGATCTCCTCGCGCTCAGCGCGCTTGGCCAGCCGGAATGGATCGTCGAGCCTGAACCAGACGCGCCACCCCTCGCGGCTGTGACCGACGTCCACTCGGCCGAACGTCGACCTCCCGGTATGCACGGGCAGCCCGGCGCGGTACGCTGTCTTGTCGAGATTCAGATCCCTGGCTCGTGACGCCACATTGCCCGCGTCGAAGAACACCGCGGCATCCACGTGCCTGAAGAGCGCCCATCGAGACTCGGCGCTGACCACCAGCAGATTCCGATAATGGAAGCGGAAGTTGTGGTACCCACGCAGCGTGTTCTGGCCGCCGAAACTTGGCAACAATTAGAAGGGCTGTGATCCGGAATAAAGTCATGCCGCGAGGGGGCGAAGCGCGTACTCGTGGTGCAGACCACCCAACACTGATCTCGCGGTGACACGATAACCGTGGGGCAGTTGTCTACGACAATCTCGTCGTCAACTATCACCTGGGGAATCTCCGCTTTGACAATCAAATCGAGATCGAGGGTGTCGGAGAGCAGACTTTCAGCGACGGCGGCGACAGCGGATCCCTTATCGTAAACGCGGGGATGGAAGCTGTGGCGCTGCTGTTCGCGGGCAGCGATGCTGGCGGCTCGAACGGGCTCGGGTTGACGTACGCCAACCCCATTCACCGCGTGTTGAAGGACTTGAAGTCAACGCTCTTGTTCTAGACCGCAGACGGCGCGATGATGGGGAGCCATGCCTGAGGTCTCGTTGGAGAAGGCACAAGCAGCAAAACAGACGGCGCTTCAGCGATTCGGAACGATCGGCGCGGTTGTCGGAGTAGGCATCACCCGAGTCGACGGACAGTACGCCATCAAGATAAACCTGAGCGAGCCACTCGGCCCCGGCACGGAGCTGCCCACCGAGATCGACGGCGTTCGCGTACACGTTGAAGTCACAGGAGTCATCCGGGCGCGCTGACGCAAGGAGCACGTACGGGGCAGGCGCAACCGGCGTCTGGCCGGAGAAACGAGGTGCTGCGGTTCCGCGACGGTGCGCTGCGTCGCCGTGTCGCTGCCGTTCGACGCGCCGCTCCCCATCGCCGCGCGGGCCGTCTCACGCCGACTCGTTCGAGCGGTAGGCGGATCCGTTGGCGTCGGCGTGCTGATCGCTGACCTCCGGAGGACCCCCGCCGCGGTCAAAGTCCTGGACCCCGTACCCGATCAGATCGATCTCGGACTTCATCGGCAACGTGTCGACGAGCCCGACGGAAGGCAGAATGGCGCACGCGCCGGATCTAGCGGTGCAGTCAAGACGATCATGGCCACGTCGCGCGTATCGAAGCCG
>JBKPDL010000186.1:0-31643 GCA_046727855.1 Acidobacteriota bacterium
TCGGCCCGGCGACGTGCTGGACGATTACTGTCCGCGCGAGCGCCGCGTTACTGATCACGCCATCGTGGCGATGATCGACGACAACATCAAACAAACCCGCTGCGTCGTCTGCGACGCAGAACACGAGTACAAGCAGGCGAAAGTGCCGCCGCAACGAAAGAAGAAGGCGCCGGCGCTTTTCAAGCAAGTGCTCGATGGACTGCAAGCGCCGACGCGCCCACCCTACCTTCCCGACACCCTCGACGAACAGCCCGACATTGTGCTCGACGAACCCATAGAGGCTCCGCTGGCTCAACCGGTCGCTGCCGCCCAGCCGCTCAGTGACGTTGCCAACGGCAACGGCGACGACCCCGCGGCGACGGCTGCGGAAACTGCTCCGCCGCATGAACCGGACGTTGAGGACAGACAAGAGCGTGTTGTCGATGGACCGTTCCGGCGGCAATTGATTCGCGCCGCGCTACCGCGTCCCGAGGGAACACCGCCGCCGGCCCGCGCAATACCTGAGTTCACGATCCGGCAGCCTATGGGTCGCGGTAATCGCCACGCTGGCAGCGGGCGCCGCCGCGGTCAGCACCAAAGTCACGGTACGAATGGGCCGGCGAGGTTCGGTCGCGGGGGGCACGGTCAGCGGTCGAACGGACATGGCCGGCCTAGTGGTCACGGCGGGCACGGCGGGGCCAACGGTAATCGCATGGGCGGGTCCAGGCGCGGCGGCAAAAAGCGCTAACCGCGGATGGCGAACCTTTCGGGCAGAATCGGCCTGATAGTCGGGGTCGCAAACAAGCGGTCGCTCTCCTGGGGGATCGCGCAAGCCGCGGCGAATGCAGGCGCCACGATAATTCTCACGTATCAAGGCCGGTTCGAAGAGCACGTCAACGAGTTGGCCGAGTCACTTACCCCCAAACCGCAGGTGCTTCCGCTCGACGTTCAGAACGATGCTGAAATGGACGCCGTGTTCAACCGCATTCAACAGCAGCACGGCGGACTCGATTTCCTCGTCCACGGCGTGGCGTTCGCGAATCGCGACGACGTCACCAATCCTTTCGTGCAAACCTCGCGGGAGGGCTTCAAGCTGGCTCTGGACATCAGCGCGTACTCCCTCATCGCGCTCGCCCGGGGCGCCAAACCTCTGATGCAGGCGCGTGGCGGCGGCAGCATCGTGACGTTGACATATCTGGGAAGCGATCGAGTGTTCGTCAACTACAACGTGATGGGGGTCGCCAAAGCGGCGCTCGAGTCGTCGGTACGCTATCTGGCCGCCGACCTGGGCGCGCAGAACATCCGGGTAAACGCGATATCTGCCGGACCGGTGAAGACGCTCGCTGCCGCAGGCATTGGCGGCTTCTCGACCATGCTCGGCATCGTGCGTGAGCGCGCGCCGCTCAAGCGAACCATCGAACAATCCGAGGTGGGTGACGCAGCGGTGTTTCTCTTGAGCGACGCAAGCCGCGGAATCACGGGCGAAGTGCTCATGGTCGATGCCGGGTATCACGCTATGGGGATGTAAACGTCTCCGTCAGGATTCGATCGTCCTCCACGCCTGCACCACGTAACAACTCGCTCACCGACGCAACCATCGAGGGCGGACCGCACAGCATGCACCGCGTTTCCGGTGTTCGCACAACGGAGCGTACGAGCGCGGCGTCGATGCGGCCGCGGGGTCCCAACCAGCTTTCCCGTCCGTCACGCGTCACGGTCAACCGGACATCGACACGTCGTTCGTCGGTGAGCCGGCGCAGCTCATGGAGATAAGCGATTTCGTCAACGCTGCGTGCGCTGTAGATCAACGCCAGATGATTGGATGGCTGTCGCTCGATCATGTCCCACATCATCGATCGTAGTGGCGCTATGCCCGTGCCGCCGCCAACAAACAGCACATCGTGCTCAGTGGCGTCTTCGGGAATGCCGAAGGTGCCGAACGGGCCTTCCACATCGACGAGCGCCCCTGGCATCAGCCGTTCCAAATGCGGATTGGCCAGGTCGGCGTCGTCGATTTGAACGAGCAGCTCCAGTTGATTTGTGCGCGCAGCCTGGCGCGGCGAACAGGCAATCGAATACGGCTTGCGAAGCGTGCCGCCATGCAGACCGACGACGATGGCCTGGCCGGCGGTAAAGGAGAACGGTTCGGCGCCAAGATCGAAGCGAGTGATGCGCGTGCGAGGCGTCGAATGGAGAACTTCGCGGGCCTGGAGGACGCGCACCGGGCGATCGTATCAGGGCATCGGCCCGCTGTTCGGAAGGCTGGCCGCTACAGGTGGAACGTCAATGCTGCTACAAGAGACCGATGGTCGCGCGTTGTATGTCGATCTCGGTCGGTTCCTGCAGGGCAACGTGATCGCTGCCGGCGCGGCCTTCCGTCCCGGTCGCGACTGAGTGCAGGGGCGGCTGCTGTTTGCGACGCGTTTTATCGCGGTACATGCGGCTGTCCGCGGTGGCGAGGAGCGCTTCGTAACTTTCGCCGTCCTGCGGGTAAATTGCGGCGCCCACGCTGATCGCAATCGGCAAACGCCGTCCTGGACGCGCTTCGAAGATGACTTGATCCACCGCGCGCTGCAGTTCGCCGCGCTTGCGCTCGGCCTCGTCCTGCCCGCATCCGGACAACACCACGATGAATTCGTCGCCGGCGTAGCGAACGCAGATGTCGTACGGACGGATGGCGCTTCGCAGTACGGCGGCCACTTCGCGCAGCGCGCGATCGCCGATATGGTGGCCGTGGCTGTCGTTGATGTCCTTGAAGTTGTCGAGGTCCATCACCAGGAGCGCCACTTCGGACTTCACGCGTTCCGCGCGCGCGAGCTCGCGCGTGAGGTGCATGAACATGAAACGGGTATTGGGCAGGCCGGTGAGCGGGTCGGTGAGCGAGTCCTCCTGCGTTTGCTCGAACACGATCGAGTTGTGGATGACAGCTGACGCTTGTTCCGACACCCGGTCGAGCAGGCGCCGATGATCGTCGGTGTAGAAGTCGGGCTTAGAGTGATACACCGCGAGGGTTCCGATGAAGCGATCGTTGAAGACGAGCGGCGCCACGAGCGCGGACTGGAGCATAGTGGCGCGTGCGGTGACACCCGCGGCTTCAAAATCGGCGCTCGGGCGCGCATTGACGAGCGGCCGCCGATTACGTGCGACCCAACCCGTGAGGCCTTGTCCGCTGCGAACCGTCATCGAGCCGATCACGTCTGCTTCGGTTCCGGTGGCAAAGCGGCAGCGCAGCGTTTCGCCTTCCTCGTCGTACAGGAACAGCGAGCACGACGTGAAGGGCACCAGGCTGCTCAACTTTGAGGCGATCAGCGCCATGGTGTCGGAGACACCGAGACTGGTGCCCATCGTCTGCGCAATCTCGTAGAGCGCGTAAATCTCGCGATGCGCGTGAGCGATGTCTTCGAAAACCGTCGTACCTTTGCTTTCGGGTTGAAAGCCGACGGCCGGACGTCCGCGTTCGGACGCCACTTCGAGCGACAGCCGCCGACCGGGCGCGACGTCAAGGCTCTCTGCCTCATCGGCAAGCTGCGCGAGATTCTTGATGAACATCTGCACCACCGCCGGATCGAGCGCTTTAGCCGCCTCTTGCTGCAGCAGGCCGAGCGCCGCGTCGTGCGTCATCGCGCGGTGGTAAGGGCGCTCCGACGTGAGCGCGTCGAAGTAGTCGACGACCGAGAGGATGCGGGCCCCAAGTGGAATCTCCGCGCCCTTGAGTCCTTGCGGATAGCCCTTGCCGTCCCAGCGCTCATGGTGGCTCAGGATGAGCGGCGCGACCGGATACGGAAACGGCACCGCACTGATGATCTCCGCCCCAACCTGGGGGTGAATACGAATCTTCTGAAACTCTTCCTGCGTGAGCGGCCCCGGCTTCGACAAGATGTACTCCGGCACGGCGAGCTCTCCGATGTCGTGCAGGAGCGCCGCCGTCTTCACACCCTGAATCTCGTTGTCCGCCATGCCGAGCCGCCTTGCCAGGCCCGCCGCATAGACCTGTACGCGCCGAATATGAGTCTGCGCGGTTTGATCTTTGGCGTCGATCGCGAGCGCGAGCGCTTCGATCGTGGCGAGGTGCAGGTCTGCCATCTCCTGCACGTGGCGCCGTTCATCCTCGATGCGCCCCATGTAGATCTTGTAGCTCTTATACGTGAGGATGATCGGTGCGACCAAGAGCAGCGCGAGCCACCACAGGCCCGATCCCAGCATCACCCATTGCGCTGCCGCAGCGACGCCGGCGCCAACGAAATAACTCGGACCGCTCCACAGGAAATTCTGATTCCACACGCGCAAGACCGACTGACGCGTCGCCACGGCAATCGCTCCGGCGATCAGCGCGGTGTTGAGAGTGAAATAGATCATCGCGGCGCCGACGAGGGGCCGCGCCATGCCTGCCGCCGTCGCGCCCAGGCGTCCGGGCGTGCCGCCCAACTCTAAAAACAACCATCCCGCCGCCTGCACTGTGATCGCCAGACATGCCATGCTGAAAAGCGTGCGATATGGCGGATTGCGCGTCTTCATCTTGAACGTGCACTGGCTCCACGCGCTCGCAATCGCGACGAGCATCGTCTCGTTGGCGCCAAGCATCAGCAGCGCGAGGAAATCAACCGCGTAAGAAACCGACAGCGTCGAACCGCTCTTGGCGAGCGGCAGGCTGACTTTGAATGCGGAAGTAATGGCAGAGAGCAGCAGCAACGCCGCGAAGAGAAGCGGCTGATCAAACGTCGCGCGCGGCCCGAGAAACGCAACCAGCAACGCTCCGATGACAATGACGGACGCGACGTAGACGCGAGCATTGAGGGCCAAAGAGCTCATCAGTTCGAATGGTCGAACCAGGGACCTTCAGGCAAGCCACGGGCCGCGGATGAGGCGGCGAACTCGGCGAGAATAACTTACGTTCGAGTCGCAAACAAGGCGCAACTGCCACAGAACTACGCGACAGGGCAACGCCGTGCAGCTATGAATCCAAATTACGAAACTGCAAGAGGTTAGCGTTCAGTGAGCGGGTTGCGGACGCGTTCGCCGTCGGGCGGCCGTGGCAGCCGCGGGCTCAAGGCCATACTCATCAATTTTCCGGTAGAGCGTGCCGCGACTGATGTCCAGAATTCGCGCAGCTTCGAGCTTGTTCCAATGCACCGCTTCGAGCACTCGGATGATGTGGGCGCGCTCTGCATCGCGCAACGACGGAAGCCGACTGCTGCTCTCTTCTTCGGGCCGCGCCACGCGGCCATGCAGGAATTCGATGTCCCTTTCGCGGATCACGCGGTCAGGAGCAGACAGTGCGGCGCGTGACACGGTGCTTTCCAGCTCCCGGATGTTGCCCGGCCAGTGATAGCTGGAAAGCAGATCGAGGGCTTCAGTCGCAAACTGCTTCGCATCGAGCGGCAACCCATTGGCCGCGCAATAGCGCGCCAAAAACCGATGCGCGAGAACGGGAATGTCGACCGCGCGTTCGCGAAGCGATGGGAGACGGATCGCAAACGCGTTGATTCTGTAATACAGGTCTTCACGAAAGCGGCTTTCGCGCAGGAACAAATCGAGCGGACGATTGGTCGCCGAGATCAATCGGAAGTCCACTGAGATCGATCGATTGCCGCCAAGACGCTCGAAACGCCGCTCTTCGAGCACGCGCAGCAACTTCGCTTGCGCCACGAGGGAGAGATCGCCGATTTCATCGAGAAAGAGCGTGCCGCCGTTCGCCAACTCCAGACGGCCCGGCTTTCGATCGTGCGCGCCTGTGAACGCGCCTTTTTCGTAGCCGAAGATCTCCGATTCAAAGAGAGTGTCTGGCAGGGCAGCGCAGTTGACCGCTTGAAACCGCTCGGTTCCGCGGCGCGACAACTCGTGGATCATCCGTGCGACGAGCTCTTTGCCCGACCCGGTTGGCCCGAGAATCAGCACTGAGATGTCCGACTTGGCCGCGGTGCGGATCCACTCGAAGATCGCAACCATCTTCTCGTCGCGGCCGATCATTTCCCGGAACCGCAGTACCGATGGCGAGGTGTCCTCGATGCCGACGTCTGCGCGGCGTTCGAGGAACGTGTCGAGCAGGCGCACCATCACGTCGGTCTCTGGACGAGCGGCGAGGTACTTTTCTGGCTCGCCGGTCAACCTCTTGACGACCCCAAATTCGACCAGTTCCCGTACGCAGTTGTCGACATCCAGACGCATGCGCCCAAATGTCTGCATCAGCGACTCGATGTCGAACGATTCGTCCGGCCGAGCGCTCAGGAACCTGAGGATGCCAGCGCGAAGCGGCGACTGGACGAGGGTACGGAATCGCGCCTCTGAGTCGTGCTCTCCTCGCTGGTTACCAGCAGTGGCGCGTTTCGCCGCAAAGATCAGATCATCCACGAGGTGCTCGTTCTAAGGTTTGGCGGAAAGTTGAGTTTAGCTGATTGATGAGCTTAGCGCCCTTTCTTTTAGGTAGATGCCCTATCGTGTGAAGCACCTCGGTAATACGCGGTCTGATACTGCTCGATGAGTGCCTTCATCCGTACCGCATCCTTCTTGTGGTGTCCATGGCATTTCACGGGGCTGGCGCCGCCGCTCGTTTCGATTACCACGTCGGAAAACAGCATGTTCGTGTCGATCCCGACTGACGCGACGTGGGCCATGTGAATGGAGTGCTCCCGCTTGCCGACGATCTCAGGCGTGTAGTGCACCACGCTGGTGGGCGTGATCAGAACCTGCGTCGGCATCAGCAGATTTCCTCGTGACAAACGACTCGCGCGAAAGACGTCGCCTTCCGCAAAAGGACGTCCTTTCCACCAGAAAAACATCAGCGGCAGCAGGACCAGCGCGACAGCAATGGCTATCGCAATCACCACCTCTTCGGTCACAGCGCAATGCTACTCTAACGAGGGAGACATGCCTCACCGATCACCAGGATCGCCCCAAAAATCGGCCAAATCGTTCCTCTCCGGCAAACCGATTCGCTACTACCGCCCGCGCGGCGGGACCGACATCACACAGCTGATAGATGAGGGGTTTCAGGCGTTCAACGCGGCTCGTCTGGGCGAGGCGTGCCGTATCTACTGCGACAAAATGCTCGCCAAGGAGCACGACACCACGATCGGTTTGACGATCGCCGGCGCGATGACGCCCGCAGGCCTGGGCGGTTGCGTGATTGAGTTGATGGATCGTGGTTTGATCGATTTCATCATCAGCACGGGCGCCAATCTCTATCACGATCTCCACTACGCGCTCAATTTCACGCTGCATCGCGGTTCGCCGTTCCTCGATGATCGCGTGCTGTACGAGCAGGGCGTGATCCGGATCTACGACGTGCTGTTCCCCTCAAAAGTGCTGCTCGACACGGACGCGTTCATTCGCGAATTCCTTGCCGAGAGCGAGCTTGACGGCGCGGTGTCGAGCGCTGAGTTCCATTACGCACTGGGTGAATATGTGCGCCGCGCGCATCCGCGCTGTGAGGAATACTCGGTGGTCGCGAGCGCCGCAAAATTCGGTGTGCCAATCTACACGTCGTCTCCCGGCGATAGCTCGATCGGAATGAACATGGCGTTCCACGAATTGATGCACGGCGGGACGCTCATGATCAATCCGAACAAAGACGTCAATGAGATTTGCGCCATCATTTTGGCCGGCGACAAGAACGGTTGCGTGATTCTCGGCGGCGGGTCGCCGAAGAACTTTTACTTGCAGGGTCAACCCACGTTGTGGGAGGTCTACGGCATTCCCAAAGGTGGCAACGACTATTTCATTCAGATCACCACGGATCAAGTAGTGTGGGGCGGTCTCTCGGGTGCGACGCCGTCCGAAGCGGTCAGTTGGGGGAAAGTGAATCCGGGCGTGCTTCCTGACACCGTCGTGACCTACGCCGATTCAACCCTGGCATTTCCGTTGTTCGCTGAATACGCGTGCGCGCATAAGAACGGCAGGCGAAGACGAAAGAGCCTCGTGCACAAACGCGATGCGCTCGTTGCGGCGCTCAAGTCCGAAGCCGTCAAAGCGCGCAAGCCGGCGCCGGCAAAATCGTCCACGGCAAAGCGAAAAGCGCTTCTCACGCGCAGTTAGTCCCGGAGCCACTTGAGTGGATGGCGCCAACGGCGCGAGCGGGCGCGAAAGCCGCCGTCTTTCGGCCCATACAGCCAGATCACGTCGATGCCACCATTGGTAACGAAGTGAATTGAGGGGTGGATCGGTTATGGGCACCCTCTGGTCAGAGCTTGCGCCCGTGGCGGACGACGTCGCCGAGGGCCCGCGTGTTTATGCCGACGCCAACGTCCCTGCGGGGCTGGTCGGCTACATGCGAGTCACGCTCGGATGGGACGTCCTCTTTGTCCTCGAACATCCTGATTTGCGTCGTGCGCGCGATATCGAACATTTCCGGCTTGCTCGGCAACTCCATCGCACGTTGATCACGCTCGATCGTGACTATCTGGATGACGACGCGTTTCCCCCTGAGGAAACCAGCGGCGTGGTCGTGATCTCGGCGCCCGACGAGCGAGGGCTGCAAAAGCTGCTCAAACGACTTGATTTGGAGCTGTTTCGAGCAGGAGGGACCACGACGGTGGCGCTGCCGTTGGAGAAAACGAAACTGCAGGCTTTTCCCGAACTGGGCACCGGCTGAGTTAGAATCGGTCTCCCTGGTCCCTCGAATCGCTCCTGATCTCCTCGTCATGATTAGGACTCAATGACGCTCGGACTCGACCTCACCGACTCGGTGATCCGCGCCGTAATCGTTAGCGGCGCCGGGCAAGTGCTCGCTCGCGCCGATCAGCCGATCGCGGCAGGCGGGTTAGCGCCGGCGCTACGTGAGGCGGTGAAGCAAACACGTTCCACCGCGGGGAGCGACATCAGCACCGCTGGTGTTGCTACCGCAAGTCCAGGAGAACCTCCGTCGAAAGAGATTGTCTCCGCGGCCGCAGATGCGCTGCCTGGAATCTACCCGACGATGGTGCCATCCGGGTCGGCTGCCGCCGTTGCTGAGACGTGGTGCGGTGCCGCGCGCGGCGTGAAAGACGTAATCACCTTCGCGATCGGTGAACACGTCACCGCCGGCGTCATCGTCGGCGGCGAACTCCTGCGCGGCGCGCATGGATACGCGTCGTCGGTCAGTTGGTTGACGCTGAATCCAGTGGAGCGCGAAGACTACCGCCGGTTCGGCGGACTCGAAGCTGAAATCGCGGCGGCCGGAATCGTGCGCCGGCTGGTGTGGCGTGTCAAGTCCGGCGATCGTTCGGTCGTCGTCGATCAGGTCGGTGGCGATTTGGGTCGGCTGACGGCCGAACTGGTCTTTCAAGCTGCACGCGCTGATGACGGGGTGTGCATTTCGGTTGTGCGCGACACGGCAAAGTACGTTGGCATGGCGGTATCGAATCTCGCGACCATCCTCGATCCGGACGCCATTGTGCTCGGCGGAGCGCTCGCCGCAACTGGCGACATGATGCTGGAAGCGATTCGCATGGAGTGTAGCCGGCGACTGAGTCCGGCGCAGGCAGAGCGCGTGCGGATCGTTCTGTCCACACTCGGTTCAGACGCCGTTGCCATTGGCGCCGCGCGCATGGCGGCCCAGCCGCCAGGATGATCGTCATCTCCGGCGCGGTGCTTGTCCTGCCAGATCGTTTGTTGGGCGAGGGCAGCGTTTTGATCCAAGGCGATCGGATCGCTGCCATTGAGCCGCGCTCGATCGATCTTCCGCAAGGCGCGACAGCCATTGAGGCGGCGGGCGCGCTGGTGGTGCCAGGCTTCATCGACGTCCACGTGCACGGGATCGAAGGAATCGACGTACTGGATGGCCCCGGCGCCGTCACGAAGATTGCCGTGACGCTTCCGCGCTACGGGGTGACGGCGTTCTGTCCCACAACGGTTGCTTGTCCGCCGTCGATGCTCGATACGATGCTCGACGAACTGCCTCGCGCGAACCTTGTGAGCATGCCGAGGGCGCGAGTGCTACGTGCTCACCTCGAGAGCAACTTCATCAATCCTGAATACAGAGGTGCACAGCCGCTGCAATGCCTGCGCATACCAACGGCAGGGACGGATTCCGTTTTCAGCGGTGCCGACGTGCTGGCGCTTATCGCGCGCCGGCGCGAGCAAATTGGCATCGTGACCGTTGCACCCGAAATCGAGGGCGGTCTCGATCTGGTTTCGCAGCTCGCGGCCACGGGCCATCGCGTCTCAATTGGCCACACCGGCGCTACTTATGAGCAGGCTGTTGATGCCATCGCCGCGGGTGTGTCGCACGCCACACACCTGTTCAACCGCATGACGCCGATGACACATCGCGCGCCCGGGGTGCCCGCCGCTGTGTTGGATTCGCAGTCGGTTGCCGCTGAACTGATCTGCGACAGCTTTCATGTGCATCCAGCGCTCATGCGCTTGGCAATCCGCGCGAAAGGCGTCGAAGGTGTGATGGCGATCACCGATGGCACCGCTGGTTCGGGACTTCCCGTCGGCAGCCGCGCCCGCCTCGGGGGCCGTCCCATCATCGTCACTGAACGGACAGCCGAGCTCGAAGACGGTACTCTTGCAGGCAGCGTGCTCACCATGGACGCTGCGTTTCGTGTGCTGGTAGACAAGGTAGGAATGAGCGTCGTGGAAGCGGCCCGACTGTGCGCTACGACTGCCGCGCAGCGCCTCCGCCTCCGCGACATGGGTCGCCTAGAGGCCGGAAATCTGGCGGATCTCACGATCTTGGAGCGCGACACGCTGCGCGTCCGCGCGACGATCATCAACGGGCAGATTTGGCGGCCGCCTTTGCAGCCTTCGGCCGTCTAGGAAGCTTCGCTAAGCTTGTGGAGTCGAGCGAGGGAGGCGGGAACACAGCCGGTACCGCATCCGTCTAGATACCGGAGGGGAGAAATGCACGCGAGATCTGTACTGATGGCCGCAGCTGCCTTGGCGCTCACAGGCTGCGAGGTGAATCTCAACTCCGAAGGTATTGTTTCCCGCGAAACCAAGAAGTTCACCGTATCCGGTCCCCCCGAGGTCGAGCTCGCCACCTTTGACGGCGCGATCGAAATCCACTCGTGGGATCGCAACGAAGTGGAAATCGAGGTCGAAAAGCGCGCAATGGAGCAGAGCCTTGTCGACGAGATGAAAATCGTCGCGGAGCAGGAAGGGAACAGAATCGTGCTGAAGGTCGCCGGACCGTCGCGAGACGATAGCCGCGGCATTCAAATTGGCGTTCAATTTGGTCCGACGGCACGGCTACGGGTCGCGCTGCCCCGACAGTCGCAGATCAGCGCGCGCAGCGACGACGGTTCAATCTCCGTCGAAGACGTGACCGGCAAAGTCGCGCTCAACACTCATGACGGCAGTATTCGTGCGACGCGTGTGTCGGGCGATATCATCCTGCGCTCGGGCGACGGCGCCATTCGCATCGACGATGTCGAAGGCTCCCTCGATCTCGAGACCGACGATGGTAGCATTTCCGGCGAAGCCAAACCTTCGGCCTTGCGTGCGCACACCGGCGACGGCAGTATTCGCCTGCAGGTGAAAGCGGACGCGAGGATGGCGGCCGATTGGGATCTGCAGACGTCGGACGGAAGCGTGGTCTTGACGCTGCCAAGCGACTTCGACGCCGAGCTCGACGCCGAAACCCGCGACGGCTCTGTACGGTCGACACACCCAGCCGTCAAACAAGCGGAGCGCGAAGGCGAAGACCGCGAGGAGCGTCGCCGGTCGCTGCGGACCACACTCGGCGCGGGCGGAAAGGTCTTACGCGTGCGAACCGGAGACGGGTCGATTCGTATCGAAAGTTAGGCAACCGTCCCGCGCGGCGATCGGCTTGCGTAGCGCGTTGGATCGTCCACTCCGGCCCGAGCGAACGCGTCGCGGCGTTCTCTGCATTTGCTGCACAACCCGCAGTGCTGCACGTCTCCATTCACAACAGGATTCATGCACGACAATGTGTGCTCGAACGGTACGCTGAGCAACCTGCCGATTCTAATCACGTCTTCTTTGTGCATCGACGCAAACGGTGTCGCGATCTCGATCGCGTGATTCAACCCGAGCGACAGCGTCCTCGCCATCGCGGCAAAAAACTCCGGCGTGGCATCCGGGAATGGATTGGCGGCGAGCGGTCCGAGCGCGATGCGCCCGATTTTCCGCGTGGCGGCAATCAGGCCGGCTTTCGTGAGCAGCACCAGATTGCGGCCTGAAAGATACACGTCTTCGTCCGGTGTGTCGTAGGCGGGAGGCGTACCGCGAATTGCCCAGTGACCAGGCGAGTACACATCACGCATCGTGAACTCGACGGTCGTCATCGGAGCAAGCTGCCGATCGAAGATGGGCGACGCAAGGAGTCTGACGATGACAGTGCGCTCGGCTGGTTCCCACGCGAGGCCGACGGACACGTAGAGCGGATGCACGCGCGCGTGCTGAGCCTCGTGGGCCAGTAGCACGGCGCTGTCGAGTCCGCCGGATAACAGTAACAAGGTTTCCACGTTGAAAGCGAGATGGCTCGGCCTTTAGGTCTACCGGATACGCGCGACACCGTGTCGCCGCCGGCCCTCAGATCCGCGTTCAGTGTAATCTGAGCCAAATGTACTCCGTCACCAAGAAAATCGAGTTCTGCTACGGCCACCGCCTTCTCGACTACGATGGCATCTGCAAACATCCGCACGGCCACAACGCAACGGCGGAGATCGAGGTTCACACCGGCACGCTCGACAATCGCAACATGGTCTGTGATTTCAGCGACATCAAGCGCATTGTGAAGGGGTGGATCGATCGCGAGCTCGATCACAAGATGATCCTTCGCCATGATGACCCGCTGGTCGCGCCGCTGCGGCAACTGGGAGAACCGATCTTCATCGTCGACAGCAACCCCACAGTCGAACGGATCGCGCGTCTCATCTTCGATCACGCGCGCGAGCAAGGGCTGCCGGTTGTGAAAGTGACCGTGTGGGAAACGCCAACCTCCTTCGCGACTTACGGCGCATGATGGTTGTCTTTGATCTCGACGGCACCTTGGTCGATTCCGCGCGTGACATCGCAGTGTCGGCGAATGAAACGGTGACGAGTTTCGGCGGTCGTTCGATCGATCTCGCCGAGATCGCCAAGATGGTGGGCGACGGCGCGCGCATCCTGGTGCGGCGAGCGCTGACAGAAGGCGGCCTCGATCCCGATACACCCGGTGCGCTGCCGCGCTTTCTCGAGATCTACGATCGGCACCTTCTTGATACGACCATTCCGTACGTGGGGACGCGCGAAATGCTGACGCTGCTCGCGCCGCGTGTGCGGATGTCGGTGCTCACGAACAAGCCGTTGGCACATTCAGAGCGCTTGCTCTCCGGACTCGGCCTTCGCGAATTCTTCGACGTGGTCATAGCCGGGGACGGTCCCTTCGGCAGAAAGCCCGATCCCGCCGGACTGCGCGCCATTGTTGGCGCGTCGGTAGAGGGCGCGCTGCTCGTCGGCGATTCGCCGGTCGATTTCGAAACGGCTGGCAACGCAGGCTGCGTCTTTGTCTGGGCACGGTATGGCTTCGGGGCTGCGCGGTTCGAAAACCAGTCGCCTGAGACCCCTTACATTCTGGAGGCGCCGAGCGACCTGGTGGCGACCGTCGACCGCTTTGCTGCGGTCATGCGCGGCGCCTAAGCCGGTTTTGACTCATCAAAATCGAGTTATAATGCCGTCAAAATATGGTTTATCGCGCCATTTTCGTGGTACTGACGATAGCTGTCGCCGCACCGGCCGCCGCACAGGAGTTCGGCATCCTTGATAACTCGTTCCTCGTCGAGGAAGCCTTCAACCAGGAAGCCGGCGTCTTTCAGAACATCGGAACATACCGCTGGCAACGCGGGCAGTGGCTCGCAACTTTTACGCAAGAATGGCCGCTGCCGAACCAGACGCATCAGCTCTCGTTCACGATTCCCTTCGGTCGCGTTTTACGAAGCACGTCGATTGGCGACGTGTTCGTGAACTATCGACATCAGGTTTTGGAGGAAACCGATCATCATCCGGCCTTTGCGCCGCGTGTGAGTCTCATTGTGCCGTTTGCTTCTGATGACAGCGGGCTTGGCACCGGCGTTATCGGATGGCAATTCAACGCCCCGTTCAGCAAACGCGGCGGCAATTGGTATTTCCACTGGAACGGAGGACTCACGTTTGTTCCGGCTGACCACGACACGTTCGGAGATGAAGCGGACGCGCTGGTCAGCCCGTTTGTCGCGGGCAGCGCAATTTGGCAGGCGTCTTCCACGCTTAATCTGCTCGTCGAAGTTGTCGGTGAATCCTTTGCGATCTGGACGGAAACGGGTGCGGCGGAGCGAACCGGCCTGTTCACGATCTCACCGGGTTTCCGTTACGCGTGGAATCCCGGCAACAAACAAGTTGTCGTCGGCCTGGCAGTCCCGATTGTTCGCAGGGAAGCACTGACCAGCGGCGGCGTGTTCTCGTACTTTTCCTACGAACTGCCCTTCAGGTAACGTCGCGCGAGAGTTCGACGAGCAGCTTTGACGCCGCTCGCATGCCGATCGTCATTCGTCGTTCGTTCGGCAGCTTGAGCCGGACGCTGTCGGCCACTTCGTCGCGCGCCTCGACCTCGATCGATTGACCCGGTTTGAGCGAATTGTTTTCGATGAATCGCAGGAATGCCGCGTCCTGATCGGTGACGCGTGTGATCGTGACCGACATGTTCATCGGACAGGAGAGAAGCGTGTCGAGTTCGCGCCGTACGAGCTCGCCTTCGCGGCTCGGGATGGGATCGCCGTGCGGATCCACTTCGGGGTGCCCGAGCATTTCGTCGATCCGCTCGATGAGGCGATCTGACACCACATGCTCGAGCAGCTCGGCCTCTTCGTGAACTTCGTCCCATCGCATACCGAGCATTTGCACAAGGAACAGCTCGAGCAAGCGATGACGCCGAAGGACTAACGCCGCGAGCCGGGATCCGGCGGATGTGAGGCGGACGCCGTTGTACGGCTCGTATTCGACCAAGCCGGACTCCGCCAGAGCTTTCACCATTGTGGTCGCGGTGCCCGGGGCGACCGTGAGCGCTGCCGCGAGCTGGCCCATTGGAAGCAGCCGCTGCCCGGCCGGCAACTGGCTCTCGCCGATGAAGATCGCCTTCAGATAGTTCTCGACGGTGCTGGACGGAAGCATCTGGCGCTCAAGATCTTAGCAAGAATCGAACCGGCACCCCTTGACGTTTAGGCTTGTATTGAATTAGATTTTGAACGGTCAAAAAATCATGCGCTGGCAATTAACGCGTCGCTCATGGCTGCAGGCGGCCGGCTTTGGATCGTTACTGACGGGTGTCGCTGCATGGACGAAGAGCCTTCAAGGTCAAGGCAGCGAAGTCACACAAAACTTACATCACGCTCACCAATCAGGGCACTTGCTCGGAACGGTGGGACGTGTAGCGCCGGTCGTGGTCGACCCTGTGCGGTATCTGCGCAGTTGGAACTTCAACCATCTGCCTCCGGGCGAGCAGTCGAAGTTTTATCGCGAGACGACGCGACCTGACGGCTCGATGGTGCGCGAATACGAAATCTACGCCGTCGATCGAGAAATCGAGATCGCCCCGGGCGTAACGTTTCCAGCGTGGACTTACAACGGTCAGGTGCCAGGACCTACGATCCGCGTCTCCGAAGGCGACCGGGTCCGGGTCAGGTTCCTCAATCAAGGCAGTCATCCGCACACGATTCACTTTCATGGTTGGCATCACCCGGAGATGGACGGGTCGATGCCCGAGCATCAGATTCCTCCAGGCGAGTCGTTCGTTTATGAGTTCGACGCAGAACCCGCCGGCCTGCACCTCTATCACTGCCACACCGTGCCGTTGAAACGGCATCTCCATCGAGGGCTGTACGGGGTCTTCATCATCGACCCGCGTGGCGGCCGTGCGCCCGCCGACGAGCTCGTCATGATGATGAACGGGTTCGACACGAATTTCGACAGCGAAAACGAGGTGTATGCGGTCAACACGGTGGCGAATGCTTACATGGCCGATCCGATCAAGGTCCAAGTGGGACGCCTCGTTCGTGTTTACCTGGTCAACATCACCGAATTTGATTTACTCAACAGCTTTCACCTGCACGGCATGTTCTTCGACGCGTACAAAACAGGAACGCAGCAGGCGGTGAACGACCACACCGACACAGTGATGTTGTGTCAGGGCGAGCGCGCGATTTTGGAGACGACCTTCCGCTACCCGGGCGACTACATGTTCCACGCGCATCAAACGGAATTCGCCGAACTGGGATGGATGGGTCTGTTCCGAGCAGAGGAGACGCGCCGTGAGTCCTGAAGCATCGAGCGCAATGGCGCACGCGGCGCCAGCGACCGGGACCCGCGGGGGGCTGATGTGGCTGCTGGCGATTGTGCCGATCGTCTTGCTGGGCGCGCTCCTCGCTGTGATCGTCGGAATGGGACCCGCGCGTCTCATTCAAGGCAACGACGCTCCTCCGGTGGAACGGCTTGCAGTCACACGGGTCGATCTCGTTCCCGGCGAAATGCGCCTCTCGGTGGTCAACGATGGACCGGATCCGGTCACCATCGCCCAAGTTGCCGTGGACGATGCTTTCTGGACGTTTCGCGCGGAGCCCGCGGGTGAGCTCGCGCATTTGCAGCGCGCGACGATCACCATTCCTTACCCGTGGGTGCACGGTGATACGCATCACGTGAAGCTGCTCAGTTCGTCAGGTGTCACCTTCGATCATGAAATTGGCGTCGCCGTCGAAACGCCGCGTCCTACGGCGCGCTTCTTCGGCGTGTTCGCGCTCATCGGGCTCTACGTGGGCGTCGTGCCGGTCGCGATCGGCCTGTTGTGGTATCCGCTGATGAGCCGACTGGGGCGGCGCGGCCTCGAGTTTCTGCTGGCGCTTACGATCGGTCTGCTCCTGTTCCTGCTCGTCGACTCTGTGAGCGAAGGGCTCGAAGCGGCCGAAGCGGTCCCTGGCTCCTATCAAGGTATCGTTTTATTCGTGTTCGGCGCCGCCGCCGCGTACCTCGCGCTCGAAGCGATCGGCGGCGCACTGGGGGCGCGACGCCGAGAGCATCGCGAAGCGGCTCACGGCATTTCGTCGGGTTATGTGCTCGCTCTGCTCATCGCCATCGGCATTGGTCTGCACAACTTCGGAGAGGGCCTGGCCATTGGTTCGGCGTTCACTCTCGGAGAACTCGCGCTCGGCACGCTGTTGATCGTGGGCTTCACGCTTCACAACACGACCGAAGGTCTCGCCATCATCGCGCCGCTTGCGCGGAGCGGAGAGCCAGTGAGCGTTCGTCGGCTTGTCGAGTTGGGACTCATCGGCGGTGTGCCGACGATCCTCGGCGCGTGGCTTGGCGGCTTCATCTACACGCCGCTCCTCGCGGTGCTGTTTCTGGCACTTGGCGTTGGGGGCATTGCTCAAGTGACGCGCCAGATTCTCAATCAGACTGCCGGAAAGGACGGCCTCGCGAGCTATCTGCGACAAGGACCAGCTGTAGCCGGGCTCGCACTTGGCGTGTTGATCATGTACGTTACGGGTCTGATCGTTGGATGATCGGACCGCTGAGAAGAATCCTCTTCCTCCTCCTCGCACTTGCCCCGGGTTGCAGCGCCAGCGGTCCTCGAGAGATTGTGGTGGTGGCGCGTGGCATGACGTTCACGCTTCCCTCGGATCCTGATACTCCGAACCCCTTGATCCGCGTCAAACCAGGGGAGCAGGTCACAATCACCTTGCGCAACGAGGCGCCAGGCCTCATTCACGATTTTCGTATTCCCTCGTGGGACATCAAAACGGATCAGATTCGAGGCGGGGAGTCCACGAGCGTCGCGCTCACTGTCCCGAGCAGCCAGGGGCGTTACGAGTACATGTGCGGTCCGCATTCGAACCTGATGCATGGGTTCGTCGAGGTCACGGCGCCGTAGTGTCACAACTCGAGTCCGCTTTCAGTTCACCCGAGAGCAAACGCCGCTATGTGCGGACGCTCTTCGCCACTATTGCCGATCATTACGATTTCATCACGATCGTCCTGTCATATGGGCAAGACCGGCGGTGGAAGCGACGGCTGGTTCGCGAAGCGAAGGTGCAGCGCGGCGATCGCGTGATCGATCTGGCGTGCGGCACCGGCGACATCGCGCTCAAGGCTTCGGCGCAGGGAGCGCATGTCGTCGGCCTCGACATCACCCCCCGCATGGTGGAATTGGCTCGTGCAAAGGCAAAGCGCGCGGGGCACAACGGATTGTGGCCGCTGCCTACTTTTGTTGTTGGCGACATGGGTTCGCTTCCATTCATGGATGCGGCCGCGGAGATCGTGACGACCGGTTACGGCCTCCGCAATGTCCCGGTCCTGGAGGAAGCGCTGGACGAAATCTCACGGGTGCTGAAGCCTGGCGGGCGTCTGTTGTCGCTTGATTTCAACCGGCCGGCGATTGGGCCGATCCGCTCGGCGTACCTGGGGTATCTCACGCTGGTCGGATCGACGCTCGGGTTTCTGCTGCACGGGGATCCCGACACCTATCGCTATATCCCGGAATCGATTCGCCGCTATCCCGGCGCAGGTGGCGTCGCGTCGCTGTTACGCGCACGAGGTTTTCATCCCGTGTCAGTGCGACGGATGCTTGGCGGGCTGATGACGCTTCACGTGGCGACGAAAGCGTTCTAACCCCTCACTTCCCTGAGTGGGCGCGGTGAGCCAGGTGTTGTTGCTCGCGCAATCACCCAAGCCAGGCTTTCACCTGATCCATCAGCAGCTCGATGACGTCGTCTTCGCTGATTTGACTGATCGGTGATCCTTCCTTGACCAGGCGCTCGGTGCGGAGTACACGGCTGCCACGCGACTGCACCGTGATGAGGAGCGGCTGCGGCGGGTCGAGACTCGAATCGAGTTCGAGCTCGATGACATCGTCACGGCTTTTGTCGCCAACGAGGCGCACGCCGCCCGAGAGAGTCATCACCTCAAAGGGGATTCCTTCCGCGCGCAGCACGTTGGCCATGGCGCGGAATGCCGGCACCGCGCGCGTGTCCAGAAACTCTTCGTACTCGCGCGCTGCGGCGGTCGCGCGCTCGCGCCGAGTGAGGGAGGCTCGCCGCGCCGCTTCGATCGCACTCCTCAAACGCTTGCGAAGCTGTCCGGTATCGGCCACGTTAAATTACTCCCGCAGTTTCGAGCGCGACAATCGACTGCCGATCGTACCCCAGCTCGCTGAGAATCGCGTCGCGATGTTGTCCGAGCGTGGGCGGCGCGTCGCAAATCGCCGGTGGCGTTGCGGACAACTTTATCGGTGAACCGATCACGTTGATCGGTCCCACCGTCGCATGATGGAGCTCGACGATCATCGCGCGCGCCTTGAGATGCGGGTCGGTCAATACCTCGGCGACATCTCGGACCGATCCGCTCGGCACCCCAGCGTCCCGCAGTGTGGTCAACCACTCGTCACGCGTGCGTCGTTTGAACGCGGCGTCCAGCAAACGTTTCAGCTCAGCGTAATTGGCCACACGGCAGCGGTTGTCGACAAACCGCTCGTCGGCAGCGAGCTCGGACAGCCCCGCGACGGCGCAAAATCGCCGCCAAATCTCGTCGTTGCCGACGGCGATCACGATCTGACCATCGGACGTATCGAAGACCTCGTACGGAACGATCGTCGGATGCCGATTGCCAAGGCGCCCTGGCGTTTCGCCCGTGGTGAAATAGTTTCCTGCCTGATAGGTGAGGAGCGCGGCAGTGGCGTCGAGCATGCCGATGTCGACCAGCTGACCGATGCCGGTGTTCGCACGCGCGTACAGCGCGGCAATCACGCCGTGTGCCGCAAACATCCCCGCGACGAGGTCGGAGATCGCCACGCCCAGCCTGTACGACGGCCCGTCGGGCTCGCCGGTGACGCTCATTAAACCGCCCTCGGCCTGAATCACGGCGTCGTACCCCGCCTCGTCACGCCGTGGGCCCGTATGACCATAACCGGAGATAGAGCAGTAGATCAGACGTGGATGGCGCGCGCGCAGCGTTGCTCCGTCGAGCCCAATGGCCTCGAGCGTGCCAGGACGAAAGTTTTCGACCACGACGTCGACGCGGGGAAGAAGGACGTCGAGGATACGTCTGCCTTCGGGATGTTTGAAGTCGAGGCTGAGACTTTGCTTGTTGCGATTGATGCTCAGAAAGTACGCGCTTTCCTTGCCGATGAAGGGAGGGCCCCAATGCCGCGTGTCATCGCCGCGCACGGGGTGCTCGACTTTGATCACACGTGCGCCAAGGTCGGCAAGAATCATCGTGCAGTAAGGACCCGACAACACCCGCGTGAAGTCGAGCACTGTCACACCAGTTAGAGGTCCGGCCACGGCGTTATTCTATCGATCATGGACATCACGGTTTTCAGCGGCAGCCATTGACGCGCCTGCGAGCAGGTGAAGGAGTTTCTTTCACGCGCAGGCCGGACATTCCACGTGCGACTGGTCGACGAGGACGATGCGGCGTACGACGAGCTGCTGAAGCTGGGGTACCGAACGGTGCCGGTGACGGTCATCGGCACGACCGTCGTCCAGGGCTTCAATCCTGCCGAGTTGACTAAAGCTCTTGCAGCCGCTGGCTGATTCGGGAGAGATCGCTTACCAGGGCGTATGCCGTCTGCGTCAACGTGCTCGTGCGCTGCACGATGCCGATGTCACCGAGCAGATCGGTCCGTAGATATAACGCATTTTCGAGCCCGCCGAGAGACGCGAGCGGATCGGATGAGTCGAGCAACTCGGGTTCGACCCGCGTTTCCAGGCGCGCGCCATGCCACGACGCCGAAGCCACCAGGCGCACGCGGCGTCCGCGCGTGACTGCCTCCGCGATCTCTCGCGGCGAAACGTCGCGAATGCCGGTCCGTGCGACGTCATGCGGCGTGATACCGCCGCCCATGAGCACGTTGACCAGCGCCGCTGTCTTCGCGGCCGCGTCCCACCCATCGATGTCGAGCGAGGGATCCGCCTCGGCGATGCCGCGCGCCTGCATCTCTGCGATCGCATGGTCAAAACGGATGCCGCGTTCGAGCTCGGTCAGAATGTAACTGCAGGTGGTGTTGATCACGCCGCGGAACCCCTGCACTGTCACCGCGGGCATCGTCTCTCGAACCAGGTTGAAAATCGGTACGCCGTCCATGACGATGCCTTCGAAAAAGAACAGACGATCGACGGAATCGGCCAGCGCTTCCAAATCGTCGTAGGCAAACGCCACCGGGCCCTTGTTCGCGGTGACGACGTGCGCGAGCCCCTCGAGCGAGGCGCGCACATGTGCGGTCGCGGGTTCGCCGCGATCGACGTCGAGCACCGAGGTCTCGACGACCACCACCCGGCCGTCGGCGCAGTCGTCCTCGAGCGTTTCGGTGATCTGCCGGATCAAATCGATCCCGCTGCGTTCGCGAGGATCGCGATCGAGGCGATCCAGGGACTGTGCCGCTTCAACGGTGGACAACGCGCGCGTCGCATCGATGCCATCAGCATTGACCAGGCTGCCATGATGGCGCGTGGCCACGCCCACCAGTTTCCATGTGAAGTCGAGTTTGTCGGCCGCTTCGTCGAGCAGACGCACGAACCGTCGCGCCACGTTGCCAAAGCCGACCAGGGCAAGCGACAGCTCGGGGTCTCTCATCGCGCGATCGCAGAAGCAGCCGGCAATGACGTCAGCAGTTCGTGGAGCCGCTCGAGTCCGTTGCGCAGATAATCCGGCCGCTCCCCGTAACCCAGCCGCAGATATCCATCCATTCCGAAGTGATCGCCCGGCACGATGAGAACGCTCTTCCTGTCGCGTAATCGTTCGACGAGTTCGGTGGAATTGATCTGGTAGTTGTACCGGACATAGAAGATCGCGCCCGCCTCGGGACGAATCCAGGAAAAGGCGGGTTCATGATCGTGGAGCCATCCCTCGATCAACGGCAGGTTCTCATGCAGGATGCGGCGTGTCCGGTCGAGCAACGCTCGGCGGCGGGCCGGCGCCAGCGCCACACGCGCCAGACGATCGCTGAGAGCGCCCGGCGCAATCGTCGTGTAATCGTGATACGACCAGGTCGACGCGACGAACGTTGGAGGCGCGACGATCCATCCGATTCGCAATCCGGGCAGGCCGTAGGCCTTCGACAAGCCGGCGGTGATGATCGCCCGGTCGTATCGCCCCCACAACGACGGCGATTCACGACCATCCAGTTCGGCGCCGCGATAGACCTCGTCGGAGAGCACCCAGCTGCCGTGTTGACCTGCGATCGCAGCAATTTCGTCCAGCTCCGCGGCGGTGAGACGTGCGCCTGTCGGATTATTTGGCGTGCAAATGATGATTAGCCTGGTGCGTTGCGAAGCGATTCGTCGCAATGCCGCGAGATCGGGCCGCCACCGCCCCTGCGTCGAATCTTCGACCAAGGGCCACTCGCGAATCGTCGCCCCGAATGCCTTCGCCAAGCCCAAAGTCTGCATGTAATTCGGCACCATGAGTGCAACCTCGTCTCCAGGTTCGACAAGACGCCACATCACGATGTAGTTTGCTTCGGAGCCGCCATTTG
Source organism: Acidobacteriota bacterium (assembly GCA_046727855.1). Lineage (GTDB taxonomy): Bacteria > Acidobacteriota > Vicinamibacteria > Vicinamibacterales > UBA2999 > DASPWV01. Next base: position 22,400 of record JBKPDL010000186.1, read on the forward strand.
TGACCTCGATGTGATCGATCGAGGCTCCCGGATACATGGCCGCGACCAGCGTGCGCAGCTCGATGGTTCCGTTCGACTGGATATAAACGAGCGGTTGATCCAGAAGCGCGTCGGTCTCTGCGCCCAGGAGCTCACGTGGGGTAAGCGGATGCACACCGCTTTCGGACAGATTGAAGTCCACCAGGTTCTCCCACGTGGACTGCATGCGCTCCATTGCAAACTGTTCGACTCTCATGCCGGGCAGTATACTTTCGACAAAGCGGAGTCGATGCCGGACGACGTAGTGCCCCAATTCGTGCGTGTGCCCCCTGGCGAGTTCACGATGGGTGCTGACGACGGCGAGGAAGACGAGCGGCCGGCGCATCGCGTGTTCCTCGACCCGTATTACATTTCGATTCACCCGGTCACCAACGAAAACTACGCAGCTTTCGTTCGCGACACCGGCCGCCCTGTCCCTGCCGTGCGCGAGCTGCCGCGGCTCGTGTCTTCAGCGGGTGAAGCCAACTTTCGCGAGCTCGCGTCACGCTATGCATGGCGCGGCGGATCGCCGCCGCGTGACCGCGATCAACACCCGGTGGCGCTCGTGCGCTACAACGACGCGGTCACGTATTGCTCGTGGCTGGCGAAAAAAATCGGCCAACCGGTGCGCCTGCCAACCGAAGCCGAATGGGAGCGTGCGGCGCGCGGCGGTCTCGAGATGCGCCGCTATCCCTGGGGTGACGATATCGATCCATCGCGCGCCAATTTCCTTCCGGACCTGGCGCTGAAGACGCATTGCGGCACCCGGCCGGTCGGCTGCTATCCGCCGAACGGACTCGATCTGTTCGACATGAGCGGTAATGTGTGGGAATGGGTTGCCGACTGGTACCGGGCCGACGCGTATCGCAATGGCGATGTGCGAAATCCTCAGGGGCCGGCGGCCGGTGCATTGCGCATCGTGCGTGGCGGTTCATGGGTCACGCATGACGTGAGCCAGTTGCGCTGCGCGCACCGTCATAAGGTTCCCCCGGACACCTACACCTACAGCATCGGCTTTCGCGTCGTCTATTCCGATCCACTCGGCGTCTAAGTAGGTGTTGGGCTTTTACGCCGGCGCCATCGTGAAGGAAGGATCCATGCGTCATCTCTCAGCGATTGTTCTCACAGGCGCGCTCGCGGCTCAGTCGTCGACGAGTCTGCACGCGCAAACCGCGACGAGCACGCCCGCCGAGCCGGTGGTCGTCATGGCAGGTGAAGGGCTCGTCAAGGCCGCTCCCGACCAAGCATGGGTTGTGTTCGCCACCGAAAGCCGATCGAAAAACCCGAAAGAGGCGCAAGCGCAAAATGCCAACGCGATGTCATCCGTGCAGCAGAAGCTGACCGGAACCGGCATTCCGAAGGATGCCGTTCGGACGCTGTCCTATGACTTGCAGCTCGAAAGCGACTGGGTCAATGGACGTCAGGTGCCGCGGGGATACGTCGCGCGCAATCTCATCGAAGTACGGCTCGACGATATCAATCGCGTCGGCGAGGTGATCGATCTCGCGGTGACAAGCGGCGCCAACTCGGTGCAGAGCGTCCGCTTCGACTTGAAGAATCGAGACACACTCGAGCGCGAGGCTGTCAAGCGCGCGACCGCCGACGCACGCGCTCGCGCCGAAGCGGCGGCTTCCGGTGCCGGGCGCACCATCGATCGCGTGATTCGTATCGAAGAGCCTTCGAACCGGCTCTATCCCATGCCCGCGCCGCCGATGGTGCAGCGCTCCATGGCGATGGACAAAGCGGCAGAGACGCCGATCGTCGCAGGCGAAATAGAAATTCGCACCAGCGTCGTTCTCACTGCCACGCTGAAATAACCTCAGCTCTCTTCCAGCATCGAGAGACTGCGCCAGAGATACCACGCAGCGACCGAGCGGCAAGGACGCCAGGGTTCGGCGATTTTCATCAAACGATCACGCGTCGGTCGCTTGCGCAGGCGATACACACGCTGGACCGCTTTGACCAACCCGAGATCGTCGGCTGGGAATACATCCATCCGGCCAAGTCGAAACATCAGAAACACTTCGACCGTCCAGCGTCCGATGCCCTTGACCGCAGTGAGGCTCCGCAGCACATCGTCGTCGGGCATCTGGTGAAGCACGTCGAGCGGGAGACGTTTGTCGACGACCTGTGTCGCTAGATCCCTGAGAAATCCCACCTTTGGCCGGCTGAATCCCGCGGCGCGGACGACATCGGCATCGAGTGCGACCAGGTGCGCCGGGTCGGGCACCCCATCGGGAAACAACGCGCAGAAGCGGGTAAAGATTGTGTCGGCCGCTTTCACGGACAGTTGTTGCGACGCGATGGAGTAGGCGAGTGCCACAAACGGCGGCTGCGGGCGGTGCTCGCCGAGCCGGCAAGCTCCGACCTGCCGGATCAGTTGGGCCAGCTTCGGGTCGCGTTTCATCAGGTGGCGGCGGGCGTGCGTGTAATCGGCCATGCGGTCCCAGCATCTTAAACAATACCCGACCGCATAAGTCGGAAATCCCTTGATCTCGCGGCCTGCGGTGGTCAAACTTGGACCCTTCCAGTCGGATATATGGTGGTACCAGCAGCCTGCGAGCGCGAACCTCGAAGTTCGATACTCGATCTAATCGGCAATACGCCGCTCGTACGCCTGTCGCGCGTCGAAGAAGAAGTGCCGGGAGTCACGCTGTTCGCGAAGGCCGAGTGGACGAACCCGGGTGGTTCCGTCAAGGATCGGCCGGCCCGTCGCATGATTTGCGAAGGGCTGCGGCGTGAGGAGCTCACGCCCGAACGCCGCATTCTGGACGCCACGTCGGGCAATACCGGTATCGCCTACGCGATGATCGGGGCCGCGCTTGGCTACGGGGTGACGTTGTGCGTTCCAGAGAACGTGACTGAAGAGCGCAAGCGTATCCTGCGCACGTACGGGGCGGAGCTGATTTTCACCAATCCGCTCGAGAGTTCCGACGGCGCCATTCGCGAAGCCCAGCGCCGATTCCGTGAGGATCCGGATCGTTATTTTTATCCCGACCAATACAACAACGAGTTCAACTGGCGCGCGCACTACGAAACCACTGCGCCGGAGATCTGGGATCAAATGCAGGGGCGCTTGACACACTTTGTAGCGGGCCTCGGCACGAGCGGAACGTTTGTCGGAACCGGCCGCAGGCTGCGTGAGTTGAACAGAAGCATCACGCTCGTTTCGGTGCAACCCGATTCGCCGCTCCATGGTCTCGAAGGGCTCAAGCACATGGAATCGGCGATCGTGCCGGGCATTTACGATCCCGCAGTTGCGGACCTCGACCTCCGCGTGAGCACGGAAGAGGCCTACGCCATGACGCGCCGGTTGGCGAGCGAGGAAGGCTTGCTCGTCGGAGTTTCAAGCGGGGCGAATCTTGCAGCCGCGCTGCGTGTGGCTCGCCATGAGACGACCACGAGCAACGACGCCGGACCGGGCTTTAGTCCGGTCATCGTGATCATCTTCCCGGACGGCGGCGAGCGCTACCTGTCAGAGCCTTTTTGGGACGAGTGATGCCGCTGACGCTTCCTTCTCCGATCGTGGATGCGATTCACGCCCACGGTCGAGAAACTTACCCCGACGAATGCTGCGGCGCGCTGATCGGGCGCGATGGGCACGTGGGGGAAACGCTCGCGTTGCCGAACACAACCGAAGAAGGGCCGCGGCGACGATTCCTCGTGCGGCCAAGCGATTATCGGGCCGCGGAAGCACGCGCGGCCGAAACCGGTCGGCAGCTTCTCGGGTTCTATCACTCACACCCGGATCATCCTGCGCGTCCGTCTCAGTACGATCTGGATCACGCGTGGCCGTTTTTCTCCTATGTGATCGTCTCGGTGCTCAATGGCGAGCCGGCCGATCTGCGCTCATGGCGCTTGCGAGACGATCGATCGCGGTTTGATGAAGAGGCTATCGATGGCAGTCAAAGTTCACATCCCCACACCGCTTCGCCCCTACACCGATAAGCTCGACGTGGTCGAGCTCGATGGTGCCAACATCGGCGAGTTGCTTCGCAACCTGACGTGGCGCTTCGGCGGGTTGAAGCAGCATCTGTTCACCGACGACGGGCGGTTACGGAGCTTTGTCAACGTGTATGTAAATGACGAGGACATTCGCTACCTGCAAAAGGATCAAACGCCGGTCAAGGCGGGCGACACGGTGAGCATTATCCCGTCGGTTGCCGGAGGACTGCCAGTGGTGAGCGACCGGCAGGGGGCTGTGCGAGTCGAACCGCCGCAGTTATCGCCCGACGAAATCAAGCGCTACAGCCGCCACTTGATCCTTCCCGAAGTGGGGATGGATGGACAACGCGCGCTGAAGGGGGCGAAGGTCCTCTGCATTGGAGCCGGCGGTCTCGGATCTCCCGTGGCGATGTACCTCGCCGCGGCCGGTGTCGGCACGCTCGGCATCGTCGACTTCGATGTCGTCGACATGAGCAATTTGCAGCGGCAACTTCTGCACGGGACGCCCGACGTGGGCCGCCCAAAGCTCGCCTCGGCAAAGGATCGGTTGCAGGCGCTCAATCCCAACGTCCACGTCGAGACGTATGAGACCGCGCTTAGTTCCGAAAACGCACTGCAACTGTTCGAACCCTATGACGTGATCGTCGACGGCACGGACAACTTCCCGACTCGATATCTCGTGAACGATGCGTGTGTGTTGCTGGGGAAGCCGAACGCGTACGGGAGCATCTTCCGCTTCGAGGGGCAAGCGTCAGTTTTTGGGACAAAAGATGGCCCATGCTATCGCTGCCTTTATCCCGAACCGCCGCCTCCGGGGCTCGTCCCGAGTTGTGCGGAGGGCGGCGTGCTCGGCGTGCTGCCGGGCATCATCGGCACCATTCAGGCCAACGAGACGATCAAGCTGATTCTCGGTAAAGGTGAGCCGCTGATTGGTCGCTTCTTGATCTTCGACGCGCTCAGGATGAAGTTCCGCGAGCTCAAGTTGCGCAAGGATCCCGATTGCCCGGTGTGCGGCACGCATCCGACGGTGACCAAGCTGATCGATTACGAGCAGTTCTGCGGCGTTGGCCCGCAGCAGCACACAGAGACGGAAACCGTGACTGACGATATGACTGCGCGCGAATTGAAGGAGCGGCTCGATCGAAGGGAGCCAATCGTCGTGGTAGACGTGCGCGAGCCGCAGGAATACCAAATCAATCGGATCGCCGGATCGCGCCTCATCCCCCTCGGTGAGCTACCCCAGCGCTACGAGGAGCTCGACCGCAACGCCGCAATCGTGTGTCACTGTAAATCTGGCGCGCGCAGCGCCAAGGCCACCGCGTTTTTGCGCGGCATAGGGTTCAAGAACGTGAGGAACCTGGCTGGCGGGATTTTGGGCTGGATTGACCAGGTCGATCCGTCGCAGCCGAAGTACTAGGCGAGGGGAAGGCCAATGGCTAGCCCGGCTCGTCGGGCTGGTCAAGGCAGGTCGGCTCGGTCCAGGCTGGTCAGGCAAGTTGGGCCGTCCCGGCTGGTCGGGCAGGCAGAGGTCGGCGGGGCAGATTTTCCGCCAATCTTAAACGTCCCTACATGCCTTTACCCAGCGGCACCCGCCTACGTTAAAATAGGACTTGTGAGGTCGGATTTAGGAACAACGCGATGCTGAGGCTCTCGAAAAAGGCGGATTACGCCCTGATGGCCGTGAAGCACCTGGCGATGCGCCCCGATGGGGCATCGGTCAGCGCCCGTGAAATCGCTGAGGCTTACGACATCCCACTGGAGCTGCTCGCCAAAGTCCTGCAGCGGCTCGTTCGTACGCGCCTTCTTCTGTCCGTCCAGGGCACGCGTGGCGGGTATCGCCTAAGCCGGCCGGCTGCGGCGATGCCGGTATCCGACGTGATCCAAGCCGTCGATGGCCCGGTCACCGTAACCGCGTGCTCGACCGACGACCACAACTGCGACCAGTACTCGAAGTGCAGCATTCGCGATCCGCTTTGGAAAATCCGAGCGCGCATCATCGACGCGCTGGCGGCCGTCACGGTCGCCGAGCTCGTCGCCGACGATGCTCCCGCGACGCCGGAACCGGCGCGGGTGGTATCGCGCATGACGTTTGTGATGCCGAATGATTGACAACCGTCCGGTGTATCTCGACTACCACGCAACGACACCAGTGGACCCCCACGTCGTGTCGGCCATGGTGCCGTGGTTTACGGAGCGCTTTGGTAACGCCGCAAGCCGCCAGTATCGCTACGGATGGGAGGCGTTGGCTGCGGTAGACCAGGCGCGCGAGCAGGTGGCTTCGCTGATTGCGGCGGATCCCAAAGAGATCGTCTTCACCAGCGGCGCCACCGAGTCGAACAACCTCGCGCTCAAAGGCGTTGCCGAGGCATACCGCGAGAAAGGCTCGCACTTTGTCACGCTCGCGACCGAGCACAAATCCGTGCTCGACACGTTAAAGCGCCTGGAGCACGACGGGTACGACGTGTCCTACCTTCCGGTGAAGAGCGACGGACTCGCGGACTTGAACTGTGTTCGCGACGCGGTTACGGCTAACACGATCGCGCTCAGTGTGATGGCTGCGAACAACGAGATCGGCGTGATCCAGCAGTTGAGCGAGCTGGCCGCGATTGCGCACGAGAAAGGCGCGCTCCTTCACACCGATGCGGTGCAGGCGGCGGGAAAGGTGCCCTTTGACGTAAACCAGCTCGGTGTCGATCTCGCGTCGTTGACGGCACACAAACTGTACGGTCCGAAAGGCGTTGGTGCGTTGTATGTGCGTCGGCGCCCGCGCCGTGTCTCGGTTACGCCGCTGCTCGATGGCGGCGGTCACGAGAAAGGCATGCGTTCGGGCACGCTCAACGTGCCGGGCATCGTCGGATTTGGCGCGGCCGCGGCTTTGGCGGGCGGGGCGCTGAGCGAGGAAAGCACGCGACTCAAGCGGCTGCGTGATCGATTGCTGAAGGGTCTGCAAGCGCGCCTTCCCGATCTCGTCGTCAACGGCTCGCTGCAGTCGCGACTGCCGGGCAATTTGAACGTCAGCTTCCCTGGCGTGGACGGCGAAGCGCTGCTGGTGAGCCTCTGCGACGAGATCGCAGTGTCGTCAGGCGCCGCGTGTACGGCGGCGGAGCCGTCGCATGTGCTGACCGCGCTGGGGCGCAAGACCGAATTGGCGCTTGCCACGCTGCGGTTTGGGTTGGGGCGCTGGACGACGGAAGAGGACGTCGATTTCGCGGTGAGCCGCGTGGCAGAGACGGTTGCCCGGCTTCGGGCGATGTCGCCGGTGTGATCGCGGCCCGAAAGGTCCGTCAGAAACGATGAACTACTCGGCCGCGGTCCTCGAGCGTGTGCGCGATCCGAAGTTTGCGGGCGCGTTGCCGCGTGATGAGGTGAACGTCGGAACGGGCGAAGCGGGGACGCTCGACCAAGGGACGATGACGCGCATCCAGATACGCGTCGACGCAAATCGGCGAGTGTCCGACGCAGTGTTCAAGGTATTTGGCTGTAGCGGAGCGATTGCTAGCGCGAGTCTCGTCGCCGAGCGGCTGCATGGCGCCTCGATCGATCGGGCGCGCGAGCTGGAGGCATTGAGCGTCGCGGCCGAATTGCAGTTGCCGATTGAACGCGCGCATGTGGCCGGGTTGGCGGTGAGAGCCGCGCACGCGGCGATTGCGGACTGGGAACAGAAGAATGATCGAAATCTCTGAAAGCGCCGCACGCGTAATTACGCGTCAACTCGCGAGGAACGGTCTGAGCGGCGGCGGACTGCGCGTGGCAGTCAAGGCCGGCGGCTGCTCGGGCTTCAGCTACGTTTTCCAGTGGGACGCAGCTCCGCGCGAGACGGACCGGATTTTCGAGGGCGCCGGCGGCGCAAAAGTGTTCGTCGACCCCCGCAGCTTGCGCCTGCTCGACGGCACGGTGCTGGATTTCGACGAGCAGAATCTGCTCGCCACGAGTTTTACGTTGAGGAACCCGCATGCGAAGAGCACATGCGGGTGTGGGGAAAGCTTTAGTGCATAACCGCCGACCTGAAGGTCGGCCGCCACAGGCGCATCAGCATCACCTGTAGAGGCCGGCCTTTAGGCCGGCCAAATTGGGAATCATGAGCACATCAACTGAAGTCATCGAACAACTGGCGAACACCGAATACAAGTACGGGTTCATTACCGACATCGAGCAGGACATCGCGCCCAAAGGCTTGAACGAAGACATCGTTCGCCTGATTTCGCGCAAAAAGCAAGAGCCGGAGTGGCTGCTCGAGTGGCGGCTGAAAGCCTATCGCGTGTGGCTGAAGATGAAGGAACCGACGTGGCAGAACGTGAAGTACGACCCGATCGATTACCAGGACATCAGCTACTACGCGGCGCCGAAACCGAAGAAGACGCTCAGCAGCATGGACGAGGTCGATCCCGAAGTTCGTGCGACGTTCGACAAATTGGGCATCCCGCTCATCGAGCAGCAGATGCTCGCAGGTGTGGCGGTCGATGCGGTGTTCGACTCGGTGTCGGTTGCGACCACGTTCCGCGAGAAACTCGCCAAGCTGGGAATCATCTTCTGCTCGTTCTCCGAAGCGGTGCGCGAGCATCCTGAGCTGGTGAAGCAGTATCTCGGCTCGGTGGTGCCGCATACCGACAACTTCTTTGCCTCGCTCAACTCCGCGGTGTTCAGCGACGGCAGCTTCGTGTACGTGCCCAAGGGTGTTCGCTGCCCGATGGAGCTGTCCACGTACTTCCGCATCAACGCAAAAGAGACCGGGCAGTTCGAGCGCACGTTGATCATTTGCGACGAAGGCGCGACGGTGAGCTATCTCGAGGGGTGCACTGCGCCGAAGCGCGACGAAAACCAGCTGCACGCGGCGGTTGTGGAGCTGGTGGCGCTCGAGAATGCGACGATCAAGTACTCGACAGTGCAGAACTGGTATCCCGGCGACAAGCAGGGCAAGGGCGGCATCTACAACTTCGTTACCAAGCGCGGGCTATGCAAGGGACGCCGCTCGAAGATCACCTGGACGCAGGTCGAAACCGGCTCCGCGATCACGTGGAAGTATCCCAGCTGCATCCTGCAGGGTGACGACTCCGTCGGTGAGTTCTACTCGGTAGCCGTGACCAACAACTATCAGCAGGCGGACACGGGCACCAAGATGATCCACCTCGGGAAGAACACCCGCAGCACGATCGTGTCGAAAGGCATCTCCGCCGGGCACGGTCAGAACACGTATCGCGGTGCGGTGAAGATCGGCAAGAACGCTGGGCACGCGCGCAACTACTCACAGTGCGACTCGCTCCTGATCGGCGATCGCTGCGGC
>JBKPDL010000187.1:0-12473 GCA_046727855.1 Acidobacteriota bacterium
CATCATGCCGGCCTGGAGCTTCGACAAGGGCACGCACAACAAGCGGACCCTCGTATTCGAGAGCCTTGCGTTCGTCGGGCTCGGCCGCGATGTCGAAGGTCGCTTGGTTCGTTCGAATCTCGAGATCGCGCGCGAGACGGAGGAGCGCTGTACGGTGACGATCGCGCTTCGGGAAACCGTCTCCGTTACGTCCGAAATCATCGCTCGATGAGCGTCAGTGACGATCGTTGGCGTCGGCCGCAGGTGCGCGGCTCTCACTATCTCTCAGGCGCCGAGGGTGGTGCGGTGTGGATGGCGGATTGCCGGCGATCGCGCAGGCGCGGGTAGCGTCAGGCACTCGCACCTGAGCTCACGTCCCGGTGGAGGCATGAAGATGCATCAACTACGGCTTCCGTCTGTCATTCTCGCGGCATGCCTTGTCGGCACGACCGCTTTCGCCATCGCGACGCCTCTCGCACGTGCGCAGACCGTCCCCCCGTCTGCGGCCGAGCGCATGCAGCAGGACGGCCCAGAAGAGGCGCAGTTGAAACAGCGGATCGGCACCTGGGATGTCACCGCACGATTGCGTCTGAGGCCTGACGCCACACCTATCGTGACCGACGGCCTTCTCGCCGAGCGCACGATGGTCGGCTTGTATCTGCAGGAGGTGATGAAGCCAGCGCCAGGATCGAAAGCGCCGGATTTCCGGCGCCTCGCATACGAGTACTACAGCCAGGTGGAGGGGCGTTGGCAGTATGTCTCGATGGATACGCGATTTCCCGTGGGTATCATGCCGGCCTCGTGGGCGAGTGGAAGACTGCTCGCCTGACTGAAGACTCTGTGACGTTCGCGTCCGACGGAGGTCGGCGATTGGGTTCTGTTGTGAACGCGAGAACGCGGCTACCGCGTTATCGTCGATCAATTATCAGGTTAACGACCGAGGCGTTGAGTGAATGCCTGAGATCGCCGCTCAATCTCTGCTCAAGACGAACACCGTCGAGATCCGCGATGTGTACTGCCAAGGTCGCCAGGTGCATCAGAGCGACGAAGAATGCACGAGCGCGACGGTTCTCGTGTTTCCATATCGCGGCGTTTTCGTCCGACATCTGGGACGCGACCAGGCAGTGGCTGAAGCGAATCAGGTGCTGTTTTTCAACACCAGTGAAGGTTACCGTGTCAGCCACCCGGTGCCAGGTGGCGACGCGAGCTTGAGTCTCGTCATCACCGACCCCGTGTTGCGCGAGCTGGCGCCCAGTGCGCTCCTTCGCGGCGGCCCAATACCAGTGTTCCAGCGGCATCGTCTGCGGATCGACGCGAGAGCCCAGGCGCTAGTCGCGCTGCTCAGGCACAGCCTTCGACAAGGCATTGCCGAACCCTTGGAAGCGGAAAGCCTCGCGTTGACGCTCGCCAGACGAGCGCTGGGATTGCGCACGACGCATGCACCGGGTGCGACTTCGGGACGACAGCGGCTCGCGGACAGGACAAAGCTCGTCCTCGCAAGCGATCCGGCACGACGCTGGACCCTCGCCGAGATGGCGGCCGAGGTCGGTCATTCCCCTGTTTACCTCACACAGGTGTTCCAACAAGTCGAAGGGCTGCCGCTGTATCGTTACCAACTGCGACTGCGACTTGCACGGGCGCTGGAGTTGCTCCCTCAATACGACGACCTGACGTCTCTGAGCCTGGACCTCGGTTTCTACAGCCACAGTCATTTCAGCACGGCGTTCGCGAAGGCATATGGCTGCTCGCCCTCGAAGTTCAAGCGGGCCGCGTCGCAGCGCTGACATTCCACACGCCCCGAGCTAAAGATCTTGGAAGCGGCGCTCGTTTTGGGCGTGCTCTACTGCGTTCGTTCGGATGTGAACACCTTCAGTGGAGGACGTCATGACAGCGAAAACGTGTGCGGCTTGCGACGGCGAGCTGGATGCAAATGCAATCACAGTCACCATTGGCGGCAGGGCCGTCGAGGTGTGTTGCGATGACTGCGCGGAGAGGCTGAAGGAAGCGCACGCGTCCGCGGCCGCGCCGAGGAGGAGGTGACTGATGGACACCAATCAGCCCTCGGCAGCCAAGCGGATCGTTCAGACGGCCTCCGGCCATATTGCGTACACCGAGCGGGGCAACGGTACCGTTGCGTTGTTCGTGCACGGCGTGCTCTTGAACGGCCACCTGTGGCGCCATCAACTGGCAGACCTCTCGGACGTGCGGCGTTGCATCGCCGTGGATCTGCTCGCGCATGGCGACACGGAGATCTCGCCAGATCAGGACGTGTCCGTGACCGCAAATGCGCACATGCTGGCAGAGTTTCTCGATGCGCTGTCGATTGAGGAGGTGGACCTCGTTGGCAACGACAGCGGCGGCGGGATCGCACAGATCTTTGCCGCTTCGCATCCAGAACGGGTCCGGAGTCTGTCGCTCACCGACTGCGACGCTCACGACAACTGGCCGCCCGACGCGTTCAAACCGTTCCTCGCCATGGCTGCGAGCGGTGGACTGTCGGGCACGCTCAACGCGATGCTGGCTGACAAGAACGTCTATCGTTCGCCGGAGGCGCTCGGCCCGGCCTACGAACATCCGGAACGAGTCACGGACGAAAGCATAGACATCTACTTGCGGCCGTTGGTCAAGACCGAGCAGCGTACGCGCGACTTCCAACGGTTCCTCGCGGCCTTCGACAACCAGCACACGCAGGTCATTCAAGCACGACTGAAGACACTGAAGACCCCAACACTGATTGTGTGGGGAACAGACGATGTGTATTTCGATGTGAAGTGGTCGCGATGGTTGGCAGACACGATCCCCGGAACCAGGCGACGCGTTGAATTCGAAGGCGCCAGGATCTTCTTTCCGGAGGAGCGCTGGACGGCCTTCAACCAGGAACTGCGGGCACACTGGCAGGCGGCGGTGGTCGAACGAGGTAACTTATGACGCATTGGAACCAAGGAATGTGACACGGCGGATTTCGCGCCGAATGACTTGATGGTGGCTATCCCCGTCGCGCGGAAGCGAGCCGGCGGACACCCTCGGCCAGCTCCTCTCGGTTCAGCGAGGCGAAACCAAGCCGTGCAAAGGGTCGAGGCCGCCGGTCCACGGCCAGCTCGCGCGCGGTGACGATCACCGCGCCGCAATTCTGCGCGCGCGCTGCCCAGGCGTCGATGTTCGCGTCGCCGGCCGCCTCCACCCAAAGCCCGATCCCGCCCGCGGGCACCTCGAAGCGAACGGCCCCTTTGAGTCGCCGATGCAGTTCCCCCATCAGCACGTCACGTCGAGCGGCGTACTCACGGCGCACCCGGCGAATGTGCCGCTGGACCTCGCCCTCGTCGATCAACTCGGCCAAGGCGTGCTCCAGCACGCGATCTCCCTGAATGTCGATGTAGAGCCGGTGCGCGACCATACTGGCGAGCAGTGGTGGTGGTGCCACCACGTAGCCGATGCGCAGCGCAGGCGCCAGCACCTTCGAGAACGTACTCACATAGACGACCACGCCCCAGGCATCCGCGCTGGCCAGCGGCAGTACGGGACGGCCCTGATAGTGGAACTCGTGATCGTAGTCCTCCTCGACGACGGCGATCCGATAGGTGCGGGCCAGGTCGAGAAGACGCAGCCGGCGCGCCGCAGAAAGGGTGACGGTGGTCGGGAACTGATGATGGGCGGTGACGTGCACGAGGCGGAGGCCACCCGCCTCCGCCAGCTTCTGCAGCGGCTCGATCCGCAGCCCTTCCTCGTCGACAGGGATCGGCACGACTCGCGCGCCGTGTAGGCGGAAGGCCTCGACCGCGGGCATATAGGTGAGCGCTTCCACTGCGACCACGTCGGCAGGCTTCACGAGCGCACGCGCCACCAGCGCCAGTCCCATCTGGCTGCCCCGAGTGATGAACACGTCGTCCGCGGTGGCGGCCAGGCCGCGCGTCTCCGAGAGCATTCGCGCCACTGCCTCCCGCAGACGCTCGTGGCCTTGCGGATGGCCGTACGAAAGGAGCGCTCGGCCCTCGGCCTTCAGGGCGCGGCGATACGCGCGGGCGATGAGGTCATGCGGGATCAGCCGCACATCGGGCCGGTTCGGCGCGAAGAATAGCGCGCCTCGAGGCACCGAGTACGGCATCGTCGCCGGAGGACCGGGAGGCACGTCGAAGCCCGCACGGTGGGGAACACCCGGGCGTTCAACGGCCTTTGACGTGAAGCGCCGCGGCGATGGATCCGGGAGCGCTGTCGAGACGAATGCCCCTCGCGCCGCGCGCGTCTCGATCCACCCTTCGGCCACGAGCTCGTCGTAGGCGGAAACCACGGTGAGCCGCTGAACCCCGAGTGAACGGGCCAGCGTGCGCGTTCCCGGCAGTGAATCGCCCGGCCGAAGGCGTCCACGGCGGACGTCGTCGATCAGGGCCCGTGCGATCTGAAGGAACAGCGGCACGCCCGCCTTGCGATCGAGGTCCAGGGCAAAGTCCCATCGCGCCATTGTGTGGAGAAGATGCCCCCGCCGCACTGGACTAGTCAACTTCTTATTTCTGGATCTTTCGGATAATCCGGATCGGAGGGACGCTATGGGCGGAGAATGCCATGCTCGAACTCGTGAACGAATCCGCTTCCCGCGAGCAGGTCGATGAGCTCCTCCTGCTGCAGCGCGTCGCTCAAAGAATCAACTCGACGCTGGAGCTGCCCGTGCTCCTGGAGCAGATTGTCAACGACGTATCGCGGACGTTCGGCTACTGTCGCTCGGCGGTCCTGCTCCTGGATGACGCGACCAACGACTTGGTCATTGCGCATGGTTGGACCGGGGACCGCAAGCGCGTTGGCGACCGGTTCCGGATTGGCCGTTCCGGAATCGCGGGTCATGTCGGCGAGATGCAACTCACGTATTACGCACCCGACGTAAGCGTCGATCCCTACTACGAAACCGGCCATCCTTCGACGCACTCCGAGCTGGATATCCCGCTCAAGGTGCGAGGCCGCTTGATCGGGGTGTTCAACATCCAGCACACGGAGCGCGATGCGTTCTCGCCGAGCCGCATCCAGCTCCTCGAGGCGTTGGCTGGTCACGTCGCAACCGCGATCGACAACGCCCGCATGTTTCACAGGGAACGCCTCGAGAAAGAACGATTGCTGAACGAGCTGGCCGAGGCGCAGCGGATCCAAGCCTACCTGTTGCCGCGCGAGGCGCCGGAGCTGTCCTGCTTCTCTGTAACCGGCGTATGCCTCCCGTGTCGAACGGTCGGCGGTGATTGGTACGACTACCTGCTGCTGAATGACGGTCGTACGGCGGTGGTCCTCGCCGACGTCGCCGGGAAAGGCATCGCCGCAGCGTTGCTTATGTCGTCCACGCGCAGCTTGCTGCGCGTCGTCGCTCAGGACGGCGCGCGGCCCGGTGAAGTGCTGACGCGACTGAACCGAATCCTTCTCGACGATTTCCCCACCGCCCGGTTCGTGACGATGATCTACGCGTTACTCGATCCTGAGGAGGAGCTGGTCGACTTCGCGAGCGCGGGCCATCTCCCACCTCTGCTGGCCGAAGCGACCGGCGCGCGATTTCTCGAGAGCGTCGCTGGGCTGCCGCTCGGGATCCGCGAATGCGAGTTCTCCGAGCAGCGCGTCTGTATGAGCGCGGGCAGCCGCTTGGTTCTCTACTCCGACGGCATTCCGGAGGCCTCAAATCCTTCCCTGGAAGAATACGGGCGCGCCCGCATTCAGAAGCACTTCGGCGTCCGCGATACTTCCGTCGACAGCTTGTTGCAGGACGTCCGCCGCTTCGGCGACGGCCAACCGCTTTCGGACGACGCAACCGTGGTGATCGTAGAGGCGTCCGCTGGAAGGACGACAGCGAGAACATGAACGAATCGTATGTGCACGGCTATCACCCCCGAGAGCAAGAGCGCCTGCAGGATCAGGCCGGAACGCTGGTCAACCTCTTGCACGGCGACACCGTATACGCTTGCGGCAGCGAGGTGCTCGAGGCTGGCTGCGGCGTCGGGGCCCAGACGATCACCCTGGCCCAGCGGAGCCCGAATGCGCGATTCACGTCGGTTGATGTCTCCGCAGATTCGATCGCCGAAGCCAGGCGAAAAGCCGATCGGGCCGGACTCACGAACGTGAAGTTCCAGCAAGCTGACATCTTCGCCTTGCCCTACAGCGCCGAGTCGTTCGATCACGTGTTCGTCTGTTTCGTCCTGGAGCACCTTCCTCGCCCCGTTGAGGCGCTCGCGATTCTCGGAGGACTGCTCAGGCCCGGTGGCACCATGACCGTAATCGAGGGCGATCACGGTTCGACCTACTTCCATCCCGATAGTCCCGCGGCTCATGCGGCGATCCAATGCCTCATCACGCTGCAGAGGAAGGCCGGTGGCAACGCACTGATCGGCCGACAGCTCTACCCCCTGATGATCGAGGCGGGGTTTGAATCGGTCCGTGTCTCACCGCGCATGGTGTATGTGGATTCGAGCCGACCTGACCTCGTCGATGGGTTCACGAGGAAGACGTTCACCGCGATGATTGAGGGCATTCGCGAGCCCGCGGTTGCGGCGGGTCTCACCGAGCCGGAGCGCTTCGATGCAGGTATCCGAGATCTCCATCGAACGACGGATGGGGACGGAGTGTTCTGCTACACGTTCTTCAAGGGCTTCGGGGAGAAGAGGCGTTCTTCTTGAAACGACCAGCACAAACCGCGGCCAACGATCCGGTGAGCCTAACTTGAATGAACCGGCCGCTTTACTGAAACTCTCATCATCACCTCGCGTCAGGCGAGATTCGGAGACGGCTCGGATGAATCAGCCTGCAGGATCAGGACGTTATGGCCTTCTGGATCGTGGAGCACCGCCCACTGCGATTCCACGCGTACGAATCGATGCTGACCGATGGTCGTTATCGCGCCCGTGAGATCAGGGACTTCGAAGAACAGCACCGCCTTGTCGCGCGAAGGATATGACTCAGACCCTTTTCGTTCGAGGCACACAAACGACCCGCCGCCGTCAAACTTGGCATAGTGACCACGTTCTTCGTCCGAAACCTCGAGTCCCAACGTTTCGCCGTAGAAGGTCTTCGCTTGATCCATGTCGTCGAAATAGAGCTCCACGCCCACAAGCCGCGCTGAGATGCGTCCCATGAACCCTCCGCTGCCGCATTCTACTCGAACCGATCACGCGCGATCGCCGTGTTATCGATGAGCGCGATTTCGTCTCCAGCATTGTTCAAACTCATGGCTTGGTTGTTACGGCGAAACGTTCGCGATGCACTAGCTGCAATCGACCCTGACAAATTCCAAGTTGCACCGCACCGATCCTGACAGCGTCCAACCAACGAGGGATACTGCTGCCGCACCCTTGTTCTCGATTGTGACCTCCTCCAACAGATCGTCGTTGCCGGCAGGATTCGGCAGCAGGCTCTTGATCACGACACCGACCGAAACGGTCACCACCGGAGCAGCAGCGTTCTTGATTGCGAAGGGTCGTGTATTACTGCCGAAGGCGACTGTGTAGCTTATCGTAACGGGTCCACGGTGACCGCGACGGTCCCGTCTTCGTCTGGGGACTCAGGATCGGCGATCGAGGCATTGGACTCATTGCCACAGGGTGACGGGTGAAGGCACTTGTTGGTTTGAAAGACGACGGGCGGCGTCGGCGTCAACGCGTGATAGGTGTCACCTGCCTCGGGTGCTTAAACCCCAGGTGGCTGCCATTGGAGATGACCACCACCGACGGTTGCAGATCGTTCATGAGCCCAGCGACGAGCTTGAATGCGAGCCGTGATGACTCGCCTTGTACAGATCGACGTCACGGGCGCTCGGACGAAGAGTATCGGGATGAACGGCACTGCGTACGCAAGAACCGTCAGAGCCCCGGTGATAGTCAATCCCTTCCATACGGAGCCGGCACGCAGCGCGCGGAAGGCGGCGAGGTACAAGCCGCCACCGATAATCTGCGCCTCGGCCACCCACGTATCGAGCAGCACGCGATTTGCGTCGGGCACACCGCGCGTGAGGTAGAAATGGATGACGCCGATCGAATGCCCGAGTCCGCCGAGCACCAAGATGAGGCCCAGGGCGCGAAGAAGCTGACTCACAACACGGCTCTCAAGCTTTCGTTTAACTTCCGATCGTGCGATCGTTCCGGGTTGATTCCACGGCGTCGGTTCAACTCCGGCGGTCTAACTGGTATTGGATGAGACCACGTCAACTCGTTCGCAGCCAACGGTCGCTCGGATTGCGGTCGATCCTAGCGTACAACCCAAACCGCCCGAATCGCTTCGCGTCCTGTCAGTTATCAGCACGGCCGCGGAACGGCAGTGAGTGCGGGGATTGCTGCAAAAGGCCCCGCAGGTGACGACACCAGGTATTTGGCGCGAAGCGTGGTAAGGCTTTTCATTAGAGGAAATGTTTGCGCAAGGGCTATGTATGGCGCCACGGTTGGCTGCGAACCGCGTGGATGGTACGCGTCAAAACGGGGCCCGTACACTAGTCGGCCAAGCGACGGGGGTGGCGCGTAATTCATATCACTCTCCAGAAGTCGCGTAGTGCCGAGTGATCTGCGCGTTCAGGGTTGGTCGCCAGTGCGGCGTCGCTCGTTACGTATCCCGCTTGAAGCCATATCAGCACTCGGTCTTCATGTCGTCGCATCGACGGTTCGTGCTTCACCGCGGCGAAGCCCTCCGTCTCGTTGAACCGGCGGTCCGACTGCTCGGTCGGCGAGTGCGCCGTCGCGCGACAGGCTTCGCTTCGCGATGTTCCTTGGATTCGATGCCGGCGAGCTCGGTCACCGCGACGGCAGGCCGATCCGGAAACCGGGCGACCAACTGCAAGTCGCCACCCATCGCGGCGACGTAGTTGCGGAGCGTCGAGATCAGCAGATCGCTGCGCTGCTCAAGTCGCGAGACACCGTCCTGCCCGATGTTGAGGGCCTTGCCGACGCGAGCCTGTGTCAGGCGATGGGCTCGGCGCAGATACCTCAGCGACATCTCTTCAGCAACGAGCTCCGCTGCCCGTGCCTCAATCCTCAGCCGTCGAGTTTCGCTCATTTCCGACGTCTTGTCGTTCAGGGTCTTCATCGCTTCTTTTCCTTCTTCAACTTCTCCAGATACGCGTCGAATCGCCTGTCCGCTGTTCGTATTAGCTGGCGGTAAAACTGTCTCTGGCTGCCGCGGGATTTGTCACCTACAACCAGCAGGACTGCCCGACGACTCGTGTCGATGCGAACGCGACGCGCCAAGCGCCGCTGTCAGCATCGAATCGCAGCTCTTTCATGTTCGCGTGCCGCGAACCCTTCAATGTGTCGACGCGTGGTCGACCGAGCGTCGGCCCGAACTCTTCCAAGAGTTGTGCGTGTGCGAGCAACTCATCCTGCACCGCTTCCGACAGCCCTTTGAACTCGCCGTCGAAGGCAGGGTGAAAGAGGACGCTCCAGCTCACTTCAGTATCATGCAGTGCAGGGCATATGCTGTCAGATACATGTCCGTGGGCTTCGTTATTCTGCGCGGTCGCGAGGTGTTTCCCGGCGGCACAAGCAGCAAGGCGAATCCTTCGGATGGATAGCGGGCCGGTCATTGGGGGCAATTAGTCGGCCACCGAACGCACGCGTGTCCCACGCGCTATCCCGTGGGCGCGCGCCGCGCCGGCAGCCACCTCGAGCACCGCAATCGAATCGCTCGTTCCGTCTGGCTCGTACAATTGACATGGGCTGGTGCTGCAGGGCGGCACGTTTTCAAGAATCGCGAGAACGTGACCGTCGGCGTCGAGCCAGACCAGGTCCAGAGGGAACTGCATGTCCGCCATCCATATCGGATGGCGATCGGGTGTTGCCCACTTCAACAGAAGACCGTCAGCAGCCGTGAGCGCGTCACGCCGGGACAGCCCGACGGAGCGTGCTGCTGGCGTATCAGCGACTTCCACGCGGATTACCGCCTTGGGCGTTTGGAGTGCCATCGAGGGCAGCGGACGACTGTCGAAACGCATCCAGATGACTGCTGCGATCAAAGGCAGAGCGATGCCCGCGCCGGTGACCGCACGGCGCAACCCTCCATCATCTCGCTGCTTCATCGTCCACTCCATGATGCACGACCTTTCTCGGCGCGAATCCGTCGCGGCGGGGCGCCGAGCGGCGCCCCGCCGCTGATAGCTACGGCTGCGCGGGAGGCGCTGCCTCGTACTCGGCGTATGCCTCGAGAACGACATCGCGGATCCGCTCCTGCGCCGTGACGTCCGCGATTGGCCGCAGCAGTGCGAAGCTCCGTCGCTCGCCGTTGACCGAGTACTGGCGGGCGGGAAATGTCAGGTTCCGTCCGGACCCGCTGCGGCGCTCCCAGATCGCGAACCCGATCAACTTGAGACCTGCGAGCGGACCGTTGCCGAAGTGCAGTTCCGCGTCGGCGAGCTTTCCCGGCGGGTTGCCCTTGTCGTTGACAACGATCTTGACGGTCATGCTCGCGGGGGTAGTGTGAGTGTTCGCCATTGTCTAATCCTCCCTGGAACCGTGATGTGGCGGTTCCTTCACCCGAGATGAGGAACTCCACGAGCGCGTCCAGCGGAGGGTGCGAGGGCGGCTCGGCGTGCCGAAGCGGCGGACCCGTGGCGCGGGCGTGACAGGCTGCACTGGGCCTGGCGCGAGCCGAGGCGTCCCGTGCCGGTCCGCCGCTGATCGCTCCGCGACGGCGCGGCGAGCCAACCGAGTGTCAGGCGAACACCGCGACCACCAGCCGCGCTGACTGGAAGGGTGCAGTCGCACATTCGGCACCCGGCTCGCGAACAACCGCACGGGTGCGGCCCGCGGTGGCGACCGCGCCGGTAACCGCGACTACGGTGCGAGCGCGCGCTGCATGCCCGGATCTCGTGACGTTGAACGCTGGGAGGCCGTTTGATACAAGGATGCGATCCGACGAGAGGAGTGCGAATGGCGAGGACGAGGCGACTGGATGGCGAGCGGCTCCGCGAGTTGGCGCGCATCGGTGCCGAGGTAATCCTCCGGCGCCTGCGCGCCGAGATTGTCGCGATCGAGCGCGCCTTCCCGGAGCTGAAGCTTCCGACCCGGCGCCGGCAGGTGCGGCGCGCGTTCCGCCAGGCGTCGGCGAAAACGCGCACCATGTCAGCCGAGGCACGGCGGGCGGTCTCCGAGGGGATGAAGCGCTACTGGGCGGAACGGCGCAAGGCCCGGGCGAAGGTCAAGTAGTCGAGGTGAATGTGATTCGTGCGTGGCTCGGACACGTGAGTCTCGACACGACGAACCGATATGCCGAGATTACGGTCCGGATGAAAGAAGCGGCCATGAAACTCTGTGAGGCACCCGCGCTGGATGCCGGGGCACGGAAGCCCATTTGGCGAAGCGATTCGGCGCTGCTGGCATGGCTCGCGTCGTTGTGAGGACTTGGTCAGTCGATGGTGGGGCTCCATTAGTGATGGGCTGCGCCGGACCGTGACAAGGCCGGCGCGGCCTTCATCGTCTGCAAGTCTGCAGCGTTCTCAAGCGCTCTACGGCATGCGGCGAAAACTCTCGGACGCATTCAGACCATTCCACCTTCCCACAAGCGTCGACCCATCTGCGGAAAGCGTTCCCTGGAATCTGTATCGCTGACCAGCAGCACCTGTCGTGTCAAGCGTGATCGTTCGCTGTTCAAGGGACACGAGTTGGAGCAACTCTCCGTGACGTTGATCGATGAGCGCGATGACGCGGTCCATCCAAACAGTGAGCGTCCCATCAGACGACTGGTCAACGTGGAGGCGGGTTTGCGCTTTCGTTACGCCCGAGGCGTCCCGTGCCCCCTCCCAGTCCCCCTTTAAGGGGTTGGGCGCGGCGTCCAAAGGAGGATGAGGGCGCTCGAGCACGACGTCGCGCGGCTGGCCTTCGTGGTACCAGGTGCCGTTCCAACGGTGCCTCTCCGCGTGAAACGTGAGATCCAGAGCAGGGCCATTGCGAATGCTGCGAATGTGAAGATGCTGACCATCGAACACCGATGCGGCGTCCGCTGGTCCCGATGATGTCGCCGAGTACCATCCCCAAGTCTCGTGGCCGCCCTGACGATGGTACACGCGTATATTGACCGCTTGACTGGTGACGATCGGCTGGTCCGTCGTCCCTTGGGCATGTGTGCCTATGGACAGAAAAATGCCATCGATACCGGAGGGACCAGCGAGCTCCCAGGGACCCGCCAATAGTTCCGGATGGGAAATCGGTCGTTGGCCGTACGCGGCGCTGAGAAAAGAGCCACAGAAAACCCCGGCCAAGACCAATGTCCGTAGATGCTGGTCCTTCATGAGAAACGAGGACGCCCGGTGACGTGACGCTCAGCGCGCACCCTATAAGACAATTAGACACGGAAACCACGCCGCTAGCCGACGGAACGTGTGCACGAACAGAGATCGCCGAAGAAGCTTGGTATGTGCGCACCGTCAGCTGGGCCGCGAACGCCGACCTCCGCCGATCGACGATCATTAGGCGATGCTGACTGGGGTGCTGCCACGGACAACCATCTATCGGTGACCAGGACTGCCGGCGATACTTGCACCGGCACTCGTCGTTATG
>JBKPDL010000188.1:0-15672 GCA_046727855.1 Acidobacteriota bacterium
CGGCATCGTCGTCGGCCGGTGCGACGCGGAATCACATCCCCACCGTCTCAGCGGTTGAGCACCTGACCGCGTGAGGGAACTCAAACGGCGACGGTGACGCACAGATAAGTCGCAGGAATCGAGGTTGCGCCTTTGACCTTGCTCCTGTTCTGGCGCTCGAAGAGAGCCTCGAGCTCTTTTTGAAGATCCGCGGCGTTGTCGCTCTGTTCTGCGGCGGCGAATGCGTTCATCGTGGGCCCGTAGTAGGTTCGGAAATCAGCCACGTCCGCTGCCTAGGCGAACGAATCATAGCTCATCCGCGACTGGTGGCGAATCAGAAGAAGCAATCTTCACGTGGCCTTGGACTGATCGTGGAGGGGTGGCGACTGATCGCCACAGACGAATGCGAGACAAGGTATGAGAACTCTCTGGAACCCTGTCAGGCTCAGGATTGTCGGCTGCGGCTCTGCGTCGCGCCGATCGCCGTCGCCGTTGGTCGCGACGAGGTCCGAGATCAGGTAGTTGAGTGGCTTCTCGGGCTCGTCGGTTTTCCGGATTGGGCGCGGCAGGTTGTCGCGACCCTGCTCGTCCACGAAGTAAGGGATCTCGACACCATCGACCTCTCCCGATTCGATTTCATACCTTTTTGCAGGTGAAATGCAGGCACCGTGTCAAGACTTCGTGGGACAGCGGGACCAGTGTCGGCTCCATGCCCTCGGCACGTCCGCGATTGGCGGAACGCCCGTGCTCAGGCCGCTTCTCTCTACCGCGAAGCGAGCGTAGGATACCCGCTATGCCCGCGACACGCTGCCGCGGCAGGCGCAAGTGGACACGCTCATAACCTGTGAGTTTCAAGACGCTCCGTGATCTCGTCAGGAGATAGGCATGAGAGGCGCACACGCGTTGTTGGTCTCGAGCCTGATCGTGTTGCACACACTGGTGACTGCCGCCAATTGGCCCTCGTTTCGCGGGCCCGCGGCGTCCGGCATCGGTGAAGGCCCGCCAGCACCGCTGACGTGGGATGTGCCCGCGAACAAGAACGTCAAATGGCGCGTTGCTGTGCCGGGCCTTGCGCATTCGAGCCCGGTCGTCTGGGGCAATCAGGTCTGTGTCGGCACCGCGGTCAGCAGCACCGCATCCGCGGATTTGAAAGTGGGGCTTTACGGCAACATCGAATCGGCCAACGACCAGTCGCCGCATCGCTGGATCGTGATCTGCTACGACAAGGCAACCGGCAAGCAGTTATGGGAGCGCATCGCGCATACGGGTGTGCCACAAGTCAAACGTCACACCAAGTCGACACACGCAAGCTCCACGCTGGCGACCGACGGCCGCTACATCGTCGCGTTCTTCGGTTCCGAGGGGCTGTATGCGTTCGACGTGAAAGGCACTCCGGTGTGGAGTAAGAACTTCGGAGTGCTCGACTCCGGCTTTTTCATGGTGCCAGACGCGCAATGGGGCTTCGCCAGCTCGCCCGTCATTCATGGAAATCGCGTGATCATTCAGGCGGACGTGCAGAAGGGATCGTTCGTCGCGGCGCTGGATCTGACGACCGGCAAGGAGCTTTGGCGAACTCCTCGGGCAGACGTGCCCACGTTCAGCACGCCGGCGGTGGTGACCACCAATAGTGGAGCACAGGTTGTCGTCAACGGCTGGAAACACATTGGCGGCTACGATCTGGAAACCGGCAAGGAAATCTGGCGGATGGCCGGCGGCGGCGACATTCCTGTCCCTACGCCGATCGCCGCGCACGGACTCATCTTCATCACCAACTCGCATGGTGGCAAATCGCCCGTCTTCGCGGTGAAGCCGTCGGCATCCGGGGACATCACGCCCAAGGAGAACGAGACGTCGAACGCGCATATCGCGTGGAGCGTCCCCCGCGACGGCTCATACATGCAGACGCCGCTCGTGTACGACGACCTCTTGTACGTTTGCAAGGACAACGGCGTACTTTCCGTATTCGACGCCAAGACTGGCGAACGCCGCTACCAGGCGCGGCTTGCTGATGGCAAGACCGGTTTCAGCGCATCGCCCGTGGCATCGAACGGGCGCATTTACTTCACGAGCGAAGAAGGGGACGTCTACGTGATCAAAGCGGGCCCCGCCTTCGAGCAGCTTGCAGTGAACCCCTTGGGCGAGGTGGCGATGGCGACGGCGGCCATCTCGGATGGCGTGATGTTCTTCCGGACGCGCAGCCATCTCGTCGCCGTACAGTAGCGGCGGGCTGCTCGGCGGCGCTGGAACGTGGGCCCTCGTCGGTGATGAGCGAGCTACCATTCCGCCCCGTGGCCAGGAGGTTCAGCAGATGGTGATCAATCGCGTGAATCCGCTCTCGGTTGCGAAGCTTGCCGGCATGCTGTACACGATTCTCGGTTTGATCTTTGGCGCGATCATCTCGCTCGTCGCGCTCGCCGGCGGCATGGCCGGCAATTCCGACGAGCCCGGCGCGGCCATGGGCGCGATCTTTGGCGTGGGCGCCGTGATCCTGCTGCCGATCCTCTACGGCGGTCTGGGCTTCGTGATGACGCTACTGATGGCGGCGCTCTACAACATGACCGCGCGGATAGTCGGCGGCGTCCAGATCGACGTGAGCTAGCCGACGCGCGAGCGTGTACCGCCCGCTTAGGGCCCAGATCGCCATTTCGATCGGTGCATTGTGCAAGCACTGGATGACGCGCCATGGCTATCGGCTCCCTCAATCCACGAGCGGGCTTTCAGCGAAGAGCTGCGAGCATCGCTTGCAGGCGATCGCGGCCCAGCCAGCGGCCGCGGACCATTACCCCGACCGGCTGCCGAAGTGATCCAAGATCCTCGAGCGGGTTGCGTTCTACCAGCATCAGGTCGGCCCGCTGCCCGACCGCGATCGTGCCGAATTCCTCCGCCTTCCCGAGAAAAGCGGCGGGAACCACAGTTGCGGCGCGCAGCGCCTCGTACGGTGTCAGCCCGGCCTCATGGAGCAATTCGAGCTCGCGATGAAGCGACGACCCCGGCGCGATCAGCGGGAACCCCAGCGCGTCAGTGCCAGCCATCAGTGGCACGCCAGCGCGATGCAACGCCGCCGTGACTTCGCGCGTGAACTCTGGATATCGATTCAGCTCCTGTATCCCGGTCACGTTGGGTGGCAACCGCTGCCAGCGGTCGCGGGCTGATGGCTGCAAGTAATCAATCGCGGGGTCGCGGGCAATTGCCGGACGTCGCGTCGGGCTGAAGGTGTCGTAATTGATCAAGGTCGATTGCACCACGGTGCCTGCGTTCTTAAGGCGGCGAGCGACATCCTCGATCCCGCTCTGACTGCTGCGCCACGCGATTGGCGTCCACACGATTGCCCAATACGTCACCGCCCCGGCGGGGATGAGGACGAGAGAACGTCGCCACGCCAGCACGATCGTACTGGCGGCGATCGCCAGGGATGCTACGGTGAAAACGATCCGCAGCAAGGTGCTACGAAAGAACGGGCCGCCCGGGGAGAAACAGAAATAGCTGGCTGCCGCGACCAGACCTGCCCCGGCCAGAACGCTCACCGGCAGACGCGCGCGGCTTCCGCGTCGAGGCAAGCGCCGAAATCGACGGACGAGTGCCATCACCTCGGAGACGAGGGCGACGGTGAGCACGATCGCGAGTCCTGCGCCGCCGGCGATCAAGGACCACCGATGACGCACCACAGGATTGAAGTACAGCCGCGTAAGCTCACCAACATGCGCCAGCGCCTGTTGGCGCGCGTGCAGCATGGCGTCGAGGCCCAGATTCACCGGCGCGTGGCCGATGAGCGGTAGTCGTGCGCGCCGTGCCGCCTCGTTCATCGTTTCGTAGGCGGAGAGCGACAGCCCGACGGTCGTGGGTGCCGGATTGGGACCCACGATCTCGCGGAACTTCAACAAGTCGTAATCGGCTGCTGCGGTTGCGGCAATCTCGCCTTCCACCTCTTCGGCCGAATTGACGCGAGGCTCGTTGAAGAACGGCGGCGACGTGTAAATGGTGGGTCCAATCAGCTCGCCAGCGATCACGCGTCGTCGCCATTCGAGATGTTCGGTTGTGCCACCGAGATTGAACACCGTCGTAACGCCGTAGGCCAAGTACAGTGGCGCATCGCCGAACTCCGCACGCCCGGGAGCGAAGATCGTGCCTGCAAGATGCACGTGGGCGTCGGTCAGTCCCGGTACGAGATAAAGACCCGCGCCGTTGATGACGATCGCGTCGTCCGGCACCGGCTCGTCCTTGGTGGGCCCTATACTCACAATGCGCTCGCCGCGAACGACGACGGTCTGATGTGCAAGCGTCGTCTCGCGATCCATTGGAACAACGGTGACATCGACGAAATGCACTGATTGTGCGCTCAGGCCGGCGGGCGCCAGGATTAGCAGAAGTCCGGCAAGGGAGCCTCTCACGAGAAGCATGCCCGGATTATGAACGTGGGGCGGCATATGGCGCAGTGTCCGTACCGTCGCCGCGTAGAGCGGGGCTCAAGCCCCGCGGACCGCCGTATAATCGCCACGCCCGCCCACACTGGTTTCCGCAGGAGGACCCGTGCCGAATCGCCGAGAGTTCATCCGAAACGCGGCCGGTGCAACCGTCACCCTGCTCATGAGCGGCGATCGTTTTGCTGATGGCGCATGGCGGCAGGTTGGTGCCGCGCCCGGCAAGCGTCGCGAAGTGTCGATCGGCGGCCGTCGGGTGAAAACGGTGGACGTGCACGCGCACTGCTTTGTTCCCGACGTCTGGGAAGTAGTGAAGAACACGCCACTGGCAGAAGTGGCGAAGACCAATCTGACGGGCAACATCGTCCTCGGCAACCCGCAACGCCTGATCGACATAGATGCGCAGGGCATCGACTACCAGGCGATCAACATCAACGCGTGGGGATACTCGGCCGATCGCGCCCTGGCCCGGGACGTGGTCGCCATACAGAACGAGAAGATCTCGGAGTGGTGCGCCAAGCATCCCGATCGGTTCGTGGGGATGGCGTCGCTCGCGTTGCAGCATCCCGATCTCGCGGCCGAGCAGTTGGAGCAGGCAGTGACGAAATTGGGACTGCGCGGTGCGGCGATTGGGGGCAGCGTCGAAGGTCAGGAACTATCCGATCGGAAATTCGATCCGTTCTGGGCCAAGGCCGAGGAGCTCGGCGTGCTGCTCTTCATGCACCCGCAGCCCGCCCCAGGCACGACGCAAAACATGCGACTGCAAGGGAGGGGTGGCCTCGGCAACACAATTGGTAATCCTCTCGAGACGACCGTATTCCTGTCCCATTTGATCTTCGAGGGCACGTTGGATCGTTTCCCCGGTCTCAAGATCTGCGCGGCGCATGCAGGCGGGTACCTCGCGTCTTACAGCGGCCGGTCGGATGCGCTCTGCGGGCGCGCCGGTGGCGCCGGCACCGACTGCAAGGCGCTCAAGAAGAAGCCGAGTGAGTACTTCAAGAGAGAGCTCTTCGTCGACACGATGATCTTTCACGAGGAGGGACTTCGGCATCTGGTCGCCGAGGCTGGCGTCGGTCAAATGGTGTACGGAACCGACTATCCCTTCGATTGGCCCGTCGGGATCGATTTCGTCCTCAATGCACCATTCCTGAGCAGCGCCGACAAGGCAGCGATTCTCGGCGGCAACGCGATGAAACTGCTCCGCATCACGTAGTGTCCGGCGTCAGCCGGACTTGCACGTGTCCTCCGCGACTAGCCCCCCACGCGCGATCGCCGTGCGGACGATTCATTCCGTTCTTGCGTCACCTCAGACGTCTCGCGGCGAACATCAAGGTGCGCTCGAACCGCTCGGTGCTAGGCCCGAGGTGCGAGCACGATGCGCGACAGCTGCGGATACGTCGCGCGATAGCCGCGCCAGCGCGCGATCGGCGCGAGTGCGCCAAAGATCGCGCGCTGCGCCGCCAGCGGCGGCGAACGGAACACGATCACGTCGCTGAACTCCCGCGCACTCAGGGCGAGCTGCAGCGGATTCGGTATGGCCTTGCCGTCAGATACCAACTCCATCGAGCGATTCTGCCGCCATTTTTCGACGCACCGGAATGGTACAGCTCGAGAACAGAAAATGGACCTTCCAACCGGACCGCAGTCTCCCTAGGATTGAGGAGGCAGACAGACGATGGACGGAGTCATGAATATCGACACACACAACGGTCGGGTGATGCTCGAGATCTTTCGCGCGATCGAACAACGCGATCCGGACCCACGCCACAACGACGAGCACCTGCTGAGAACGCTCTTTCAGCCAGGTGTGGAATTCCACTGGCCGACATTTCTGCCATACGGCGGAGTCTCGCGGGGCTTCGGCCACACTGGCGCGACGTGGACCGACACGTGGAACGCACTACAACCGACGGAGACCGAGCGTCGAATGGATCCGCGGATCGTAGCTGCCAACGACAAGGAGGTCGTCATTCTGTGGCGGCAACGAGGCGTCAGCCCGAGCGGAGCGCGGCTGGACTCGGAAGTGCTCGGGCTCTACGAGCTTCGCGACGGGAAGCTCGCACGCGCACAGATGTTCTACTTCGACCCGACGGCCGTGACGCACTTTCTGGAAGAAGCCAAGCGTTGCGTGACCCGCTGAATGAGAACCGTCGCCCGGCGTTGCAGCTGAATGTGACAGAGCTCAAATAGGTGGTCGAAGCGAGATACGGGCCGTGCTCGAAGGAACACTCGACCCTGGAGAAGCGTCGTCGGTGCTCTCACTCCATTCAGGGCAGTCACTCAAAGGGGCAGGCCACTCAAAGGAGCTACCAATCCATCAGCGAAAAGCGCTTGGGAACTCGCTCCGTATGAAGGTCTTGATACCCTCTCGGCCGGTCAATCGAAGCGTGACCGGTCCGTTATCACGACGCAGCTCGAGATGAAAGTCGAAGAACGGGCAGCATCGTCGTTCCAGGTCGATCCACGTCGCGAGATCTGCGACAGAGATTCGATCACCATCGAGTACGAACGCGTAGCCGTCCGCGAGCTCACGAGTGCCGAGAAGCGACTTCAACAGGCGTGCGGAGATCTGCTCCTGCTCCTTGCGTTCAGAGGGTGTGAGGGCTCGCAGGTTACAGGCAAAGGCGGGCTCCACGTTTGGCGTCCTGAAATGAAAATGCCGCCCCCGACATTCCGACGATACCGATTATGGCTGCGACCTTCAAGAACCGCATCGTTCCCCCTGCGTTCCGAGGGCGTTCGCCACGCGCGGAAGATGGCAAGCGTGCCGTCAACCTCTTCCTGCGCCCGGTGAGCTAAGGTTAATGCACTTGAATGGGCAAGCCGCGGACGTGTAACGCGGGAAGGGCATTGGAATGTCTTGGACACTCCAATGCCTCCCTGGCCTAATTGGCGAAGCGATCACCCCTTCGGTTTTGCTTCAACGATGATGCGCGTCGCGACCTTCGCTTTTGTTTGGGCATCTTCGGTGTAGTGAACAGTCACACGGGAGTTTTTCGCCGCCGCAAGTCCGGCAACGCCTTTCGCTCCCGTCACGTCAGTGTTGTCCGTGTAAGCAAACTGCATGTCGCCATCGGCGGTTTTCACGCTGATCGTCTTCTTGTCAGGATCGACGGACGTCAGCTCGCCCTGAACCGGCGATGGGGCTTGCGCGCGCTGCTGCTCACTCGGCTTACCCCTTGGCGGGTCTTGCGCAAAGACGGGCGATGCTCCGAGCGCCGCTACCACAGCCGCAGAGCAGAGCGCAAAAACGACACGGTCTACGATTTTCATTTGGCCTCCTTGGAGGATGCGGCTACCCGCAAGCGTCATGCCCCCTTGGCTGATGATCAGACATGCCTTGAAGCCATTTGGTATGAATAACTTACCGTCAGACCTGCCGAAAGGTCAGCCGTTAGCACCATTGACGCCGCGTAAATTTTTTACGCATGGCACGCTCAGCTATTGCACCGGGCGCAGTCGAACGATACACTACGTAACCAACTCATGCGTTTCAATCCAGCCGCCGCCGGTTTCTTCTGCCTGTCGGTCGCCCTGAGTGCTAGCGCGAGCATTGCCACAAGTGCGTCGCGAGAACCTGCCGAGCTACGGGCACTTGTCGACGAAATCAAGACGGAGCTTGCGCTTCCGGTTTCTATATCGCTCGCGCCTGTTCCGGCAAACCCACTGCTCGTTTCTGTCGAGCCAGGTGGGAAACCCGATGAGTTCGTTTTGTCGTTCGACGCCAAATTCCTGCAGACCTTAACGGAGGATGAACTGCGAGCTGTAGTGGCCCATGAGCTGGGTCACGTCTGGATCTTCACGCATCATCCCTACCTACAGACCGAACGTCTCGCCAATACGGTGGCTATGCGTGTCGTGAGTCGTAAAAGCCTCGAGCGTGTTTACGCGAAGGTATGGGAGCACGGCGGCGCGAAGGGTAGCCTTGCTCAATTCCTCGGACCTTGACACTGGCCGGCGCATGCGCGAAGGCGGGCGAGCCGCGTCAGCCTCCGCTCGTGTCCGGGACCTGTCGTAGCACCCGAGATCTGATATTGCAGCTTCTTCTCGACTCGTCCGCTGATGTGGCTGCCGGTGCTTCCTCGCGTTCATCGCACCCGCTCCCCGAAGGAGGTCGCACCGTAGGGACTTATCTCCATCTGTAGGGACATGAACGCGATCACAAGGTCGCAGCTCTTGTCCGCCAGCGGAAGCGCTCCTGCGCTCGCGCAGCGATAGTCGCCATCCGGGTCTGCCTGTCGCGCAGCGTCAATCATTGTCTGCGAGAGGTCTATGCCGATGACCTGGTGTCCGGCACTCTTCAGATCGCGAGGCAGCCGCCCCTCACCGCACCCGATGTCTACCGTGAGCTTGCCAGGAGCTGGCAGAAGCGCCAGGAACTGATCGCGGTGAAACCGCCAATAGGAGTCATGGTTCGGTGCGCGCGCCCACTCAATCCAGTTTCTCGCCTCTTGTTCCCACGTATCACCGAGCGCCATATTCCCGGATTATAAGTGTGGGCAATCACTGCGCCTTGCGCTGAGCCAGCGCGTTCTCGCGTAGCAGTTGGAGACGCGTCTCGCCGGGTCGACCACCGCGCCCGGCTGCCACGATCACCGCGTCGGCGGCGGCCGCTCTTCGATCGGCGCGGCTGGACTTGCGCACTTGGATAGAATGACGCCGCATGCGCCAAATCCATCGCCTCGCCTTCGGCAAGTTCGGGCCGAACATCAAGGAGGAGCAGTTCATCCGCGATGCCCGAATGAAGAATGGAGATGAGTCTTCGCGAGGCGGACGGATTTGCGGTCATCGGGAGAGAACTTCGCGGCAGCGGACGGTGCCCATGACGGTGACGCCATGAAATTGAGAACGAGTCCGACAGCGAGTGCGAAACGTGACGTGCGCTTTCATCATGTCCTGGTTCCGACTGATTTGACGGAACGCACGGAGAAAGCATTGGAGCTGGCGAACAAGCTCGCCGTGTCCGATACGTCCCGCATCACATTGGTTCACGTCATCGAGACGATCGACGGAGTGCCGTTTGACGAACTGAAATCCTTTTACAGACGGCTGGAGCAAAAAGCGCGGCGCGCCATGACCCGGCTCGCTCGCCGCGGTCCAGGAGGGGCTGAGCAGATGGAGTCTGCGGTGGTGTACGGGCGACGTGCCGAGGAAATCGTGAAGTTTGCAGCAGCAAACGATGTCGACCTCATCGTCCTCGCGTCGCACCGTGTGAACCCTTCAATGGTCAACCGTGATTGGGGAACTATCAGCTACAAGGTCGGAATCCTCGCGCAGTGCCCGGTGCTGCTGGTCAAGTGATCTACGTTCGCGGCATGAGCTCCCGACCACCACAGCCACCGTCGACTGATCATGGATTTGTCAACCGTTGACGTTCACGGATGACCTGCAGTTGCGCAAAAGGAAGGCGGTCCGGGCGCGCTTGCCCGCGCGTGGTATGGGCTGAACATTGCGCTTGCATTTGACGTCCAACAGCCGCAAGCCGAATTGAACGTGTGCGGCAGATCTCGAACGCGCCTATGCGGAGACGAACCAGAATCGAAGTATGGCCGTGCGTAGCGAGCTGCAGAATCGGATCGCAAATACCCCGCCTGTAGCCATCCTGCTCGTGATGCTCAGCACGCTCACGGGCGCCGTGCTCTTCATCGCGTGTGCCAACGTCGCAGGTTTTACTCATCAGCCGCGCACCAGTCCGCGAATGCCTTGAGCGAGAGGTGCAGTTCCGTGCCGTCGGCCCAGAGTTGGCGGCTCTTGGGATCGAACGTCAGATTATCGAACTGCAATCGCATGCGGGCGTTACCCTTCCGCATCATAGCGCCGCATCCTGGCGAGATCGTGGCCGTCGTGCCTTCGCCATCGCGAGTCGCCATGAAACGGAAAGCAGGTCGCGTAAGGCGCCCTGATCGATTCGCGACAGTCGCACCAACACGACGGGATAGTTTCGATAATAGTCAGTTACATAGTACGTATCGGGCGCATCGTCGATGAGCCATTGGCGTTCGTCGAAATCAGTCCTGACCACGAGCGTGTCTGGTTCCGCCGAGCGATGAGTGGCGAGGCCCGCCACGAAGCAGCCAGCCACCTTCAGGACCGGTGAGCCGTCGTACTTGGTGGTGGCTTCCACGTCGGGCAACGTCAGCCCGACCGTCATGACGATGTCGAACGGGCTCGACGGAGTTCGCGTCAGCGACTTTCGTTGCATCGAAGCGAAGTATACGGCCGGGCGTATACTCGACGCTCGAGGCGATGGATACCCTCTTTCAGGACGTACGGTTTGCGCTGCGCACGCTGCGCCGGACGCCGGCGTTTCCACTGGCCGCGATCGGGACTCTCGCGATTGGCATCGCTGCGACAACCGCTATCTTCAGCACGGTCAACGCCGCGCTGTTGAAGCCGTTGCCGTATCCCAGTCCCGGCGATCTCTACTCTCTCCGCACGGCGCTGACCGATGGTCGCGTGACCACCGGCAACCTGTCACCGGTGGAGATTCTGCGCTTGAATGATCCGAACCTGTCGATCGTCCGCGCCGCGGGTCTGCAGGGGAACGATGTCACGCTCTTGCACAACGACGGCACGCCCGTGAAGACGAGAGCGTATGCGGTGAGCGAGGGATTTTTCGATCTGTTCGGGCTGCCGATGACGCTCGGCGGCTTCGCCAAGGAACCGCCCGCGAACAACGCCCCGCCCGCTGTGGTCGTGTCGTACCGCATGTGGCAGGACCTCTATGGCGGCGATCCGGCGGTCGTCGGCAAGGCGATTCGATTTGCCGAAATCGCCACCACAGTCGCCGGCGTCGCGCCGCGTGATTTCGATACACCACATGGCGCGAACTTCTGGTTCCAGATCCCGCTGGATCCGCAGGGCGTCAATCACAGCTTCGAAGGGTTCATGCGCGTGAAGCCCGGCACAACTATCGAACGTGCTCGAAGCGAGATGGGGGGCGTGATGGCAAGCGTGGCGCGCGACTTTCCGGCCAGCGCCACCGCACGCGTCTACGTCGTCCGTCCGCTCGTCGAGTCGATCGTCGGCGAGCTAGGCCCGATCCTCGTCGTCGTGCTGTTGGCCACCGGCGTGCTGCTCGTGCTCGCGTGCGTCAACGTGACCAACCTGCTGTTGGCGCGCGGCGCTGCTCGCGCCCGGGAAATGGCCGTGCGCGTGGCGCTCGGCGCCGCTCGCGGGCGAATCGTGCGGCAGCTCCTCACCGAATCGATCCTTCTCGCGACCGTTGGCGCGGTGGTTGGAATCGTTGCCGCGTACGCGTTCGTCCGCCTGCTGCTGGCGCTTGGCGCGTCGCAGTTGCCGCGACTGGACGAGGTGTCGTTCGACGCCCGCGTGCTGCTGTTCGCTTTGACTGCGCTCGTCGTCAGCGGTGTGCTGGTGGGGTTCGCGCCTGCTCTGCGACTGGCGGCGTGCGACCTGAACACGCTGATGAACGAAGGCAGCCGGTCGTCCTCGGGCGGCCGCAGTACTGCGCGCTGGCTGGGCGCGATGACTATCGCCGAGGTCGCGCTCGCGGTCACACTCGTCGCGGGCGCGGGCTGGCTGGTTCGCAGCTTCGACAACCTGCGCACGACCGATCCGGGTTTCGCGACAGACGGGCGCCTCTTGTTCGATGTCGCGGTCACGGGTCCGAAATTCCGCGACAACGCTGCGGTGGTGACCGCCTTCAACGACCTGCTCGACCGATTGCGTGGTTTGCGCGGCGTGGTCGCGGCCGGTTCCACATTCAACGTTCCGCTGCGCGCCGGTCCCGAGAACGCGCTGCTGGTGCATCTCCAAGGCGACCCCGACCCGGCGCGCAACCTCAACTCGCGACAACGGATCGTCAGCCCGGGATTCTTCGCGGCCATGGGCATCAAGCTGCACGCGGGGCGCGATTTCAGCGTCGACGATCGCCGCGGATCTCCGCCGGTTGCGATCGTGAATCGCGCGTTTGCACGTCTTTATCTCGCCGGCAAGGATCCACTCACGGTGCAATTCACAGCCGGTTATCCGAACATCGATCCGAAGACGGTGTGGACGATCATCGGTGTGGTCGACGATGTCCGCCAGCGATCGCTGAGCGCTGCGGCGGAGCCCGCGTACTACACGTCGTCCGGACAAGGCACACCGCCGCGTCAAGCCGTCGTTGTCCATACGTCGGCGGCAGATTCGACTTCGCTGCGGTCAGCGATCCGCGACGAAGTACGCAAACTCGATCCGCTGATCCCCGTTGATATCGAGCGTGCGTCCGACATCGTGGGCGCGACGCTCAGCCGGCAGCAGCTGGGAATGGCGTTGATGATCGGGTTTGGCGTCGCGGCCGTCCTGCTCGCCGCCGTCGGCATCTACGGCGTCATCGCGTATGCCGCGGCGCAGCGACGCAACGAGGTGGCGATCCGGCTCGCGGTGGGCGCCACGGCGAGCGACGTGTTCTGGCTGGTCCTCAAGCAAGGCCGCACGCTGGCAGTGATGGGCGCCGCGATCGGCCTCGTGGTGGCGTATCTGTCGGGTCGCATCGTATCGAGCTGGCTCTACGAAGTGCGCGCGTCGGATCCGATGATCCTCGGCGCCGCCACGGCACTTGTCGTCGGGATCGCATTGTTGGCAACGATAGTTCCCGCCTATCGCGCCGCGCGCATCGAGCCTGCTCGCGTCCTTCGCCCCGAATAGCGTCGCCGCCTAGCGCATCGCGATGCGGATGTTTCTCAAGGCTCCTTCGACGTCAGTACTTTCGAGAAACGCAAACCCACCGGTTTCGTCGGACAGCATGCGAAGACTAGCCTGTGTGCTGGTCCAGTATGTGTGCCACTCAACGGGAGGCACATATGGATCCGGCGAGGGAAACCCGGCGAGCAATCGCCCGTCGATCGTAAAGATGCGCACGCCGGCGCGGCGGGCGGCGCGGATGACTTCCGGGATCCCGTCACAGAGCACACCACTGGGCGCAGGCGCTCGCGTGGCCCATACTGGTGGCGCTCCATACCCAAGAAGAAACACGGCCATAAGAACGGCTACGATCGCCGCGCCTTTCGCCATTACGCAGTTTGACGACGAGTCGGTACACTTGGCTGTCCACACTTGCCGTTGACGCGGCGCCTGTTGAGCCGCTGCGGATAGACATGGAATCGGTGATGAAGGACTCTGATCGCATTACACCTGGTGGCCAAGGAGGAACTCATGCGGGAAAACCGTGGACGTATTGCGCGCAGCTCACTGGCGGGGACGGCTCTTGCCGTCGGAGCGCTTCTGATCACGGCAGGGCAGTGGAAGCGGCAAACGGTGCGCCGGCTGAAACGCAATAGCACTGTCGTCATGACACGTCTCGGTCCCATCGAATACGCAATGGAAGGCGCCGGGGAGCCTGTGTTGGTGTTCCACGCCACGCCAGGTGGCTACGATCAAGGTCTGGTACTCGGCCGATCGCTTGGGCCAGGCTTCCTTGTCATCGCGCCGTCACGCCCGGGATATCTGCGAACACCGTTGAACACAGGACGCTCCCCCGAGCAACAGGCCGATGCGATGGCGGCGCTCCTCGACGCGCTGAGCATTCCGAAGGTCGCGGTCCTGGCGGCGTCGGCCGGCGGTCCGGCTGCAATCGCCTTTGCGCTTTGCCATCGCGAGCGCGTGTCGCGGCTGGTGCTCTGGCAAGCGATCGCGTCGCATAATCGCCTCGACGCGCAAGCACTCACGCGCGGGCTCACGTCCACCGATACCGGTGCATTCGTGACGAGCGCCGCATTGCGTGTTGCTCCAACGCGCGTCTTCCCGGCGCCGGTCCGATCGAATGCAACGGCGCGGAGGCTGCTGCGTGCACTCGCGCACACGATTATGCCAATCGATTTACGACGTGCAGGCATCGAGAACGACGCGGAGTACATCAATCAACTCGGGGATCTGCCCCTCGCCGACATCCGAGTCCCAACACTGATCGTGCACGGCGACGCCGATGTCACGGTTCACTACGCACGCGCGCTTGCCGCGGCGCGTCAGATTCCCGACGCGCGTCTGCTCACGATTCGCGGAGGTACCCACGAGTCGCTCTTCGGCGACCCGCAGGCCGCCAGCGCGATCCGCCGTTTCTTGGGCGGCCGGGTGGCGCCACCGGCTTTACGCGACGACACCTCACGTCGCTCGGCGCGCAGCAACCGAAGCGCATGGTCGGTCTTGAGCTGGGCGAGTGCCTTGAGCGTGGCGAGCGCGGCCTCGCTGCTGAGCGTTGGCAGCTTCGCATCGCTATTGAGCCTCGCGAGCTTCGCATCGATTCTCAGCGTCGGTAGCAGCGCGAGCGTGCTGAGCGTGGGAAGTTCTCGCTCGTTTCTCGGTGTTGGTACGACGACGACGCGCCGAAGCTGATACGAAAGTCACCTCGGTTTGGATCGCGAGTCGCCGACGGCTTCGATCGTCGACACTTGTCAGTTGGCGCTGCAAGGCATGGGCGGAATACACTCACACCGTGTCTGGTCAGCGTTTTCTCGTTCTGTTTCTGATGCTCCCGTTCGTCGGCACGACTTGCCGCGCCTCGTCCGCGCCGCCGACGACCGCGGCCAGCGCTCCGACCGTGGCAAATGCGCCGGCAGCATCGCCCCCGGCCCCGGCATCGAATCCTGGTTGGCTCGAACAGTTTGCGCGCGGTTACTTTCCGGGCCGCAGCGGTCAGATCTTCCTCGTACCGCGCGAAGGCGAATTCATCGTCGATCGCAATCCGCTCTACGCCTTCATGCACGGCTCGCCGTGGGAGTACGACACCCACATCCCGCTGCTGTTTCACGGAACGCCGTTCATTAAACAGAACGTGTCCAACCGTCGCGTGACGCAACAGCATGTCGTGCCGACACTCGCCGCGCTGCTGGGCACGAGTCCGCCGGCGACGGCGACCGGTAGCCCTCTGCAGGAGGCGATCGCATCGACGACCACACGACCGCGCCTCATCGCGCTGTTCGTGCTCGATGGCAC
This sequence comes from Acidobacteriota bacterium, assembly GCA_046727855.1. Classification (GTDB taxonomy): domain Bacteria; phylum Acidobacteriota; class Vicinamibacteria; order Vicinamibacterales; family UBA2999; genus DASPWV01. The sequence goes on from JBKPDL010000188.1 coordinate 15,333, forward strand.
GCGGGCCGACTATTTCGACACCTACGCGGAGGTGATGCCGACGCTCTCACGCCTGCGGCGCGAAGGCGCCTGGTTCAGCAACGCACATGTGACCTCCGTGCCGACGCTCACGGCCGTGGGCCATGCGAACCTCGGGACCGGCACCGAGCCGCGCATTCACGGCCTCGTCGTCAACAACCTCTTCAATCGTGTGACCGGTAAGGCGCAGGAGGCGTATAACGGACTCGATCCAGGCGAGATGATGGCGCTCACGCTCGCCGACGTGTGGAACATCGAAACCGAGGGGCGCGCCATCATCATCGGCCAGGGCGGTGCGATTCGGGCGACCGCGGGACTCGTC
>JBKPDL010000189.1:0-15980 GCA_046727855.1 Acidobacteriota bacterium
TAGACCGTTATGCGGCCACAGACGTGAATTTTGTACGCGTTGTGGACCCGCATAACGGTCTACGGCGCGCGGAGCGCGCCAAGCCAACAACAAGAACTAGCCAAGGGCCGCGGAGTTAGCCGGATATCAAGGGCAGGGCCCCCTTGGCTAGTTCCGAGCGCGAGGGGAGTACGCCGCGACGCGACGACTCCCGTCCCAAAGCCCACTTCATCGCGATGGAGTTCGTCGAGGGAGAAACGCTTGCCGTCACAATCGCACGCGGCCCCGCACTCCCCATCCTTGCGGCGGATCTGGGCGCTCAGATCGCCGACGCCCTGGCGCGCGCGCACATCGGGCATCGTCCACCGCGATCTGAAGCCGTCGAACATCATGGTCACGCCGAGTGATGCGCTCGCCAACGAGGATGGGCCGAGTCACCGGACACTACGCGTTCGGATCGTTGTACTCTGATGGTCAAAAACGGATGAGACGGATTGTTGGACCTTCGTCAGCGGTGACCGCGCCTGACCACCTTCACGGCCCTTTGTAGGGTCTCGCAGAGGATGTTCGGACCATGCCGCCGACGCCGGTTGAGAATCCCCCACCGAAGGTCGTCCCGGTGTTCAATTTGATGCTGATGGGCTTCACACCAGGTGGTGGTAGCGGCAGATTGAGCTCGTTGATGGTGAAAGGCCCTGCCCCCATCGTGTCGAAGTTCGCGAGGCCTTCGAACTGTGTCACCTGCATGGGCGCGGATGTCTTGAAGTCGTTCCAGGGCCCCTCCTCCGTGTACGACACCGGAGTCCCGATGCCCACCGCTGCACCCTCGTAGTTGTAGAAGGCATGGATGCTGTTGTCGACATCCAGGATCTCAAACGTGATCAGGTCTGCGCTTACAACCTTGCCAACCCCCGCGTTGGCCGCCTTGACCATCCGGATCCGGAAATTCTGAGTAGATGGGTCCGTAAAGGGAGTGTCCGGTGGGCTGCCGCCGATCGGGGGCGGGATAATCGGAGGAACGAAGATCGGTGGCGGTGGGATCGGCTTCTTCTTAACGATGATCGGCCGCGGCTTCAACTCTGGCTCGATCGTCAGCCGCACAGCGCGGTCGCGCTCATCGTCGTCCGCGTTGGGGTTGGCCTCTGACTCGCCGACGGCCTCCGCCGGCATGAGCGTCGTGACTCCCTTCGACGTCATGTAGTCGCGCACCCGCAAGACTCGCTCCAGCGACAACTGCTGGTTGTAGGCGTCGTTCCCCTTGTGGCTCGCCATGCCTTTCGTCCGGGTGAACCACTTCTTCTGGATGAGGACCGGGATCACCTGGGTGTCGAGGCACTCCTTGTGCTCGACCTTGAGAAGGTTGCCGTCAAAGTTGTAGTTGTACAGATCGATGATGATCTTCCGCTTGGGGAAGTCGAATGCCTTCGAGGCGTCAACCTCGAATTTCCCCTTCCCGGTGTCTTTTCCCTTTTTATCCATGGCAAGAGTCCGTTCTACGACGACAGACAACGGGCGATGGATACATCAAGATACTCCCGTCGTCCGCAAATAAACAGGACGGCGCCTTGGAAACTTTTCATGCAGCCAGACTTATAGCGTTTTCAGTAGGGACAGGACCGAGTTGATGAACCCGCAACATGTTCATAAGCGTCGCTACTGGATTGCCACGGACGGCTCACAAGTCGCGATGAAAAGCAGTCGCCCGACGAACGGCGGACACGACCGGCCTCTTACGCCGGTTTCCGGCTGAATCCGGGCTTAGACTCCCTACTGAGGCTTCCGATGAGCGCCCGCGCCTGCGATACGCTTTGGGCACCATTCGGACATCTACGAAGCCAGATTGTGAGAGAACGCGTCGACTTCTCGGCGAATGCGAGCGTTTACGACCGTCGACATGGCGCAACCATCTCCGACCACGAGCTGGGCCGTCTTTGCGTGGCTGCTCGGCTTCACGCCGGTGCGGCTGTTGTCGATATCGGCGCAGGCACCGGCCGGGTCGCAATTCCGCTGGCTCGTCGCGGGTGCAACGTCGTGGCGGTAGAGGCGGCTCGTGGCATGCTCGCGCAGTTGCGAGAGAAGGCTGGCCACGCCAAGGTGTTGCCGATACTAGCCGGAGGATCACATCTGCCGTTTCCCGACGGCCGCTTCGATGCTGTCGTGATCGCCCGACTGCTCTACCTGACCCCCGACTGGCGCGCCATTCTGGCCGAGGCCCATAGAGTTCTTGTGGTCGGAGGGTGCCTGCTGCACGAATGGGGAAACGGACAGATCGACGAGGAGTGGGTGCAGATTCGAGAGGAGGCTCGGAGGCTGTTCGAACAGGCCGGCATACCGGTGGCGTTTCATCCTGGTATTCGCTCCGAAACCGAGGTTGATAAGCAGCTCGAGGACCTCGGGCTTCTGCGTGACGGCGAGGTCGCAATGGGTCCGGGCCCGGCGATTACACTTCGACAGTTTCTCCGGCGTGTGGTCGACGGGGAGCTGTCCTATATCTGGGATGTTCCTGAACACGTGCGAGCCGAGTGTCTTCCACGACTGCAGCGCTGGTGCGAAGAAAGGTTCGATCTGGAGCGGCTCATGCCGATGCCTCGTGAAGTTCGCTGGACGATTTATCGGAAGCGTGGTGCCAGGTGACACCGCCGTTTACTTACGCCGCGCATCCCGAGAACCTGATGTTTCGAGCACATCAGCCAGATCGTCACATCGCGGCGCGCTCAACTGGACGAAGCTCGCGCAATCGCCATGACATCTTCTTCAATGCCGATTGCTCCGCGCACGCTCCTCAGAAGAATTCAGCAGTTCCTGCGCCTACCGTGACTGATACCTGATACCTGCCACGTGACACTGATACCTGTCACTCCGCCCACAACAACACGCGCTCCCCGCGGCGGCCTTCCGCTTCCATGATGATCCCCGGCCCGTACTGCTCGATCTCCTGCGTCGTCAGCCGTACGCGAGCATCGTCCCACCCGCCCGCGTATGAGCTGAATTGAATCGGGCCCGATTTGAGGCGCAGGATCCACCAGGGGACCGCAACGTTGACGAGCTTCTCGTCGTTCGCATCCCACGCGAGCACGTGCAGCGTTTCGAGCGGCCTTTGCTGGTCGGGCAGCAATTTGACGCGTCCATCCACATAGTGCGGCACGCCGTTCTTCATTTCGAGAATCGGTGGCTTGCCGTTGAATTGTTTCCGCACCCTCTCGAACTCGTCGTCAGCTTGACTGGATGTGGACGAATTGACAACGAGGTGTTGGGAGAAATACGCGCTAATCGCGATGATGGCACCGATACCCAGAAAGACCATCACAATTGCGATGCCGATCAGGACCTGTGCCCAGCGAGGAATCTTCATGGTGACGTCATCGCCTCAGTAACGCTCTGGCTTCCTGCTGTCCGATGGGATCGTTGCCGCGACTGGCCAACTCTAAGGCTAAACGATATTCCCGCTGTGCCAGTTCCCGCTGTCCGGCCGCGTCGGCGAGGCGGCCGAGCTCGGCGTGAACGCGGCCCTGCACCCACTCGCGCGCTTGCGAGCCAAGAGCCGCCGTGAAATCTGCGCGCGCGGGCTCGGCCTGTCCAAGACGGGCGTGCGCGACGCCCCGCTTGTAGTGCCACAAAGCCGCTTCTCCAAACATTTTTTCCCGGTTGTCACTCTCCAGCCGCCTGACGCCCTCGTCCAACAACGTCAAGGCTTGCGCGAAGCGCTGCGCGCGAATCTCGGTGGCGCCGGCCTCGAGCCACAGCAACCGGTTACGCGGAAATCGCTGCTGCAGCTCGCGCACGATCCGCATCGCATCATCAAACCGGCGTTCCCGGTTGTAGAGCAGCAACAAGGCAAACTTGGCTTCCACTTCCGTCTCGCCTTTGGTCGCCGCGGCTTCCTCGATCATCTGCAGGCCGCGTTCGCGGCCGCCGCCGAAACCGACGACGTAGGCCATCCACCGCAGCGGCAGCGACAAGGCCGCAACGATATACCGGTACGTGCCGACGATGAGCCCCGCGTCCATTCGCTGCGGCGCAAGTTCCAGCACGCGCTCGTGCTCGTCATAGGCCCGCTTTGCCATCCGAAAGGATGCGAGCACGTTGCCTTCCACCGTGGCGCCGTATGACGCCTGGATGGCGACGACGGAGCCAACGCTGAAGTGCGTGTCGGGATCGTTCGGCCGCGCCTTGAGCGCGGCTTCGGCGAGCTCCAGCGCGCGAGCGATGTGCCGTTGAAACCGCTGCGCTTCCGCGGGCGGGGGAGGCGTCATGTTGATGTTGGGTTTGGTGACATTCCCCAGATAATCATCGACGGTCACCGATCCGCGAAGAAAGCCGATGCGGAGCCAGGCGTTGACGGCCATCGCGCGATGCCCAGCGGCGTCGTTGGGATCGGCAGCAATCGCCTCTGTGAGGAGAGCGGTTGCGTTGCTGTAATCGAGGTTGTATCCCGCGTCGTAGGCGCGGAGCATCAGCTCACGCGATCGCTCGTTCGCGTGCACACCAGTAGCAGTGAGGACCAGACCGCCGGCGATCAACAAAGCGGCGACAGCCTTCATATTCAGAGCGTGAGCTCCGTGCCGGCGCCGGTTTCAACCGCCCTGCGGAAAACGAGATCCGCTGTCACAACATCTTCCACCGCCATTCCGAGCGACTTGAAGATCGTGATGCTCTCTTCGTTGAGGCGCCCGTCGACACGACCCAAGACGACCTCGCCGATCTCCCCTGCGATGTGACTCTCACCGAATCGCTTTTCTTTGATGCCCATCACCACGTCGCCAGATTCCACGACTGCCGCCGCGCGCGAATCCACGAACAAGCGACTGCGCGTGACGAGTTCGGGCGCCATCTCGCGTTGATCAGGGCGACACGCGCCCACCGACACGACATGCGCGCCCGGCGCGACCCAGGCGTCTTCGATCACTGGTGCCGGTGAGGAGGTGGCAAGAACGATCAAGTCCGCGCCGCGAACCGCCGCTTCGGCGCTGTCGGTAGCGCGCAGCCGAGCAGCGGAATGCGCGGCCATCTCATCGACAAACCGACTGCGGCTCTTCGCGTTTGGCGACCATACGCGCACTTCCTCCAGCGCGCGCACTTCGCCGTACGCCTCCAGGTGGCTGCGGGCCTGCACTCCCGTTCCGATGATTGCCAGCGTTGACGCAGTCGACCGTGCGAGGTGCCGCGCGGACACAGCGGATACCGCTGCAGTGCGAGCTTCGGTGATGTAGCGACCATCCATCAGCGCGAGGAGCGAACCGGTATCGGGGTCGAGCAGCACGATCGACGCGAGATGCGAGGGGAGCCCTCGGACGTGGTTGTCGTTGAAGACCGTGACGAGTTTGGCGCCCAGGCTCGGCGGCTGCTCGATATAGGCCGGCATCAGGCCAAAAAACGCGCGTGTCGGGCCCACCGTGAGCACCGTTCGTACCGGCTGTAGTACTTCGCGCGCCGAAAAACGCGCGACCGCGGATTCCATCGCCGTGATGAGATCCGGCATGGTGAGAAGCGATTTGACGTGCTCTTCGGTCAGCAGGCGAAAGCGTTGGGCCATGTCCTCAATGGGATTATGTGTAATCTGGGTGACTTGTGGTTCATAGAATCCGGTCCATAGACGCGCACGCCGCCGGCGAACCGCTGCGGCTGATTGTCGAGGGCCTGCCGAGTCCCGAAGGCAAGACCATGCTCGAAAAGCGAGCGTGGGCGCAGAAACACATCGATCACCTTCGACGTGCGGTCATGCTCGAGCCACGCGGTCATGCCGACATGTACGGGGCACTGCTGACCGAACCGGTCTCGCCGGATGCGCTCGCCGGCGTGCTCTTCATGCACAACGAGGGTTGGAGCACGATGTGCGGCCACGGCGTGATTGCGGTGACCACGATCGTCATCGAACGTGAGCTCGCGTGGTCGGGACAGGACACGATGATTCTGGATTCGCCAGCAGGTCCCGTGGAAGCGCGTCCGGTCGTCAACAGCGCTGCGGCTACGCGGCGCGTCAGCTCGGTCTCGTTTCGCAACGTGCCGTCGTTCGTGCTCGAGGCCGGCCTGCACGTAAAGCTGACAAATCGCATTGTGCCCGTCGACGTCGCGTTTGGCGGGGCGTTCTACGCGATAGCCGATGCCGAAGCCGTTGGCATCCCGATTACGCCCGCGCGTTTGCCCGATCTACGGCGCGTCGGCATGGAGATCAAACGAGAGGTCGAACGTCTGCGACAGGTGGCACATCCGCTCGATTCCGGGCTGACAGGTATCTACGGCACGATCTTCACGGCGCCTCCCGAGCATCACGACGCGCACCTGAAAAACGTCACGATTTTCGCGGATGCTGAAGTGGATCGCTCGCCGTGCGGTACCGGCACCGCGGCGGTGATGGCGGTCTTGAGCGAAATGGGCGTGCTTGCCAAAAACTCACCCTTCGTGCACGAGAGCATCGTCGGCACCGTTTTCACGGGCCGCATCAGCGGCCACACGCAAGTGGGAGAGCACGCCGCGATCGTTCCCGAGATCGAAGGCTCGGCGTGGATCACCGGTGAGCACACGTTTCTGATCGACGGGGAAGATCCGTTGAAGGCAGGGTTTCGCCTGTAGGCGGAAGTTCAAAGTTCAAAGTTCAAAGTTCAAAGTTCAAGAGCACTCGTTCCAAGTCTCAACTCTGGACCATGCCGCGGACCTAAAGCTCCGCGCTACATGTGGGTGGGTACATAACTTTGAACTTTGAACTTTGAACTTTGAACTTTGAACTTTGGTCACATGCTGATCGTCGACCGCGACAACAGGGTTCTGTACGAGCTCTTCGCGCTCGCAGCGCTATGGACTCATCGTCGCCGACAACGGCTCCGACATGTACATCAGCGGTGCATTCGATCCGCGCTGGGACAACGGCGTGTTGAACCCTGCGTTTGGTGCGCTTACAGCCAACGACTTCGAGGTCATTCAGCTTGGCTGGACCGGCAACTGCGCCACGCCTGGACCGAGGCAGGGACTCTCGTCGATCGTGAACGGACAGCTGGTGCAGCTCTCGTGGTCGCCACCCACAAGCGGCGGTCAGAGCGGCTACATCATCGAAGCTGGAAGTGCGTCGGGCCTACCAACCTATCGCGAGCCCATCCTTCCGGGGATCCGAGCCGCCCATGAGCACCCCGCTGCGCGGGTCGATGAGGATGCCTTGAAAGCCGCCCATCGCTCCGCGGCCATCCCGCACTGTGTGGCCGCGCGCTTCGAGCGCTTTGCGCACCTCGGCGCCGATGCCACTTTCAAGGGCCAGCTCGCCGCCGTGACGCATGCGCGCGGCTTCGCCGGCATCCTGAATGTTCATCCCAAAGTCGACCAGGTTCATGACTACCTGCGCGTGCGCCTGCGCCTGGTTGTCTCCTCCCATGACGCCAAATGAGACCCACGGTTTGCCGTCCTTCAGGATCATGGCGGGGACGAGCGTGTGCAGTGGCCGCTTGTGCGGACCAATTTGATTGGGATGACCCGCGCGCAGGTTGAATCCTGATCCGCGATTGTGCAGCGTGATGCCGGTGTCGCCGGCAACGATGCCGGCGCCGAAACCGGCGAAGAGCGACTGGATCAGCGAGATGACGTTGCCTTGGCCGTCCGCGGCCGTCATGGAAATCGTGTCGCCGAGATCGTCGCTGATGTAATCGAGCGTGACACCGGGAACCGGCCCCGGCCGGTAATTACCAGTCTTCTGGAGATCGATCTCCTTGCGTCGCGTGGCTGCGTAGTTCTTGTCGAGCAGCGTCTTGAGGACGTCCCTGCCCATCGCCTCGCGATCCGCGAGATATGCGGCGCGATCGGCAAACGCGATCTTCTTTGCCTCGCTGACAACGTGAAGGTAGTCGGCGGAGTTGTGGCCCATCGCTTTGATATCGAAGCCTTCGAGGATGTTCAGCATCTCGAGTGCGACGAAGCCTTGCGTGCTTGGCGGCATCTCGTGCACTTCGTAGCCGCGATAGGTCGTTGAAATCGTCTCAACCCAGTCGGCCGTGTGCGTCGTGAAATCGCGCTCGTCGAGCAGACCCTGGCGCGCTTTCATGTCGGCGATAATCGCGCGTGCGATCGGGCCTTTGTAAAACGCGTCGCGGCCGCCCTTGGCGATCAACTCGAGCGAGTGCGCAAGATTGGGATTGGCGAAGATCTCGCCCGCGGCAGGCGCGCGTCCGTTGGGCAAAAAGGTCTTTGCCGCTGCCGGATCCTGCGACAACTTCTTCTCCGCGTCCTTCCAGTCGTCGGCCGTGATCTGCTGCACGGGGAATCCGTCGCGCGCGAAGCGGATGGCCGGCTGCAGCGCTTTTGCCATCGTGATGGTTCCAAACCGGTTGAGCAGCTGGCTCCATCCTTCGACAACACCTGGAACATCAACGGGGAGAGGACCCGTGCTCGGCATCTGTTCGAGCCCGCGGCGCGCAAATTCTTCCGGCGTGGCGGCGTACGCCGATCGCCCGCTCGCATCGAGCGCGTGCAGCTTCTTCGTTTTCGTGTCCCACACGATCGCAAAGAGATCACCGCCGATGCCGTTCATCGAGGGCTCGACTACGGCAAGGACCCCCGCCGCGGTGATGGCGGCGTCGATCGCGTTGCCGCCGTCCTGCAGCGCCTTGAGTCCCGCTGCGGACGCGAGCGCCTGGCTCGTGGCGATCATGCCGTTTCGCCCCATCGCTGCCGAGCGTGTGCTGCGGATGTTGCCGGCCGGACGATCGCCGGGAACCTGCGCGGTGGGAACGGTCACGAGCACGATGGCGCCCACCGCGATCGACAAAACCGAGCTTCGCATACGCCCTCCACAAGGGAGGGATTATAGGACTGGTGGGACCCTGCGGGTGGGACCCTGCGCGGTAGGACCGCTCGGCTGCGCCTCGCGGTGGGAATTCGCGGACCTAAAGCCACCCCAACGCGCAAAGTCCGCGCGTTGGGGACCCCGGGCAGGTCCGCGCTACATGTTGATTCATGAACCCACGTAGCGCGGGGCTTTAGCCCCGCGTTCCTACCGCAAGCAAAGCGAGCGGTCCTACCCGAGCGTCGCGAGGGTCCCATCACGCGCCAGCGCGGTCCCACTGGCAAAGCAAGTCCTAGAAATAGCGCTTCAACCCGACAAGCAAACCAAAACCATCCGGGTCCACGTGCGGTCGATCCTCGACCCATTGGTAGCGGCCTTCGAACTTCACCGTCCACGCGCGATTGAGAAACACCTCGAGCCCGCCGAGGACGTTCGCGCCGAAGTTGTTGTCGTCGGGCTCAATATGCTCGCCGTTGCTGTAGAACCGCAGGAAATGGATGCCGATGCCCGCGCCGAGAAACGGGTGAATGTTGCCGCCTTCCCAGTTGTAGATGACGTCGAGTCCCAGGCGAAGCTGCCGCTCGTCGGCGTCGTCCGACAGCTCATAGCCGTTGCGAATCGCGGTGAAGATCGGCCGGAAGCCTACCCGCCGCGTCGCGTAGAACTCGACAAAGCCGTCCGCGATCCAGCCGGCGTCGAGTTGCTCGTCGGAGGGTACGAAGAGGCCGATGTCTCCACCCGCGGCCACCTGGCCCTTGAGGGGTTGCGCCGATGCGAGTGCGGGCACAGCGCTCAGCAATGCCGCTAAAAGAACAGGGCGAATGGCAGAGTTCGTCATGCGCGCCGGTATCGCAAACGCGGGACCATCACTTTAAACGCCTGTTCAAACGGCGGTATAGTGAAGATGGCAATGACCATCCGCGATCGCGTGTCAGCTCTTCTCACCGCAATGCCGCGCGAGCCGCAATACGCGTCGCAGGGCGCGACTGTCTTTGTCGACCTCGAACGTAGCGAAACCCGACGCGCGTATACGCCGCTGAGCGTGACGCGAGCACTCCTCGGCGGGCGCGGCGCGAACATGTATTACCTGTTCCGTTTGTTCGATGAGACACGTCAGCCGCTCGACCCCGAGATTCCGCTGATCTTCGGTTCAGGTCCCCTTACGGGATTAGTACCGAGCGCGGCGCGGGGTAACTGCACGTCATGGTCGCCCGACTCGGGCGTGCTGATGGATTCGAACGCCGGCGACTACTTTCCGTCGTTCATCCGCATGAACGGCATCGATCACCTTGTCCTCTACGGCCGCGCACCACGATGGACATTGATCGTGGTACGCGAAGGTTCGTTCGAATTCCGCGATGCGGCCGCGTACGTCGGCCTTGACAACATCGACATGCGCGAAGCGGTCGCGCGCGATTTCGGCGGCGTGTGGGCGCGCAACATGTCGATGGTCAACATCACGCGCGCAGGCGAAAACCTGGTGCTCACGAGCGGCATCATGGCCGGCCCGAAAGCGATCTACGCGCGCGGCGGTCCGGGCGCGAAGATGGGATCGCTGCAGTTGAAGGCGATCGTCACGCTGTCGCCGATCCGCGAGTTTCCAACACCCGAGCCCTACAAACCCTACAACCGCCATATCGCGGGCAAACTTCTTGGCACCTCGGTAGTGAAGAACGCGCTGTCGAAGACCGGCACACCGTTTCTCTACAAACCCAGTCGTTTGCTTGGTGCCATGGGGACGAAGAACAACCAGGAAACGACGTGGACCGAACGGCTCGACGCATCGAACATCGATCCGTATCGGCCGGGCATGGAAGGGTGTTTCCGCTGTCCCGTGAATTGCCGGCCGCTCAACGACCTTCGTAAGGACGGCGGCGATCGATACAGCAAAGGTGATGGGCCCGAATACGTGACGCTCGGCAAGTTCGGGCCGAATCTCGGCATCGACAACGTCGAAGCGGTCATTCGCCTGAACAACATCTGCAACGACCTCGGCTTCGATACGGCGTCGATGGGGTCGGCGCTCGGCTGGGCGCTGGAGCTCTTTCAGCGCGGCATCATCACCGAGGCACACACCGGTGGGCTGCGGCTGCAGTGGGGCGACGCCGCGCTCATGGAGCGGCTCCTGTTCATGACCGCGCGTCGCGAAGGGTTTGGCGACGTGCTTGCCGAGAGTGCACGCGCCGTCGAGAAGGGCCACTATCCGGCCGAAGCGCTCAACTACCGCATGACGGTGAAGGGATTGTGGCAAAGCGATCCGCACGACGCGCGGATTCTCAAAGCCTTCGCGCTCGGACTGGCAGTGGCGACGCGCGGCATGGACCATCTGCGCAACCGCGTGACGCTCGAGATCAACGCGAAAATCAACGACGATGCGCGGTTCAAGGAGCAACTGTACGGAGGGCGCGTCAGCGCCGAACCGAATAGCTACGTCGATAAAGAGCAGGCGGTGCGCGCGTGCGAGAACATCTACGCGGTCGGCGACGCCGTAGGCATGTGCCGTTTTACGACGAAGCTGTTCAACAGCCCATCACTGCCGGGGATGGAGGAATTTCAAGAGCAACTCGCGCACGTGACGGGATTGAGATTCACGCTCGACGAGCTCGATCGTGTGGGCCTGAACATCATGGGTGTCGAGCGGTTGATCAACTATCGGCTCGGTGTGCGGCGGAAAGACGACACGCTGCCGAATCGCTGGTTCGACGAGCCGAGCACCGCCGGTCCGTTCAAGGGCGAGCGCATCGATCGCGCCGAATTCGATCGCATGTTGTCGCGTTTCTACGAGATCTCGCAGCTCACCGAAGAAGGCATTCCACGCGAGCCGTTCCGGCACGAGCTGGAAGCCGTGTTGGAGAACAGGGAGGTCAGGGAGATCAGGGAGGAAATGTAAATGTCTGGTTCTCTGATCTACCGGATCTCCTCGATTTCCCGGATCTCGCCGATCTCCCCGATCTCCTCGATTTCCTGGATCTCGCCGATCTCCCCGATCTCCCTGTCGATTCTCTCCGATCTCCCCGATCTCCCTGTCAACGCATGATCACGGTTCGCTTCCCGTCGATGCTGCAGGCGCTGGCGGGACGCGAGCTCACCGTCGACGAACCCGTAGCCGATCTCGGCGCACTGCTCGATGCGCTCGAGCAGAAGATTCCCGGCCTTGCGCGCGACCTTGCCGATCCGATCTACAACTTCGCGGTCAACGACGAGATGCTGCTGCACAGCGTGCGCACGCATCCGCTGAGGAACGGCGACGTGGTTGAGATCGTTCCCACGATTTCGGGCGGCTAGGTACGCAGTGTTGCCGGTCGCGAGGCGGTTTCGCTTCGCGTTTGGTCGCACCCGCCGAAGTCACGTGTTACAGTGCCGGCGTGGCGCACGCGGTCGGGAAAAATGTTCGTCGCAAGGATGGTGACGCCAAGGTCACCGGCGCGGCGAAATACATCGACGATGTTTCTTTCCCCGGCATGCTCCACGGGACGACGATTCGATCGACGGTCCCGCGCGCCAGCATCGTGTCTATCAAGCTCGGGTTCGACACATCAGGCTTCACTGTTGTCGACTATCGTGACATCCCCGGCGCCAACGTTGTTGCCCTCATAGACGACGACCAGCCGTGCCTCGCGGAGCGCGAGGTCTATCACGTCGCCGAACCGATCATCCTGGTCGCGCATGCGGATCGCGATCGCCTGGCAACCGTGAATCCGCAAATCGAGTACCGTCCGCAACCGGCGCTCTTCGATCCCGAGCGATCGGCCAAATCGTTCAAGAACATCGAAATCAGGAAAGGCTCGCTCGCAGAAGGATTCGCCGACGCCGCTCTCGTCATCGAAGGCGAATACCGGACGGGTCATCAGGAGCAGTTGTATATCGAAACAAACGGTGTCATTGCGGTGCCAAATGGCGACGCGATGACGGTGTACGGTTCGCTGCAGTGTCCGTATTACGTGCACAAAGCCCTGAAGGTGCTGCTTGGTGTCGCGGATGACAAGGTGCGTGTGATTCAGACGGAAACCGGCGGCGGCTTCGGCGGCAAGGAAGAGTATCCGTCGCACATCGCCTGTCATGCGGCGCTGCTTGCGCGCAAGTCGGGCCGGCCGGTGAAGCTGATCTACGACCGCGTGGAGGACATGCTCGCGACGACCAAGCGCCACCCGGCAATCATTCGCCACCGTACGGGCGTGAAGCGCGACGGACGCCTGACGGCCATGGATATCGAAGTGGTACTCGACGGCGGCGCCTACTGCACCTTGAGCCCGGTCGTCCTCTCGCGCGGGGTGTTGCACGCGTCAGGACCGTATCGATGTCCGCACGCCCGCATCCGCGGGCGTGCGATGCGCACGAACACACCTCCCAACGGCGCGTTCCGCGGCTTTGGCGCGCCGCAAACGCAGTTTGGCGCCGAAGTCCACATGGAACGCATTGCCGAAACGCTCGGCGTGGACCCGGTGCGTCTACGCGAGATGAATGCCCTTCGTCCCGGCGATACGACCGCGACCGGCCAGGTACTTGGCGACGACGCGAGCGCGATCCTTGTGTTGCGCGAAGCGGTGAAGCGCAGCGGCTTCCATCGCAAGCGCCGAAAATGGCAAGGCACTCGGCGGGGAATTGGCCTCTCGTTGTTCTTTCACGGGTCAGGCTTCACCGGCGCCGGCGAGGTGAAGCTGGCGTCGAAAGCGTCGCTCGAGCTCACGGCTCGCGGCGTGCGGATTCTTGTGGCATCTACTGAAATCGGACAGGGCACGCGAACGATGCATGCGCAGATCGTCGCCGACGCACTCGGCATCCCGTTTGACGCCGTGGAGGTGAACGATGCCGACACTGGTCGTGTGCCGGATAGCGGTCCAACCGTGGCGTCGCGCACCTGCATGATTGTCGGGCGTCTGTTGCAGCGCGCGGCGCAGGAGATGCGTGCGCGGCTCGGCCGACTATCGCCGGCCGCGTATTACAAGAAGCACGGGCCCTTCGTGATCACGACCCAATACGAAAAGCCGCCGGAGATTCAGTGGGACGACGACCGGTATCGCGGCGATGCCTACGGGAGCTATGGCTGGGGATGCAACGTCGTTGAGCTCGACGTCGATCCAGTGACATGGCAGGTGAACGTGCTGCACACCACAGCCGTGGCCGAGATCGGCAAGGCGATCCATCCTGTGATGGTCATCGGGCAGATCGACGGCGGCACCGCACAGGGCCTGGGGTACGCGTTGCTGGAGGAAGTGGTGATGCGCGACGGCCGGATGGCGAACGCGCAGCTCACCAATTACATCATCCCGACACCGCTCGATACGCCGCCGATTGAATCGATTGTGCTCGAACGGCCGTATCGGCACGGACCATTCGGTGCGAAGGGTGTGGGGGAGATGCCGATTGATGGTCCCGCGCCCGCCGTGGTGAATGCGCTGCGGCATGTCGGATTCGATGTGCGGTCGATCCCCGTAACACCGGAGCGGTTGATGAATGCAGCCGGGCTGAAGCCCGGCCCCACCATCCATCGGTGGTGGAACATCAGCTGAGACGCGCATGATTAGTTGCACGATTAACGGCAAGCGGCGGCACCTCGACGTCCATCCAATGAAGCGGCTGCTCGATGTGTTGCGCGAAGACTGCGCCCTGACGGGAACGAAAGAAGGCTGCGGTGAAGGAGAATGCGGCGCGTGCACGGTGCTGATCGACGGCGTCGCCGTGAACTCGTGTCTCGTTCCCGCCGCACATGCGGATCGCGCTGACGTGCTGACGATTGAAGGCGTGGCGAAGAGCAGGCGTCCGCATCCGCTGCAGGACGCATTCGTCAAACATGGCGGCGCGCAGTGCGGGATCTGCACGCCGGGCATGATCATGGCGTCGCTCGCACTCAAGCGGCGGCCGACCACGGCCGCGATTCAAGAGGCGTTGGCCGGCAATCTCTGTCGCTGCACAGGGTACGTCGCGATCTATAAGGCGGTGAAAGAAGGGGCAGGGAGGGCAAGTAGGGGCAGTAGGGCAGGTAGGGCGGGTAAGTGAGAACAGCGCTCTCGTCGCTCGCGTTGCTTCGCCCGCGCACGCTGCGTCAGGCGCTCGAGATGATGAGCAACGAGCCACTGACGCCGTTGGCCGGTTGCACCGACGTTTACGTCAACCTCCAGTTCGGCACTTCGCGCGACTCGCGGTTCATCGACATCTGGCCGCTCGCCGAGCTCCGGGGGATCGCGGACCTGCCTTCGACTTCGACCAATCGCGAGTCGCTCAGGCCTGGGAAGGTCCGCGTTGCACGGGGTAGCGAGAAGCTGCTCCGCATTGGTGCACTGACGACTTACACCGAGATCATCAATTCATCCCTCGTCCATCGCCGACTCCCGATGCTGGTTGCCGCCGCGCGCGAGATTGGGGGACGGCAGATTCAGAATCGCGGCACTATTGGCGGCAACATCGCCAACGCCTCGCCGGCCGGCGACTCGCTTCCCGTGCTTGCGGCGGCCGACGCAACCATCGTGCTGATCAGCGCGAACGGTGAACGCCGCGTACCGTTCGCGTCGTTCTACACCGGCTATCGCACAACCGTCCGGCGTACGGATGAGTTGATCGCGGCCATCGAAGTGCCGCGCATCGAAGGCAGGCAATGGTGGCGCAAGGTCGGCACTCGCCGGGCGCAGGCGATCTCGAAAGTGATGATGGCTGCAGTGCGCGGTCCCCTCGTGCGCGTGGCCGTCGGCAGCGTCGCACCAACAGTCGTGCGGCTCCGCCACACAGAGGACGCCCTCAGCGCACTGACGCCGATCAGGGACGCACAGCGGATTCTGGGGGACGAAATCACCCCGATCGATGATCTACGGTCCACGGCGGATTACCGGCGTCGGGTGTGTGCCAACCTGTTGGCGCAATTCTGGGAACAGACCGGTGACGCGTGAATTTGGAGAGCTGGTGATCTGGAGATTTGGAGAGAATTTGGAGATTTACAAATTTGCGTCTCCTATTGAACCCTGGCCGCTGTTTCGCCGTCCAACCAAGAGAAGGCGGAGAAACTGAAATGTTCAGGATTTATGACTGGAACTTCTCCGGCACCGCGGAGTTTGTCGTCGGTGCGCTGCTCGTCCTGACAATGGTGGCAGTGGCGTTTGTGTAGAAGAGAACAGGGAGATCAGAGAGATCAAGGGAGATTAGGGAGATCGGGGAGGTTGGGGAGGTTCGAAAATCAAAATCAAGCTTCCTGACCTCCCGGATCTCCCAGTCCGGGACGTTCGAAAATCAATCAAGCTCCCTGATC
>JBKPDL010000190.1:0-20270 GCA_046727855.1 Acidobacteriota bacterium
AGATAAGGGACCACAACGTTGTGCGGCTCGATTGGTACCCTGCGCGCAGTGAACCACCACAGAATGAACCCGCCAATAAACAGCAGCAAATACGCGAACGCCAGGGGGCCGACGAACAAGTACTCGACGATCACCCACGCCGCTGCGAATAATGGAATCTGGAGGACAGAGACAATCGATGCACTCTTCGTCGTGTTCATGCGATCCCCTTCCCTGCTGCGGCGCCCTCGGGGGATGCGTCGACGCACACAACAGAGTTCAGGAAGGAGACTCCGTACCGCCACAGAAAGTAATAGGCGAAGCCGGTGGGGAGCAGAACGGTGCCACCGCGTTCCGGCGTGACTTCGGACATATTCAGGCGAACGGCGAGCAATAACCCGACACCGATTAGAAGAACAGCCAGCACCGCGCCGTGCCAGCCGATCTGAACGCGCCTGCTCGGTCCGAGTGCTACCCACAGTACATTCCAGAAGCCCCAAATTGCGGGGTTGATCGCAACTGGAAGAAGAAGCGCGCGTTGGACTGGAGGCTCCAGTCGATCGAAAAAGACGACGGCGATCAGTCCGGCCGCGGACACGACGAGAGTGGGCAGTGCAATGCCCGCGAGGTACGCGCGAACGTATCGATGCGATTGCATTAAGGCGTTCCAGCTTGCGTGAGAAACTCAAGTCCACGGTGCCACGGCCCGGTTTTGGGCCGACACGTTTCGTCAGAAGCCACCGGACCGGAGAACGTTACAGCGACACATAACCGGCCTGCTGTTCGATGGATTGCGCAATGCGCCAAGATAATCGGGCGACCTTCTCGACGCCCTTCATTTCATGGCTCCGCCGATGATCCGCTCGATCTGCTGCAGGTGATTGAGGTCGTGGCCCGCCCACATCCGCACGATGTGTTCGATCGATTCCTGCCCCCGTTCGGAATGTATGCCGTCGTGCTTCCACTGTTCAGGGTCCAGCGACTCGAGAAGGGCGAGGTTCGCTTCGCGCAGCGCGCGAATCGTCGCGACCGATAGCCGAGGATCGCGTTTGTCGTAATGTCCGGCGATCGCCCAGCGGTCCTGATCAAACGCCGCGATCGGCGAGCCAGGCGCACCGAGAATGAACCGCACGCGGAAGCCTAGTACAAGCTCGGTGTCGGCGAGATGTGCAAGGATTTCGCTGATGGACCATTTTCCTGGCGCGGGACGTTGTTTCAATACGGTTGGCGGCACGCTGCTGATCACGCGATCAAGCGTCGCGGGCGTTGCCTTCAGAATGACGACAGGATCCTGCCTATCGAGGTAACCAAGCAGTCGGCCGGTGTACTGCTGCGGTGTTTCGCTCATCTCACGCTCCTTGTCTATCGACTTCATGATGCCCATCAGCCCGCTCACGTGGCTGTCACTTCCTTTCGATTCGGCGCCGGAGCGTGGACAGCCGAGCAGCTCAACGAACACGTGTCCGGCTGCCGTGACTCGAGACATCTCTAACCCTTTCACTCAGATCAGGTGGAGATCACGGAAACCAGGAATAGGATCGGACTGAACGACACGGATCTTCCGCGAGGTAGCAGATGCCCTCCGAGCTGATTGGCGCGAGCCCGCGATTCCGCGCGGTACTAGACCAGATCGGCATCATTTCTTCGGTAGACAGCGCCGTGCTTCTCCAGGGAGAAACGGGAAGGCAAAGAATTGGAAGGTCTGCCGGTATTCGCCGCGTGGAGGAGCTCGATTGGTGGCAGAGCGCGAAGACTACAGCGTTGCCGATCACGTCGACTCAGGCTCAGCACTTCTCAGCGCGAAGTCCGCTGGATCGAAATCGAGCTCTCTGGGGTGGATTCGTGCTCATCGCGGACGGCGCGCGATCTACTTCGCCGGCGACACCGCCTAGGCGAGCTTCTTCCAGGACGTCCGACGGCCGCTTGGCCCGATTGATCTGGCACTCTTAGCATGGTCGTCTAGAGATGATATATATCATCTCTACCGCCCGCTTCCTAAACGCGGGAATCCTCGCTTTCGAACTTGAACGCTACGTCACGCGTAATGGGAGGCCTATGACGAAAAGACCAGAACGAAGAAGACCAACAGCCAAGAAGCCCAAGCCGCGCAACGCTTCGCGGGTGCGCTCGGCCAAAACGGCGCCAAGACATCAGCCGACCCGGGGCCTCTACGGGCTGGATCACGCACACCGAACTCGCCAGCTCCGATCCCGCCGCCACGAAAGCGTGGTGTGCGAGCGTCTTGGGTTGGACTTTCAAGACGAGCTTTCCTACGGCGGGCGGCGAGTATCATCTGTTTGCCTACTCCGACAAGGGAGGGGGCGGAATTCGTCCGAACAACCCTCCTGAGATGCCGGGGAGCATCCCCTACATCCACGTCGCAGATGCGCATGCCGCTTTCGAGAAGGCGCTACGCGAGGGGGCCCAGTCGGTTTCGCCGCCTCAGCGGGTGAGCGAGGGTGTCACAATCGCCGTCGTGCGGGCACCCGGAGGAGTCCTAATCGGTTTCTCGGGTCCCTAACCAAGAAGAGGGCTATCACGCGCAAGGTTGCGCCCAAATCGTACTAGTCCTCGAACTGTTTGCGGAGGATAGTTGGCGTAATGTTTATACGGGTGAACCCGAGGTGCGCCCACCACCTGCGCCCACCATCGAGGACTTCGTGCCCGACTTCCTCGTGCTCCGGAGCAGCCGCTCTGGGCCCCCCTTCGCCTCATCGCTGAGCCGCCGCACGATCTCGGTGGTCTTACGGATCTCCGCCTCGCTCAGCTCGGCGCCCATTGTCGAGGCGATCGCCAGGAACCGCGCGCTCAACTCGCGGTAGCGCGCATCACCCTTGCGAGTGAGGCATACGAGCTTCGATCGCCGATGTCTCGGATTGTCGATGAACTCCACGAGCCCCGCGGCCGCCAGCTCGTCCGCCAGCCGCTGCATACGCTGGCGGCTGGTCGGTCGCATCTGGGCGATCTGCGGCACGGTGAGGGGGCCAATCAGCGCCAGGCTGCGCATGAATCCGAACGCGCCGCCACCCCAGCTCGTGATGAGCCCTGTTTTCTGACCGACTGCCCGTATTCGAAAGAAAAATTGGGCCACTTCGAGCATCAGAGCAGCGATCGCCTCACCCTTGCTGCTGGCGAACCGACCTGCCCGTTTCCTCTGTCGCATCGTCGTCATGCCGTTTTGCTCCATCTCTCAGTAACCGTATATTGACACCGATGTTGTCAGTATCTAGAATGACACCAATGTTGTCAGTCCAGCGCCGATCCTGACCTTTGGCGCAATGCCTGGCAAGTACGAGGAGCAGACATGGGCCCTGCCGGCCAGCAGGCTACCGACACCGCAGTGGCGCGGGGGATCGCGCGGCCGCCGTTCCTCTTTCTGGCGTGCCTGCTCCTGGGACCGGCCATGGATCGCGTGCTGCCCCTGCCGCTCAGATTCCGGGACGCCGCTCTGATCCGTTGGACCGTGGGCGGCGGACTGATCTTGATCGGCGTCGCGATTGCGGCTGCAGGAATTCGCAATTTCTCTCGCGCGGCTACGCCAGTGCCCTCCAACCAGCCTGTCCGCGCGCTGGTCACGACCGGCGTACACGGCTGGAGCCGGAATCCGATCTACGTCGGCATGTTTCTACTCTATGCAGGCATCGGCGTAGCCGCGCGCAGCCCGTGGATCCTCATCCTGGCGCTGCCTCTCATCCTAATCCTGCGCTACGGCGTGGTCGCGCGCGAAGAGGCATATCTTGAGCGGCGCTTCGGCGAGGCCTACCGCGACTACAAGGCGCGCGTTCGCCGCTGGTTGTAGCCGTGACTCAGTACGGGGCATGAAGGTAGTGAACGGACCGCGCAGAGTTACGTGTGGAACGGCATGGCCCGCCTTGTTGATCGTCGGCCTAGGACCGCTGCTGCTTGTCGCGGTCCTGCTCTTCGGAGGCCGCAATTGGCAGGGATTCGGCTTTGACGCAAGCAGTTCGGAAATGCCGCGGCTCGAGGCGGCGCTCTCCTTGAGAACAGGGATGGTGGTCGCGGACGTTGGCGCCGGCAAGGGGCAGTTGACGCTTGCTTTAGCGAAAGTCGTCGGATCCGGCGGACATGTCTTCTCGACCGAGATTGATCCAGGTCGGCTGCGGAGCCTTCGGGAAACGGTCGCCGCAGCCGGGCTCGGCAATATCACGGTCGTGGCAGCGATGACCAGCGAGTCCGGGCTGCCCGCGGCCTGCTGCGACGCGATCGCCCTTCGCCGCGTATACCACCACCTGAGCGATCCTGCGGCGATCAACGCGAGCCTGCTGCGCGCGCTCCGCCCAGGGGGCCTGCTGGCGGTGATCGACCTTCCGCCGCCGCCGTTCTTTCTCGATCGAAGCAGCCTCGGCATCGCCGCGCAGATCGTCGTCGACGAGATCACGGCGAGCGGCTTTGAGAGGCTTCAGCTTCACTCCGACTGGCCGGGCCGCGGACCTCTGGGGAGCTACTGTGTGATCTTTCGC
The DNA here is from genome assembly GCA_046727855.1 of Acidobacteriota bacterium. Taxonomy (GTDB): domain Bacteria; phylum Acidobacteriota; class Vicinamibacteria; order Vicinamibacterales; family UBA2999; genus DASPWV01. The sequence goes on from JBKPDL010000190.1 coordinate 4,461, forward strand.
AAGGCTCGTCAGAAGGGATGACCTGGTCCCGTAGAGTCCCGTAGATGAGAGACGATCCGGTTGCTGAGAACGCCCACTTGGCCATGGCGTGGCTGGGTGCCGTCGTGATTCCGTGTGCAAACGAAATCGGATGAGGGCAACTGTCAAATGGATGCCGTCGCCCGTTATGGCTGACGTGCGGTCCAAGCGCGGAACGTCCATTGTGGTGGTGAAACACGAGGCCACAGGCGGTCCTTGCACAGGGTTTGAACGTCAAATCCGCGGCCTCGTCACCTGCCTCCGTTGTCCAGAAATGCTCGACTATGGACAGAGTGTTTCGTGGTTCACCGTTCCGTCTCTTTGCCAGGAGTCAGATCGAACCTCAAGCTGACCGCCCGTTTGGCTGGCAGCACTGATACTCAATCTGCTCATCCGCGTTCGGCCGCCCCTTAGGCGTCAGGTCGAACAGCGTCCACAGCGGCTCGACAGTCCCCATGTGCCGCATATCCTGACCGGGATCGGTTGGCTCGAATAGGAGCTCGGACGCCCAATGCAGCCGGATCGCCCCGTCAGGCCATCGCTTGAATACGGTCATGATCGGGACCTGCTGGCCCTCCGCGTCCTCGCCGCGATAGTCCCGCTTGAAGGTGTTGTTCGCCGCCGACAATAGTCGCGTGTGCTTCCATCCCTTGTCGCGTGCGAATGCCGCGACCCGCTCGATCGGGGCCTTTGCGACGACGGCGAGGTTGCCGCCGAGCCCTTCGAAATGGGGCATCGTTCCGTCCCACATGTCGATCAGCGCGGTGCAGGAAGGGCACGGCCCTTCGGCGAGCGGGACTTTTGCCATGGACCCGGCTGTCGGCCCGGGCCGAGTATCCTGGACATGGCGCGGGAACATGTAGTGGTAGAGCATCAGCGTGTCGCCGCCGCGGAACAGCTGGGACAAACGCACGCTCGAAGGCACGCCGTCCGCACCGATGCAGTCGAACGAATAGTCTTCCGGCACTTCGCCGCCCGGCGGCAACGACCTCAATTCAGTTGCGACGGCCTCCATTTGCCGACGTAGCGCGATCTCGTGCTCCAGCAGCGCAGCACGTGCGCTCCGATACTCCGGCGTTTCGTTCGGGAAGGTCACACTCATGGTCTTCTCCTTGCGTTTCCACTGCGTGCCAGCGGACCTTATCCACCGCAATCATTACGGTCGCCGCACCGGGAAGTGGCTCCCGACGGCTAAGGTACCAAACTGTAGGTGTGAACTGGGAACAGACAGACGTAAAAGTAACGCCGATCTGTGTACGGTCTCGGACCTGGCCGGACAGTGAGAGCTGGGGAACTCAGAGAGCTGGGGAACTCAACCGGCGCGCGACTTCCGGACACCGAAAGAGATGGAAAGCCGACGCGTCGGCACAAAAATCTGGCGCAAGTCGCGCCCATCCTCGATCTTTTGCGAAGGATGGTCAGCTTAATGTTTATGAGAGTGAACGTGAGGTGCGCCCACCAGTTGCGCCCACCACTCCCTGACAAGTGGCCTGTGGTCTGTTTGCGGTACCGGCTGTCGGCGTCGGCGCCACCGTAATGAGCGAATGCGGATGTGAGCCGGGTGCCAGTGAGGCCTGGGGAATCCACCGGAGACCGCGCGCGACTTCCAGAGACGCACGCCGAGGCGTTGGTGCAAACAACCGGCGCAAATCGGGGCAATCCTCCATATTGTTGAAACAGCCGTTTTGGTGGGATCCCCTGCCCTCGAGGCAGAAACACCAGCACGGGTTTCGGTTCGGTTGACGTCCTAGGTGCGCTCGTGGGCTTCAGAGGAGACTTGACAGCGCTATTAAAGTATTCTATTGATTACTTGATTATGCGCGTCGCCGATCGCAACTTCAAGGACCGCCTCTACGCGCAATACGCCCGCATTGGCAAAGCGCTCTCCAATTCCCATCGGCTCGAAATCCTGGAACTGCTCGCCCAAGGCGAACGCACGGTCGATTCGCTCGCGACAGAAATGGGACAGTCGCTCGCCAACATCTCGCAACATCTTCAGGCGCTTCGGCAGGCCGCGTTGGTCGAGAGTCGAAAGAACGGTCTCTTCGTGTCGTATCGACTGTCGGACGCTGCAGTGTTCGAACTGTGTACGGCCATCAGAACGGTCGCGGAGCGTCAACTCGCGGATCTGGAGCGTCTGGTCCGCGAGCATTTCGGCGATCGCTCGGAGGCCGAGCCGGTCGAGATTGAAGAGCTCTTGAAACGAGCCCGATCGAAGGACGTCGTCGTGCTCGACACTCGGCCACCGAACGAGTACGCCGCAGGCCATATTGCCGGAGCGATTTCCATACCCGTCGACGATCTCCAACGACGATTGCGACAGCTCCCGAAAGAGAAGGAGTATGTGGCGTACTGCCGCGGACCCTACTGCGTGTACGCCGATCGGGCCGTCGAAATCCTCAGATCGCATGGACGTCGAGCGCGCCGGTTGCGGGAAGGTTTTCCCGAATGGCGGGCGGCTGGTCTCCCGATTGAGGTTTCCGCCGCTTCGCGAGGGTAGAGATGCTGGTGGACCGCTGTCCTTGGTACGTCGCTGGGCCGATCCTTGGCGCGCTGATCATTGCACTCCGTGCGACGGTCAACAGGCCGCTCGGTGCGCTTGGTGGCTATATCGCCTTCGTCGAGCCCGCCGCTCCTCCTGCACGCCTGGGGTTGAGTGCCTTTCTTCTCGCGGGCACCGTGATCGGCGGCGCTCTCTAAGGAGGCGCGCGATGATTTTTCGGCCGTATTACTACTTCGACCTGGGTTGCGCTGCCTACTTGTTCGGCTGCGGCACGCTCGGCAAAGGGACCGTCGTCGACGCTCGCGCCGACGACATCGACGCCTATATCGCGTTCGCGGCCAAAAAGGGCCTCCGATTGACGCATGTCATCGATACGCATATCCACGCGGACCACCGGTCAGGTGGCCCTGAACTGGCCCGCCGGACCGGTGCGCACTACTGCGTTCACGAATGGGCCGACGTGACATTTCCGTTCACCGCACTGCACGACGGTGACGACATTGAACTCGGCAACACGCGGTTGAAGGTGCTGCACACGCCTGGGCATTCGCCGGAGAGCATCTGCCTTGTGGTCATGGACCTCAAGCGAGGCTCTGCACCTTGGTTCGTGCTGACTGGGGACACATTGTTCGTTGGCGCCGTGGGCCGGCCGGATCTTCCTGGTCGAGCCCGTGAGAATGCCGCGCTGCTTTATACGAGCCTCCACGACAAGTTGCTGACGCTCTCGGACGATCTCGAGATCTATCCCGGCCACTTCTCCGGCTCAGTGTGTGGTACGGGCTTGAGTGGAAAACCGGCGAGCACGCTAGGGTTCGAGAAGCGTTGGAACCCCATGCTCTCGCTCGATCGAGACGCGTTTATTGACGCGCTCTCTGAAGTACCGCCAAAACCCGCCGAGATGGAGCGCGTTCTTGCCTTCAACCGAGGGCAGGACGAGGTCGGGGCGCGCACATGAGAGCAGCGGCGATTGCCAGCGACCGTCCGGCAATCCGTTTGGGACTTCGCGAGAATGTGGCGCAGTTCTCGCTCCTCGTGGTCGTCAACGCGTTCGTCGGCGCGATGGTCGGCATGGAGCGGAGCATCCTCCCAGCCATCGCCGAGCAGGACTTTCAACTTGTCGCCCGGACTGCGGTCTTGTCGTTCATCGTGGTCTTTGGTGTGACCAAGGCAGTCACGAACTACGCCGCGGGTCGCCTTGCCGACCGCGTCGGCCGCAAGCAGGTGCTCGTCGCAGGCTGGGCGATCGCGATACCGGTCCCCTTCATCTTGATGTGGGCACCGAGCTGGATCTGGATCCTCGTCGCGAACGCGCTTTTAGGCATTAGCCAGGGGTTCACGTGGTCGACGACCGTGATCATGAAAATCGACCTCGTCGGCAAGGAGCAGCGCGGATTGGCTATGGGCCTGAACGAGTTCGCCGGATATCTGGCCCTGGCGGGGGCCGCTGTGCTCACCGGCTGGATCGCGGCTCGTTATGGACTGCGACCCGATGCGTTTTATCCCGGTATCGCATTTGTGGCGATAGGTTTAGCGCTGTCGATCTTCATGGTGCGCGACACGCGCGCGCACGTCGACCTCGAGTCTGGTTTTCGTTCCACGTCCACACAGGCTATGACCCCGGGCGACGTCTTCTGGCGCACGACGGTGACGGATCGGAACCTGTCGAGCGTTACGCAGGCCGGCCTGGTGAACAACTTGAATGACGGCATGGCATGGGGTCTGTTTCCCCTGGTTTTTGCCGCGGCGAACATGAATATGGAACGCATCGGTGTGCTTGCGGCTATTTATCCTGCCACCTGGGGCGTCGTCCAACTTGCGACCGGAGCACTCTCGGACCGGTTCGGACGCAAGTGGCTGATTGCATCGGGGATGTGGGTTCAGGCAGCCGGCATTAGCGTGGTGATTGTCTCGCGTGAGTTCACTGGGTTTGCGACCGGTGCATTCCTGTTGGGAATTGGCACCGCCATGGTGTATCCGACACTTCTCGCCGCAATTGGAGACGTCGCATCTCCTGCGTGGCGCGCGTCCTCGGTCGGCGTCTATCGTCTATGCAGGGACCTTGGCTACGCGTTCGGCGCACTGTTGGCGGGATTCAGCGCTGATCTGCTTGGCCTGGGCGGCGCGATGTCGATAATTGCCGCCATCACGTTTGTGTCTGGTGTGGTCGCCGCTGTCCGCCTGCGCGAGACCGCAGAATTCGCAACTGCGTAAACAGATCGTACTCAGACCTCAAGCGAGGGCGGAGAAAGCAGCGAGGGACGTGGCAATCGCTTGTCCAGTGGATCTCGATACACTACGGCTGAGAGCGTCGATTTCGTGATCTCGAAGGCGTGGCAAGAAGAAACGGCGTGGTGGGCATGAAACGTCCAGGCGCGGCAGCCAAATTGACGCTAATGGCGGATGCCAGTGGGTGGGTGCTGCTCAACGTACGGTGATATCGCCGGCGCGCATTTCGACCACAAGATAGCCCAGCGTGAGTTGGCGAGTTATCGCAAGAAGGGGCCAGGATCCACCACGCGTCTGCTTCGCGACTTGCTTCTCGAAACAGGGCGCATCGAAGGCGTGCTGCTCGATGTGGGTGCGGGAATCGGCGGCTTGACCTTCGAGCTGCTGGAGCGCGGGGTTGCTCGCGCCATCGCTGTCGATGCCTCTGCTGCCAATCTTGCAGCCGCCGCCGAGGAAGCGTTACGCCGCGGTAGGCCAGGCGTCGTGCAGCTCCTGCAGGGCGATTTCCTCGACATCGCGTCGCGTATGTCTTAGGGATTCCTGCAGGAGCGGCTCGTACAGTGGATAGCAGCAAACCACACGATCGAGTGTCATGACGGTTGCTGGCGTCGAAGGCTGGGCTCAACGAGCGTTACGTGCGCGAAGGCGTCTATCTGATGCAGGACATCAGCGGAACAAGCCACATGGATGAAGATGTGGAGCATCCGATTGGGACATTCCTCTATACCATCTCCTGTATGCACTGTATGACCGTATCCTTGGCACAGGGCGGGGAGGGGCTGGGTGCCATGTGGGGTGAAGAGAAGACGCGAGAGTACCTGCAGCGAGCCGGCTTTCGGTCGGTTACCACACACCAGCTCGCGCACGACATTCAGAACAATTGGTATGTCGTGAGGAAGTAGCACACTCGACAGGGGTCGCGTGACCGTCCCCTCGCTGTTCGTGCACGCGGACGGCTGTGCATTTCCGGATCATGTGCGACGGGTGCATGCGCGGGTGAAGGGGCCGAAAGAGCTCGTGTGGAGCGAGGGGACGCAGATCGATTTCTATAATCAACCGCGACAGGTCGATGGCGCCGTTCAAGCCGTAGCGCGGTGGTTCGCCAGGACCCTCGGTGAGTCCGCCGCCGTGTGAAGGGGGCCTCCTTGTAAAGAGAGCACGGAGCGAAGCTGCTAATACACAACCAGAGCCCGCTTTCTGGCGTCCGCGGTATCCGGCGTTTCGTTCGCGCCGGGCTCTGGCTCCAGCACGATGGCCGGCGATGTCGCCGGGTCGAAGATGTGCAGTCGAACCAGTCGTTCGTGCTCAGTGCGGCATCAGGCTGCGCGACTGGCGTACGCCTCGACGCCAGACGGCGACGATGGAGCGGGTCGCCGTGATGTCACGCGTCGGGTCACCATCGACCAGGAGCAAGTCGGCTCGCAGCCCTGGAGCGATCCGGCCGCGGTCGTCGAGGCCGAAATGACGCGCCGGGACACTGGTCGCCGAAGCGAGTGCCTCCTCAGGAGACAGCCCAGCCTGCGTCAGCATCAGCACTTCCCGATGCAGGCTCGCGCCATGCAGGGGAGCGTAGATGTTCGCGTCCGTCCCTGCCAGCAGCGGCACTCCTGCCTGATGCAGCATCCGCGCCGCATGCACGGCGTTCGGCACGGCGTTCGGGTCGACGGGGACGGCGCCGACGTCCCGATCGATGGCCGCCTTCAACTGCGGCGACAAACGAGAGCCGATGCGCTCGTCGCGCACGAGTTCCACGCCATCCCGACCGCCGGTGACCGCTTCGAAATAGGTGAGAGTGCTGGTCACAAAGACCCTCTGCGCAGCAATCCTCTGGGCGAGGTCCTCGCTGGTCGCGTCCGTCGGACTGGCGTCGGCCCACACATGCGCTAACGCATCGATACCCGCATCCAATGCGACGATCGCATCCCTTGCCGTGACCGCGTGCGCGATGGTCTTGAGGCCAGCCGCGTGGCCAGCCTCCACCAGCGCGGCGACTGTGTCCGGCTGAAGAACCGGTAACTGCGCCCCGAAGACCGTCCCACTATCGATCACGATCTTCAGGTAGTCGATACCCTCCCTCAATCGAGCGTCGACAAACGACTGTGCCTGACTAGCGCGGGCGACTGTTTCGAACGGACCGACGGCGTCGCCCAGCCGCTCGGCCAGTGATGGGTCGGCAAACATGATCTGGCTCGGATGTCCACCAGGCGCAGTGGCGAGCACGCCGGCACTGCGGATATCGGCGACGTCATCTCGCTCGGCGGCGAGGCGGCGCTGACGCGCCAGGTTGGACGGAAGGCAGAACATATCCAGTTCGGTGGTGATGCCGAATGTCAATGCCTGCGCGAGATCCCCGTCAACCGTGTGCGTATGGGCGTCGATGAGCCCTGGTAACAACGTCTTCCCACGACCGTCGATCTCCAGGTCCGCGCGACCGCCCTCGTACCCGACGATATGGTCGTCATCGATGAACACGTCCGCTTCGGAGCGGGTCGCGATGCCGTCAAAGACGCGTACGGCGCGAATCAGAGTACGCATGACTCATACCCCCTTACCGACAAGATCACCTCAGCCCAGGTTCTACGGAGTGTTCGTCAAGAAGCCTCTCAAGACACGGTTCACAAATGGCCCCATCCCTTCAGGGCCCGAATCCTGGTCCTTCATGTGCACAGTGGTCCGCGTGCTCACTTCGAAGACGTGCCGGACAATGGCGAGCCGGCTTTCCAAGTCCATTCCCGCGCCTATGACCACCACGTCAGGCGTGTGTTCCGCAAACGCAGCCTTGACGTCATCCAGGCTCGTACTGCTCAACACGGCAATGTTGTCGGCGGCGAGGCTGTTTCGAACGTCGTCCAACACTGACCTGGTGCGCCCAACCAGTAGAATCGTCCGCCTGGGAAAATCCATTGCGCCTCGCTGAGAATGCTTGGCGACCACTAGTCATGCATGTGAAATCCGGAGGCGGCCGCGACGCCCAACGCCAAGAATCGCGGGCACCGCGCTGGACTCGTGACGCCGCACGTGAGTGACCACGGCGCCGCTCATCAGGAGCGCGAGGTATCCCGCCGCGATTGGCGTGAGCACCGGGATCACGCCCAAGACACGCGGAAGCACGAGTCCCATTGCACCAAGGACCTCCGCCAGTCCGATGAGCTTGATGCTGCCGGGTGTGAAGTCGCGTGCCCATGCCATCTCCGGTTGAGTAAGGAGCGCGTCACGACTTCGCAGCAGCTTCAACCCGCCTGACGCGGCGAACACCAGCGCCAGGAAGCCCGAAACGACCCACAGGGCGAAATTCATGTCATCCCTCCCGAACGACGCGCGACCTCGAAGCACTGTGAGTTGACCGGTCAGTTTACACCGCGCCGCTCGACGATCCCGTTCCGATTTGGCTCGGCCGGCGGCGCTGCTCTATGCCGCCGCCGGTACTTTACCGCCCACGCCGAGCGTTCTCAGTAATCCCACCTTCAGGTCGCGTTTCAATGCTTTCAGATCGCCTCGAATACGCGCGGCCATCAATTGCCCGAGGAAGTAGTGGGAGACCTCCTGCGCCTTGACTTTGACATGGCATGTTTTCGGGAGGATGCCTTCAACCACCATATCGCGGAGCGCATTTTCGAAATACCGCTCGTAGCGCCGCGACAGGTCCTCGAACTTCGCGCGAATCCGCGGCTCCCGCGGTGCCATTTCCGAGCTCAGGGACGCCAACGGGCAGCCGCAGACCTTCCTGTACTTGGCGGCTGCCTGCTGCTGAGATTCGTACAGGAAATCGGCGAGTCGCTCGAAGCGCTTCACCGGCGCGGTTGCGGGAGAAAACATCCGGTCGTATGCCGGTTTGACGACGTCAAACGACGCATCCATCGTGGCGAGGGCCAAATCGACCTTCGAAGGAAAAAAGTGATAGAAGCTGCCCTTCTTCACACCGGCGGCTGCGCAGATGTCGTCGACACTGACCGCGCCGTAGCTGCTCGTCCAAATCAGCTGAAACGCGGTGTCGATCAGTTTCTGTTTCGTGTGCGCCGTGGTTCGCCGCATGACAGACCGTAACACGGACTTGACTGACCAGTCAACTGGAACTTACCATGATGTGCGGGCTAACTGTATTCCCGTCGTGCACGGCAGGACATCCCAGGGCAAATGGAAGGTCAGCCAGAACCGATCGCCACGCGATCGACAAGGCGTGATGGACGGGTTGATTCCACAAGACTGCATCCGGCGGCGGGGCGTAGGATGGATGTGGCCCAGCGAAGGACGCATGACAGGCGAGTGGTCGCGATATTAGCGGCAGGCGTCGCTGCATGATCTCGAGGCCCGCGAATCACGCGCGCGCGCGAGCTGTTGCTTCGAGGTACGCCCATTTCGGACGTCGCCGCTGCGGTTGGCTACGGCGACCAGAGTCATTTCACTCACCGCTTCAAACGGCTGCTGGGGGTGACGCCGGGACAGGTCGCCGCACAGCGAAGGAGCAACGATGGCAGCAACCAATCTCGCAGAGAAACTTTCCACGTTCTCTGAGCACTGGCAGCCGCGTGTCATCGGGCAGTTCAACGGTCACGACGTCATGGTGGCCAAGGTCAAGGGCGAGTTTGTCTGGCATCAGCACGATGACACGGACGACTTTTTCCTTGTCCTCAACGGCCATCTCACGATTCGCATGCATGACGGAGATGTCGCGCTTGGTCCTGGCGATGTCTTCGTTGTTCCCAAAGGCGTGCAGCACTGCCCGGTTGCTGAAGAAGAAGCACACATTCTCCTTATTGAACCCATGGGCACTCCGAACACCGGAAACGCCGCAACCGCCGCACCACGACGGGTCATCTGATCAGGCGAGAATCACTGTTCTCACCCTCGAGCGATCCTCGACCGGGACGTTGACATATTCCTTAATCGGAATATGATCGCCTCTGTGCCGCGCGCTGCAACCACGTCTGACGTTTTCAATGCCGTCGCCGAATCCCGCCGACGGGACATTCTGGAGTATCTCGCCTCACGTGAGCGTCCGGTGGGCGACATCGTCTCGACGCTCGGCCTGGGGCAGCCGTCGGTCTCGAAACACTTGAAGGTGCTCCTCAGGGTGGGCCTCGTCGATGTGCGGCGGGAAGGACGTCAAGTCTTCTATCGCACCAACGTTGCGGCTCTCAAGCCGCTCTCTGACTGGACGCGGTACTTCGAGCGCTTCTGGCAGTATCAACTCGCACGCGTCAAAGCGCGCGCGGAGGGGACGGCAGACCCCCACTCCGGCCGGTGACGGCCCGGATTTCGATGATGGAGGAACTGTGGCTGTAACGGCACTGACATTGGAAAACCTGACCTTGAACATCACGCACGAAATCCACGTGCGAGCATCGTTGAGTGGCACCTTCGATGCGCTTCTTGAGCTGATAGGACCAGCGAACGAAACGCGCGACGGTACACCGCTGCCAATGGTCATCGAACCGCGTCCGGGCGGCCGCTGGTTCCGCGACCTTGGTGATGACAACGGACATTTCTGGGGGCACGTGCAGGCCATCAAACGACCCTCGTTGCTCGAGATCACCGGGCCGCTGTTCATGTCGTTCCCCGTTGTATCGAACGTGCAGTACCGCCTGAAGGAAATGGATGGCGGCACGCTGATTACATTCCGTCATTCAGCGCTCGGGTTCGTGCCAGAGGAATACAGATCCGATCTTTCTCGTAACTGGCTGCTGCTGCTCGAGCGCGTGCGGAAGCAGGCTGAGACGAATCGATCGCAACAGTGCTGAACAGGAGGCCAGATCATGTCGATGATCTGGACAAACGGCAGTGTTTCGGCATGCGTTTAGGTGCACGCCGTCTGATGTTCGCAAGGCACCCCGAAACGGACGCTGAGGTAGGAAGCGAGGACAGATGCGGGTCACGACTGAGATCCGGTACCGGCATCTTCTCCGCTAGCAGTTCCCGGGTTTTGTTTTGCTTGCCCGGCTGTTGCGCCGTTCTTGTCAGAACCCCTTCACTCTTCGAGTACCTTGTGGACGAAGGCGACCGCTATCGAGCCCTCGCCGACGGCCGATGCCACGCGCTTGATGTTGCCGGACCTCACATCGCCAACAGCAAACACTCCCGGAAGGCTTGTTTCGAGGAGATACGGGGACCGAGCGAGCGGCCAACGTGCCGCGGCTAAATCCGCTTGCGAGACGTCGGGGCCGGTCTTGATGAAACCGTTGGCGTCCTGCGCGACGCACCCGTTGAGCCAGCGGGTGTTTGGCACGGCGCCCGTCATGACGAAGACATGACGGATGCGATGCCTCTCAATCTCGCCTGTTTCGTTATTCCGCCACTGTACCCGTTCGAGGTGAAGGTCGCCTTCAAGGGCGACGATTTCCGTGTGCGTGCGCAACACGATGGACGGCGTTTCTTCGATACGCCGGATCAAATACTTCGACATGCTGTCGGCGACCCCCCGGAGCGCACGAGCATGTGAACGCGCCTCGCGGTCTGCGAGAGAAACACCGCCGCCTGCCCCGCGGTCGGTCGATTCCGTAAACGCCATCGTGAAAGCTGGTCCGCCAAAGCCGCGGATTTCCGGGATCGTGATCGCCGCTCGTGGCGAACACACGCATCCCAAGTCGCGCCCGTCGTGGCGGCCATGGGACTGCAAGTCCATGGTCCGATGCCAACGCCCACGCCCGAACCGGCGCGCCGGCGAACTGCCCGAGCTGCATGATGGCTTCCTGCTCGTAGTCGAAGGCTGCCGGCGCGCGCCAATGGCGGATGCCGAACGAATGGCGAACAGAGTCACCCACGCCTTGATCGAAGCGCGCGTCTTCGCGCTGCGCGCCGATGTAGTAGAGCGCCAGATTGCGGCCAGTTCGCGAGACACGACCAAATCCTCCAGTGCCCCAGACCAGCTGCGACGCATCCGCACGATCGTCCATGACTCCCAGGATGTTTCGGACGGGCCGGATCACGATACTGTTCAGCGTCCACGCATCGCGGCGGCCGACCAGGCGCAGCCCCTCGAAGCTCCGCCGCGCATTCAATCCCTCCGCGGCTGAAAGGAGTCGGCCGGCCCCGAACGCCACTTCGTGACGTCCGGCCCGCAGCGTGACGGCGCGCGCGGATGATCGACCCCAGGTGAGATCGACAAATGCCTGATGGAGATCCAGGAGGTTCTCGTCTGTCGGTCGTGGACCGCCCACCCTGCCGCTCTCGATGCTGCTTTGAACGTCAAGGAAGACGCGCGCATGTGAACCGAGGTGCCAATCCGAATGCAGAAGATACCGCTGAAGCGCGTAGCCGTTTCCACCCGGCGGCTGCAGTCCAAAACCAGGATTGCGGAATTGCTCGAAACGCCAGCGTGTTTCACCACCAATCGAGAGATACCAGTCCGGCCGGTCTCCAAGCGGAACGTATTTCAACCTATCAATCGCATCCGTGCGCAGGCGAGGGTCCCGGAGCGAGCTCCAGTCTTCGTCGTAGCGATACGGCTGATACGCCGGCCGCGGCGGGGGATCGCCCGCGTCTCCGGGTGTGGATTGTGCCGCCAGCGCTACAGCGACCAGGCAGCACAGTCCGACTGCTGCTGCAGCGACTCTCATCACCAACGACGCTCGACGGTCAGACGGTCGCCGGCTGTGGCACGGACCGCCGATCGACGCCGCGAATCAGGGCGTCGGGACGAACATTGTGTGGATGGTTCCACCCGCGATCCCACATGTAAATGACGAGATCCAGCGAGTTGTCGCCCACGTCGATTCGCGTGACCTTCCCGTTCCGAATGGTCAACAGCATGGTTTCAACCGAGGTGCCCTCGCGTCCGGTTGGCTTGAGACCGAACACTTCTGTCGCATGCTTCCAGTGCAGGTTGAACGTGATGAACCCCCGGCCGTTACCCTGGTCGTCGAGGGCGAGGTGCTCGTCGACCAGATCGATCTGATACGCGAATCCGCCGCCGAATTCCTTCGCCCAGGCTTTCAGAATCTCCAGCCCCCGAAAGTCGCGACCTGCCGGACTGTTAATCAGTACGTCCTTCGCAACGATCGTGTCCCATCGGTCGAGTTCGAGCTTCTGCCACGCGTCGTAGAGTTCCATCGTGATCGAGTCTTTCGCAGCCATACTCTGGTTCTCCCTCCGTGTAAGTCATGCACGTGCTTGAGTCCTCGGGATCTATGACGCCATAGAGACGAGCGTCAGGCCGTGCCGCGAGAGTGGCAGCGAGCGATACCGCCGGCCTGTGGCCGCGAAGATGGCATTTGTCAGCGCGGGAATGACCGTCACCGGGCCGACTTCGCCGATGCCACCGAGTGGACGTGCCCCGCTGTTGACGAGATAGACATCGACTGTCGGCATCTCGTGCATACGGAGCACTTGGTAATCGTGGAAGTTGCTTTCGACGACGCGGCCATCAGCAAACGTGATCTCGGACTTGAAGGCGCACGACAAGCCCCACGCAACCCCGCCTTCGATCGAATTCGCGGAAATGCCCGGATCCAAAACGGTGCCGGGATCGACCGCGCAGACGACCTTGTCGATTTTGATCATGCCAGTCTTCGGCACTGAGATTTCGACCACGTAAGCGGTTAACGTCCGGAAGGCTTCGCAGAAGGCGATGCCGCGATAGTGGCCGGGAGGCGCAGCCGTGGTCCACGCCGCACGCTGCGCCGCGAGATCCAACACGCGCAATGCGCGCGCGTCGTGCCCCAGCAGCTCGCGCCGGTAGTGGTAGGGATCTTGCCCCTTGCGATGGGCGAGTTCGTCGACAAAGCTCTCGACGGCGAAGAGATTGGGACCGTAGCCGGTCGTCTGGAGCACCGATGTCGGCACACCAACCTTCAGCAGCTTGAAGTCGACGCGCGTGCGGGGAATGCGGTACCGAAGGCCTCCTCTCTCATCGCCGCGATCGAGGAGACCCTCGCAGCAGCTCGGATCAAAGACGTCAGTCACGGCGGGCGGATACACGAACTGCAGGATGGACGGCGACACGAGCTTGTGGTCGATGTACTGCAACCGTCCGAACTCATCGATGCCCGACGTCAGGCGATGGACGACGGCGGGGCGGTAGATGTCGTGATGCGTGTCTTCTTCCCGCGACCAAATCAATTTGACGGGTCGGCGAACGGCTTTCGAGACAAGTGCGGCCTGCAGAACGAAGTCGGCAACGAGGCGGCGACCAAAGCCGCCGCCCAGAAGCGTCCGATTGATGGTGATGCGTTCCTTGGGGAGCTTCAGCGCCTGCGACAAGACAATTTGCTGCAGTTCCTGTCCTTGCGTCGGCGCCCAAATGTCGCAGCGGTCGTCCGTCACGTGCGCCGAACAATTCATCGGCTCCATCGTTGCGTGCGCCAGGAACTGTGACTCGTACTCCGCCGTGTACGTGCTGGCGAAGCTGCGATTGGCGTCGCCCCCCGTGTGGACGGTGTGCCACGAATCCCCGTCGAGCGCTGCTCGGTACTGCTGGCGCAACGTCGCGGTACTGAGCGAGCGGTTTGCACCGGCATCAAAATCGATCTGAAGGGAATCGAGGGCGCGCCTCGCCTCCCAGTAGCTGTTCCCGACAACCGCGACGCCATCGGGAATGGGTACGACGTCGATCACACCGGGGAACGCAGCAATTGATGACTTGTCGAACTTTGCAGGCCCGCCCCCGAAAACCGGATTCATTCGAACGGCCGCGTACACCATGTCGGGCCGGACCACATCGATCCCGAAGATTGCCGTGCCGTCGACTTTCGATTGGTTCTCGACACGCGGGAGAGCCTTCCCGACAAGCGTCCATTGCGTAGTGGGTTTGAGGCGTGGTTTCACCGGCGGGATCTGCGTGGCGGCCTCCGCCGCGATGCGCCCGAAGGCGATTCGACGTCGGCTTGGCTGATGAATGACGTAACTGAGTGCGGTGCGGCACTCGGACGGTTTTGCATTCCAGCGCTTTGCAGCGGCGGCGATCAACATCGCCCTCGCCTTCGCTCCCATCTCGCGCATGAGATCGAAGAACGCTGTCGTGCTCTCGCTGTTGCCAGTGAATTGCCAGTTCACACGTGGATTTCGGTACACAGGATCGGCAAGGGCATTTTCGAGCGTGATGTTGTGCCAATCCGCGCCCAGCTCGTCCGCCAGCACCGCGGGCAGTGTCGTCTGGATTCCCTGACCCATTTCGGCCTGCGACGAGATAATCGTGATGCGATTGTCCGGCGCAATTCTCACCCATGCATTGAGCGCGACCGGCTGGTTCGGTATTGATGCTTGGGCTGCGCCAACGTCCTCAGCTCCATGCAACAGCAACCCGCCACTCGCAAGCGCGGTCGTGATCACGAAGTGTCGACGCGTCACGGCAGATCCAGACGTCAGGCGTTCTCGAGCTACTCGGGACATCGTGCGCCCCCTTCTACCCACTCTTGGAATCGTTGGGCGAATGCGTCATGTGAGATCGGCGGAAGCGGACGACCCGGACCAGGATTCCAACTCGCCATCACGAGGCGATCATGCTTGACGTGCTCGAGTAATTTGGCCAGCCCATGGTTGCCGTTCTTTGATCGGTCCAAGAGCATCCGGCACTGATCGCCGGGGCTGAGCCCCCTCCACGCCATCGGTGTCGCTGCAGGTGGTAATCGCCAGTCTGGACCACCTGGTGGTGCATGAGGGATCGTCGAACTCGTCTCTTGGTGGCAGTTCGTACAGCGCATCGCAGCGGCGCCACGGCCATCCGTGCCACGACGCACGTTCATCGAATGCAAACGTCCTTCTTCGCCTTGCAGCGGGGCATCGCCGCTGATGTGACAATTCGCACACCGGGGACTGGCAAGCACCGAGGCGACGGTGACGAACGCGCGTGCCGAATCTGCGTTCGCTTGCGCGCGGACGGGACGCCCTGGCGCGCGCACCATGGCGTACGCGCCGACTGCCACACACATCATGAAAATATGACCGCATCGACTCATGCGCGCTTCTCCGTCGCGGCCAACGTGGCAGCGCGATGAATCGCCCGCCTCACGCGTTGGTAGGTGCCGCATCGACAGATATTGCCGGCCATCGCTCGATCGATGGCCTCGTTGCTCGGCTTAGGAATCGCCGCCAACAACACGGCGGCGGCCATGATCTGGCCCGACTGGCAG
>JBKPDL010000191.1:0-35051 GCA_046727855.1 Acidobacteriota bacterium
CGACGCTGGAGTGACCGGGCGCAAGATCATCGTGGACAGCTACGGCGGCTGGGGACGGCACGGCGGCGGCGCGTTCAGCGGCAAGGATCCGTCGAAGGTCGATCGCAGCAGCGCCTACTTCTGCCGCTTTGTCGCGCGTCAGGTGATTGGCGCCGGCCTGGCGCGTCGCGCTGAGATTCAGGTCGGTTACGCGATCGGCATGGCGAAGCCGGTCTCGGTCAAGGTGGACACCTTCGGCACGGGCGACGACTGCGCCGCGGCCGAGTATGTGATGAACAACTTCGACTTCCGCCCGCGCGCGATCATCGAACGACTCAATCTGCTGCGGCCGATCTATCGGCAGACGACCAACTACGGCCACTTCGGCCGCACGGGGCTGCCGTGGGAAGAACCTGTGGCCGTCGCTGCGAAGTGACTTCGCAGAATCGCGAACTAGAGGTTCGCGCTACGTGACGAAACCTGATCGGCCGATCGGGCTTGTTATTGAGGATTGGACACTGTGTCGTGAGGAAGGTTCCGAGATCGCGAATCGGGCGATCGCGTGACTTTGGGATTTAGAGCAAATTTGGTGGTCGCCAAATCTGCTCCAGATCTCCAGAGCTCCAAATCTCGAGAGTCGCCGGCCGGCGGTCTTACTTCGCCAGCTTTATCGCCTTTACCGCAATCGTCTTCTGCCCGTCCTTTTCATTCACCTCGCCGGTCACTTCGACCTGCTTGGAAACGAAGTCGAGCAGCTTCGCGTTGTTGTTCGCCGCGTAGTCGCCGGTCACGACATACACCGCGTCGGCGGTAAGGATGCCGACCGGCTGACCGCGCTTGGCACAGCTCATGGCACACGCCGCGTGGCCATCGCCTTTGCCGCCGTCACCCTTGCTCTTCGCGCACGCGACATCTACCACTTCTCCTTTTACGGTCATGTCAGCGGCGAAGATCGGGATCGTCATCGCAGCGGCCAGCGCCGCGGCAGCCGCGATTGCAAACATCTTCCGCATGTGCAGGACTCCTTGAAAAACGAGACGTGTTGCCAAGACTCGACCAGACGGTTGTATCGATTAGACGACGAGAAGTCAATTGCTGGCGGCCGGAACCGATATACTGCCGCATCCCTGGAGTAACGCAATGACACGACAGCACGTGTGGAAAACGGTTGTTCTCGTCGCGCTGGGCGCCGCGCCGGCATTCCTCCTGGCACAACCCTCACGCAACTCGGTGGTGGCGATCAAGGGCGGCACCGTGCTCACGGTGACGCGCGGCACGATTCAAAACGGCGTCGTTGTTCTGCGCGACGGTAAACTCGCGGCCGTCGGCGGGCCCGATACGGCGATTCCGCAGGGGGCGGAAGTCATCGATGCGGCGGGGCGATTCGTTTCTCCTGGCATCATCGACGCGCATTCGCACATTGCCGCCGATTCGATCAACGAGGGTGGCACGACCGTGAGCTCGATGACCGGCATCGAGGACGTGCTCAATCCGACCGACATCAACATCTATCGCGATCTCGCCGGCGGCCTCACGGCGGCCAACGTTCTGCACGGCAGCGCCAACCCAATCGGCGGGAAGAACCAGGTGATTAAGCTGCGCTGGGGCAAGACGCGGGCGAGCGAGCTGGTGTTCGAGGGCGCCATGCCAGGGATCAAATTTGCACTCGGCGAAAACCCGAAAGACATGCGCTTCGGCGGTGGTGGACAGCAGCAGCAGCAGCAACCGCCGCGCCGCTATCCGGCAACGCGCCTGGGCGTCGAGTTCGTGATTCGCGACGCGTTCACGCGCGCGAAGGCATATCAAAAGGATTGGCAGGACTACAACCGCCGGAGGACGGCTGGCGAAGACGTGCTGCCGCCGCGCCGCGATCTGCAGCTCGATCCGCTCGTGGAGATCCTCGAGGGCAAGCGTCTCGTGCACGCGCACTGCTATCGCGCAGACGAGATCCTGATGCTGATTCGGCTCGCCGACGACTTCGGGTTCAAGATTGCGACGTTCCAGCACGTGCTCGAGGGCTACAAGGTGGCGGATGAAATGGCCGCTCACGGCAGCGGCGCGTCGACGTTTTCGGACTGGTGGGGCTATAAGGTCGAAGCCGAAGACGCGATTCCCTACAACGCCGCCCTCATGACACGGCGCGGTGTGCTCGTTTCGGTCAATTCAGACAGCGCGGAGCACGCGCGGCGGCTCAACACCGAAGCGGCCAAGAGCATGCATTGGGGCGGGCTGACCGAGGACGAAGCGTTTGCGCTCGTGACCATCAATCCGGCCAAGCAGCTGCGCATCGACAATCGCGTCGGATCGCTCGAAGCCGGCAAGGACGCCGACCTCGTCATCTGGAATCATCATCCGCTCAGCACCTACGCGGTTGCCGACCGCGTCTACATCGACGGCACGCTCTACTACGATCGCCTGGCGGAAGACAGACGTCTCACCGACGCGCGTCAGGAGAAAAGTAAGCTCGCGGGGGAATCGCAGCGGGCGCCCACCACCGAGCCGAGGCCTCAGGCATCCTCTGATTCTTCACCTGCAGCGCGGAGCTTCAGCTCCGCGAATTCGGGTGGCGTCGGCGCCACAATTCAGCCAGCGGCTTTTCAACAGCCTGCGGACACGACGGCAACGGCCATCGCGATTACCAACGCGCGCATTCATCCAATTACCCAGCCCACCATCGAGCGCGGCACCATCGTGCTGCGCGGCGGCCGCATTGACGCGCTCGGCGCCAACGTGACCGCGCCATCGAGCGCGCAGGTCATCGACGCGAAAGGCGCGGACGTCTATCCCGGCTTCATCGACGCGCGCACGGTGGTCGGCATCAACGAACCCGGGCCGCGCGGATTCGAGGATGTCAGCGAGATGCTGGAGATCAACGCCGCGCTGAAGGCACACGTCGGGTATCAATGGGACAGCGATGCCATCGCGATCGGGCGCGTCAACGGTGTCACCAGCGTCGGCGTTATTCCTGGCGGCGGCCTCCTCGGCGGCCAGATCGCCGTGATGAATCTCGACGGCTGGAGCTGGGAGCAGGCTGCCGTGAAGCCGGCGGCCGGCGTGAGTTTCCAGTTTCCAATCGTCGGCGGCGGCGCTGGACGGGGCGGTGGCGGCGGAGGTGGAGGACAGCAGGATCCGGATCGCCGCTACGAGGACCTGAAGCGCGAGCGCGATGCGCGCGTCAGGAAAGTGGAAGACATCATCGCGCGAGCGCGTGCCTACGGCAAAACGCCCGCGGCCGAACGAGGCGTCGACTGGAATCTGGAGGCGCTCGTGCCCGTCGTCGAGGGCCGTACGCCGTTGTTTGTGCAAGCCAACAACGAGCGCGAGATTCGCGACGCGGTGGTATTTGCGGATCGCGTGGGCGTCAAGATCGTCATCACCGGCGGGCTCGAGTCGCCGGTGGTGGCGCCGCTTCTCAAGGAAAAGAACATTCCCGTCATTCTGGGATCGGTTTTGACGACCCCGACGCGTCCTGATTTCCATCATGCTGCGACGTATCGCGCGGCTGGAGAGTTGGCGCAGGCCGGCGTCAAGTTCGCGTTTGGGACCGCCAGCTACGAAGACGTGCGTACCCTCCCGTACGAAGCCGCGATCTCGGTGGCATGGGGACTCGATCGCGATCGCGCGCTCAGAGCGCTGACCATCGACGCTGCGGAAATTCTCGGCGTCTCCGATCGAATCGGGAGCCTCGAGCAGGGAAAGGTCGCGAACGTCGTCCTCTGGAACGGTGATCCGCTGGAGATCCGCACGCCGCTGCCGCGCGTCTTCATCGCTGGTCGCGACGTCGGCCCGGACAACAAGCATCTGCTGCTCTATCAGAAGTTTTCGAATCGCCCGATGCCGGCACGTTCGGCTCCAACCGGTAGTGTCGCGGCTGCAGCCGCGCGGGTGGGTGCGCGATGAACCGCATGCGCCGTCTTCTCGTTGTTCTCACCGTGGTTGGCGTGGTTGTTGTCGGCGCGACAGCGCAGGAGCCGGCGCCGATGACCTACGCGATCACCCACGCGCGCATCATCCCCGTGTCCGGCGCGACCATCGAAAATGGAACGATCGTGCTGCGCAACGGCCTGATCGCGCAGGTCGGGTCCGGCGTGGCGGCCCCGGCTGGCGCGATTGTCCTCGACGGCAAGGGGCTGAACGTGTATCCCGGCCTGATCGACATGGGCAGCACTGCCGGCCTGGAACTTCCGCCAGCAGCTCGCGCGGAAAATCCACAAACGACCGAAGACATCGAGCGCGCAAAACACGCCTCGCTGGTCAGACCTCAACTTCGCGCCGCCGAGTACGTCAACCCGAGCGCACAGACACTGGCTCGGACGGCCGCGGCGGGAATCACGACGATACTTGCGACGCCGGGCGGCGATGCCATCCGAGGGCAGAGCGCGCTTGTGAATACCGCGCTTGGTCCAGACGCACCGCAAATCGGGGCCGTGGCCGACGATCGTCGCGCGCAGCTTGTCGTGAAGAGCCCGGTCGCGCTGCACGTGAGCTTTGCCGAACGGCCGGCCGGCGGCAATGCCTATCCCGTTTCGTTGATGGGCGTGATCGCGTTCGTGCGACAGACGTTTTCTGATGCACAGTACCAGCAGCTCGCGCAGCAGCACTACGACAAGACGAAACGCGGGCCTCGCCCGCTGTTTGACCCCGCGCTCGACGCGCTTCAGCCGGCGCTCGCCGGACGACTTCCGGTAGCGATGGAGGCGGAGCAGTCGCGGCAGATTCTTCGCGCGCTGGACCTGGCGAAGACGTTCAAGCTCGATCCGATCATCACCAACGGGCGCGAGGCGGATCAGGTGACCACCGATCTCAAGGCCGCCAATGCGCGCGTAATCCTCAGCTTGAACTACCCCACCAAGCCGCAAGCGCTTGCGCCCGATGCCGACGAGCCGCTCACGACGCTGCGTGCGCGCGCCAACGCGCCCAAAACTGCGGCTGCGCTCGACAAGGCTGGTGTGCCGTTCGCGTTCGCGTCAGCTGGCTTGAACGATGCAAAAGACTTCCTCAAGAACGCCGCAAAGGCGGTGCAAAACGGATTGCCGCGAGATGCCGCCGTCAAAGCGCTCACGTTGAACGCTGCGATGATTGCAGGCGCGCAGGATCGTCTTGGATCGCTCGAGGCCGGAAAAATCGCAAACCTCTTGGTGACAGAGGGCGACCTCTTCGACGAGAAGACGACCATCAGGCACGTCTTCGTCGAGGGCAAGCCGGTCGATCTCAATGTTGCACCGCCGCCGCCGCGAAAAGGTCAGTAGATCCTCGAATCCAAGGATTTGGAGAGTTGGAGATTTGGAGTCGATTTGGTGATTCGGCGATTGGGTGATTGAGTGATTGGGTGATTGGGTGATTGGGTGATTGGGCCATCTGGCGATTTGGCGATTGCGATTTGCTGACTCAGTGAATGGCTGAAAACGGGATGTCCAGGATTGGATATTCCTTCCAGTCCTTGAAGTTGAAGTGCCACCACTCGTTCGGCTCGACCGTAAAGTCGTGGCGCTCCATCACCACGCGTAACAGATCGCGTCGGGCGCGCGCGTCGGCCGGCCCTTCGGCGTAATCGGGATATGCGCGAGGGGTCATCTCGTCGTAGGCGCTCGGCATCTCCACCGTGCGCCCGGTGTTCAAGTCGTAGAGCGTGAGATCGACGGCGCACCCGCGATTGTGCTTCGATCCGATCGCCGGATCCGCTACGAACTCGTGGAGGGACGGCGGCGTGACCTCCCAAAACAGCTTCGTAATCGTCCACGGCCGATAACCATCGTGAATGAGCAGGCCATAGCCTTCGCGCGCGAGCTCGCGATGCGCTGCGACGAGCGCGAGCGCGGCCGGTCGCTGCAGAAACGCGCGCGCCTCCCCGTACACCTGCTTGCCGGTGAAGTTGTTGGTCGTGGCGTAACGGATGTCGAGCTTGATGGTGGGATCGAGCTTGACGAGCTCGACGAGATCGGGTTTCCGCGTCGCCGCCGGATCGATTGGCGGACCCGTCTGCACGGCGCTGATCGCGGCAACACAGACGCAGCGAGCCAGCAAGACGAACGCGGCAACGATTGCTAGATTGAAAGATGGCCACATCACCACATCACCAAATTGTTTCCAAATCTCCCATCTCCAGATCCTCAGATTCACGAGTTAGACCGTTATGCGGCCACCTACGTGAATTTTGTACGCGTTGTGGACCCGCATAACGGTCTACGGCGCGCGGAGCGCGCCAAGCCAACAACAAGAACTAGCCAAGGGCCGCGGAGTTAGCCGGATATCAAGGGCAGGGCCCTTGTCTAGTTATCCGATCGGATTCACCACGCGAACTCCAGGAAAGCGCGAGAAGTCGCGGTCGGTCGTGTATACGGTCGCGCCGTGCTCGAGTGAGAGCGCGGCGAGGTGCGCGTCGGTCGCCATTGGTCCGCCGGCCTGACCGGCGGTCAACATCTGCCGCAGCGTGGACCAGTGGCGCGGCGTCGGCAGGATGATCTCTACGGCTTGTTGTTCGAGCCAGTCGTCAACGACCGCCACGGCGCGATCGACCAGCAGCGGTACGCGGAAAATCCTTGGATTCGTCACGACGCGCAAAAAGCCGAGCACCGATGCCCACGCGAGACCCACCGCTTCGTCCTCGCTCAACGACTGTTCCAACCAGCGCCTGGCGGGCGCGTGCTGCGCGAGCGCCGGGACGTGCGCGTACACGAGCAGGTTCGTGTCCACGAGCTTCATCGACGTGTGGGTCCTTCGACCTGGTCGAGAAGTGCCTCGATATTGTCGAAATCGAAATTGGCGTCGAGCGGGTCGAGCGCGAGCGGTTTCACTTTGAATGGCGCGCGCGGAAGCTTGCCGCGCTTGGCCGCGAGTCCGATGCGCAGCATGGTGTTGACGGTTTCTTTGAAGCTGAGTCCGGTGCGTCGCGCCTCGGCCTCGAGCTTCGCTGCCACGTCGTCATCGAGCGTGAGTGTCGTCCGCACATCTTGATGCTATTGTCACAAGCATCATGATGTCAAACGAAACGCCGAGCCGGACCACTCAAACATAAACAGGTGATGAACAGGGTCCACACCAGCCGCGAGGCTGCGGCAAGCAGCAAAACGAGCGCGAGCAGACGAAGAGGCGACCTGACATATCTGCTTGGACCTGTTCGCTCCGCGTTCGCCACTTCGACCATGGCTGCTACGGCAACTGCATAGGAAAGAGCCACTCCAGAACACGTCCAAAGCGATCGCCCCATGCGCGCTCGCTGTGGGTGCCGCCTTCGATTTCTTCGTAATGCAAGTCTGCGCCTTCGACCCAGCCGGCCTTCACCAAACCGGCCTTGAGTAAGCGGGCGTCTTCGAGCACGCGTCGTGCGCTGCCGGCGCCGCGACTTTCGTCCGTGCCCATGTCGACCCAGAGTTTCGGCCGCGCCGTGGCGCGCCTGACATCGCGAAGAATCGCGCGCCGATCCCACCAGACAGAGGGCGACATCACCCCGGCTTTGCCAAACACCTGGGGGAGCGTCAACGCCAGATAGAGCGATACCAGGCCGCCGAGCGACGAGCCACCGATGCCCGTATTCGGACGATCGCTCCGCGTGCGATACGCCGCGTCAATCAGCGGTTTGACGTCGGTAACCAGGAATGTGCCATAGCGATCCGCGCCGCCTCCGCCGCGCCGTCGATCGTGCGTTGGCGTGTATTCGTTGGCGCGTTCGTTGCCCATGTGGTCGATGCCGACGATGATCAGCGGCTGAATGCGGCCGGCTTCGATTAGAGCCGTCGCGGTTTCAGCGACCCGCCAGGGCTGTCCGCCAAACGCCCTGGCTGGATCGAACAGGTTTTGCCCGTCCTGCAGGTAAAGAACTGGATACCGTTGTTCGGCGTTCTCTTCGTAACCGGGCGGCAGGTAAACGGTGAGACTGCGGCCGCCGGGCAGTGGGGACGATTGAAGCACGCAATATATATTTCTCTCACATGCATCGTCACTACGAGCGCTGGTATTCGCACGCGTTGAGCCGCGACATGGAGTTGCTGGTCTTTGGCCACACCGGGCCGCCGATGATCGTGTTTCCCTCGTCGAGGGGCGCGTTCTTCGAGTACGAGGATCGCGGCATGGTCGGCGCCGTCGCGGATAAGCTCGAGCACGGACGCTTGCAGTTGTTCTGCGTGTCTTCGGTGGATGGTGAGAGTTGGTATAACCGCCACGTGCATCCACGCCAGCGCGTCACCCGGCACCTGCAATACGAAAGTTATCTGATGAGCGATGTCGTGCCGTTTGTGCACCACGTCAATCGTCCCGGGACGATTGGCGTCACCGGCTGTAGCTTCGGGGCGTATCACGCGATGGCACTTGCGCTGCGCAAGCCACACGTCTTTACGGCATGCGTCACCATGGGCGGGGCGTTCGACATCACGCAGTTCCTCGACGGCTATTACGATCAGGACTGCTACTTCCTGAATCCGCTGCACTTTCTTCCGAACTTGAACGACGCGCACCATCTCGATCGATTCCGCCGGAATAAGTGGGTGCTCGTCACCGGCGAGCACGACATCTGCCGCGCCGCCACCGAATCGTTTTCCGGCCTGCTCCACAGCAAGGGCATTCCGCACAGCCTGCATGTCTGGGGCTTCGGGTCGAAGCATGACTGGCCTGATTGGCGCCCTATGGCTGCTGCCTACCTTCCGTGAAGGTTTCAGGTGTCACGTCTCAGGTCTCAGGCAAGTATCAGGTTGGCACGGTGCAGGTGTCAGACATCGGATGACGAAAGCGATATGATTCCAGCATCTTGCTGATAGCTGGGACCTGATACCTGACACCGGAAATCTGATACCTGGCACCTGACACTAACACCTCGCATGAAGCGGATCGGCGTTCTTTTCGGGATGGAAAACACGTTTCCCGGTGCGCTTGTCGAGCGCGTCAACGGGCTCGGCGTGTCTGGAGTGGAGGCGGAGTTTGTCAAGGCGGGCGCGGTCAAAATGGCCGAACCATCCCGCTACGCGGTCATTGTCGATCGCATTTCCCACGATGTCCCGTTCTATCGCGCCTATCTGAAGAACGCCGCGCTCGACGGCGCCTACATCATCAACAACCCGTTCTGGTGGAGCGCCGACGACAAGTTTTTCAATTACTCACTGGCGACAAAGCTCGGGGTCGCGATCCCGCGCACGGCGATTCTGCCGCACAAGGAGCATCCGCCGGGCACGACGGATCGCTCGATGCGCAACCTCGAGTACCCGCTCAATTGGCAAGGCGTGTTCGAGTACGTCGGGTTTCCTGCGTTTCTCAAGCCGTTCGACGGTGGCGGCTGGCGGGACGTGCACAAGGTGACCTCGCGCGACGACTTCTTCAAGGCCTACGATCAAACGCGCACGCTCTGCATGACGCTGCAGGCGGCGGTGAATTTCACGGAGTACTTCCGCTGCTACGTGGTCGGGCAGGAAAAGGTGCACATCATGCCCTACGACCCGCGCCAGCCGTTTCACCAGCGGTATGTCAAGCATCCTCCAGCGTACGATCGAGCGTTGCTCGATCGTATCGAGCTCGACGCACGCACATTGTGCCGCGCGCTCGGCTACGACTTGAACACGGTGGAGTTCGCGGTCGAGGACGGCATCCCATATGCGATCGATTTTATGAACCCTGCGCCCGACGCCGACCTGCATTCTGTCGGCGCAGCCAACTTCGAGTGGATTGTGAACGCCGTCGCGGAGCTCGCGATTCACAAGGCGACCACGCCTCAGCCCGCGCCCGAGCTGCGATGGAATCGACTGCTGGCTGGAGCCATTTAGGCGGCTCTGACGAGCAATGACACCGCCCTCCTTCACGCTGGGGATCGAAGAGGAATACCA
Organism: Acidobacteriota bacterium; assembly: GCA_046727855.1. Taxonomy (GTDB): domain Bacteria; phylum Acidobacteriota; class Vicinamibacteria; order Vicinamibacterales; family UBA2999; genus DASPWV01. Next base: position 9,786 of record JBKPDL010000191.1, read on the forward strand.
GACGATCGATCCGGAGACCTTTGACCTTCGCTCGCACATCGGTACGGAGTTCATTGCCACTGGCAAGCGCGTGCTCAACGAAAAGGTCAAGGCAGAAATGCATCAGGCCGTCGTTGAAGTCGGCACCGGCATCTGCCGCAACATCCATGAAGCGCGCGAAGATGTGGCCAATCTGCGCCGCGAGACGATTCGTCTGGCACGCGACCACGGTCTGCTTCTTGCCGCCGGCGCCACGCATCCGTTTGCCGACTGGCGCGAGCAGGACATCTATCCCGACGAGCGCTATCGACAGGTCGTCGAGGACATGCAGCTGGTTGCGCGCTCGAATCTGATCTTCGGGCTGCACGTGCACGTGGGGATCGAGGACCGTGAAACGGCGATTCATCTCATGAATCAGATGCGCTACTTCCTGCCACATCTGCTGGCGCTCTCCAGCAACTCGCCGTTCTGGCTTGGCATGAAGACAGGCCTCAAGTCGTACCGCACCAAGGTGTTCGACAAGTTTCCGCGCACGAACATTCCTGACACGTTTTCGAGCTGGGCCGATTTCGACAACTTCGTCAAGCTGCTCATTCGCACCAACTGCATCGACAACGCGAAGCGCATCTGGTGGGACATCCGGCCCCATCCCTTCTTTGCGACGCTGGAAGTGCGGATTTGCGATTTGCCGATGCGGGTGGACGAAACCCTCGCCATCACCGCCTTGATTCAAGCCACGCTGGCAAAGCTCTACAAGTTACACTCGAGGAATCAGGCCTGGCGCACATACGGCCGCGCGCTCATCATGGAGAACAAGTGGCGTGCATCGCGCTACGGCATCGACGGCATGTTGATCGATTTCGGGCTCGAGCGCGAGCTGCCGTGCCGCGAGCTCGTCCTCGAGTACCTCGAGTTCGTCGACGATGTCGTCGACGAGCTCGACTCGCGCAAGGAAGTCGAGTACGTCCAGACGATTCTCGACCGCGGCACCGGCGCGGATCGTCAGTTGCAGGTGTTCGAGCAGACCAACGATCTCAAGAAGGTCGTCGAGTACATGATTCAGGAAACACAGGCCGGTCTTTAGCCCCCGCCATTCACTGGCGTGGCGAATCATGGCATCGAAGTGATCTGAGTGCGTTGGTGGAAAATGGGGCGTGAGCTCCGGGTGTAACGTGATATCGACGACTTTCGATCGGGAATTGAGTCCGGGTGCAGGCAACGCGATCCGCGTGTGCCTTGGAGTGAAACCAACCGAGCGCGTGACGGTAATTACGGACCGCGAATCCGAGGAGATTGCGGCGAGCCTGATTCACGAAATCGAGGAACACGGCGCGGCCTACGCCGCGTTCATCCTCGAAGACATCGCGCCGCGGCCGCTCGCTGGATTGCCCCCGGTCATTGCGGCGGACATGGAGCGCAGCGACGTCAGCATCCTCGCCATCCATGTGCAACCCAACGAGCTCAAGTCGCGCATGGAGCTCACCGACATTGTCAATCGCCGCCGCATGCGTCATGCGCACATGGTCAATATCACGCGCCAGATCATGCTCGAAGGAATGCGCGCCGACTATCAGCGTGTCGATCGGCTGAGCCGAAAAGTGATCGACCTGGTGAGCGTCGCGCGCGAGATTCGCGCGACCACGCCGGCGGGCAGCGACTTTCGGGCCACGCTCAACCCTCGATATCGCTGGATCAAGACCAGCGGTCTCATCAGTCCGGACAAATGGGGCAACCTTCCAGGTGGCGAAGTGTTCACCACGCCGGGAGAGGTCAACGGTAGGTTTGTGATCGACGGCGTGGTCGGCGACTACCTGTGCGAACGTTTTGGCAGTCTCGCCGATGCGCCGTTGACCGTGGTGGTCAGGAACAATCGTCTCGTGGACGCGCACTCCGACAACTCGACGCTCCGCGACGCATTCTGGAGCTACACGCACACCGACGAAAACTCCAACCGCGTCGGCGAATTCGCCATCGGCACCAATATCGAGCTGACACACGTCATCGGCAACATCCTGCAGGACGAGAAGTTCCCCGGCATCCACATGGCGTTTGGCAACCCCTACGGCGCGCACACCGGCGCCGACTGGTATTCCTCCACACACATCGATGTCGTCGGCACACGGTTCGACATCTGGATCGACGAGCAGCCGATCATGAAGAACGGACGGTTTCTCATCACGGCATGAAATGCCCACACACCCTTGGCACGACACCTACGTTGATGAAGCCGTCATCGCCGCCGCGTTTCCGGTTGTCGTCGAGATCCCGAAAGGCAGCAAGAACAAATACGAGCTAGACAAGGACACGGGTCTGCTGCGCCTCGATCGCGTGCTCTACAGCGCCGTCTACTATCCTGCCGATTACGGCTTCATCCCGCGAACGTATTGCGACGACGGCGACCCGCTCGATGCGCTCGTGCTCGGGCAGGAGCCGTTGTACCCGCTGACTATCGTCGACGCACGGGCGATTGGCGTGATGCGCATGCGCGATGAAAAAGGCGTGGACGACAAGATCGTCGCCGTGAGCGTCCGCGATCCGGCATTTGCCGATTACGTGAACAAGGACCAGCTGCCTGTGCACGTGTTGCGTGAAGTACGGCGATTTTTCGAAGATTACAAAGCGCTCGAGAACAAGCAGGTCGTGGTCGAAGATCTGCTCGGACCCGTCGAGGCCATCGCCATCATCAATGCGGCCCTCGATCTCTATCGCCGCCTTCGCCGAGGCGAGTTGAAGAAAACGCGGGCCTGAAGGCGGGCATGGTTTCGTCGCTGCGGCGCGCGTTCAATCAGGCCTGGACTCCTGAAAAGTACGCCGTCTTTCAGCGCGCCATTGCAGCACGCGTCGCCGTTCCCATTGAGTTCCCTGTTTCGGAGACGCCGTGCTTCTTTCCACGCGCCCTTCTCGACCAGCTCGCAGCCACCGGCGAGGAACTCACGCGCCAGGCGTTGTCGGGTCAAGCGGCAGTGGCCGCCGAGCGCGCGGTGCCCGATCGATTCCGTGGCCCGAATCAAGGCGGCACACCGGCCTTCGTGCAGGTTGATTTTGGTCTGACCCGCGACGACCGTGGCGACCTCGGGCCGCGACTCGTTGAGTTGCAGGCGTTTCCGAGCTTGTACGGTTTTCAGCCCGCGCTGGCGGATGCATATCAAGCCGCGTTCGACCTGCCGCCGACGCTCGAGCCGCACCTCGATCGTCTCTCGCGCGACGCCTACCTGGAGGTTCTCGGCACGGCGATTCTCGGCGGCCACGATCCGGCTGAAGTTGTGTTGATGGAGATCGATCCGGCGCGCCAGAAGACGCTTCCGGATTTTCAGATGACCGCACGGTTCTGGGGCGTGCGCACGATCGACACGTCGGAGGTCATCAAACGAGAGGGCTCGCTCTTTTATCGCCGGGACGGGAAGCTCGTTCGCATCCGGCGTGTGTACAACCGCGTGATTCCGGACGAGCTCGAGCGCAGACAGATCGCGTTGCCGTTCGATTATCGCGATGATCTCGATGTCGAATGGGGAGGACACCCGGCCTGGTATTTCCGCGTCAGCAAGTTCTCCATTCCGTGGCTGCGCCATGCGGCGGTACCCAGGACCTGGTTTCTGCATGAGGTCAGCGATTTGCCCCTGCCACGTGAACGGCTGCTGCTGAAACCGCTCTTCTCGTTCGCGGGCGGCGGGATCCTGTTTGCGCCGACCGACGAACAGCTGCGCGCCATCTCGGCCGGCCAGCGCGATCAATACATCCTTCAAGAGCGCATCTCGTTTGAGCCCGTAATCGACACGCCTGCCGGACCGACGCAAGCGGAAATCCGCATCATGTATGTCTGGACCGATCGTCTGCGGCCGGTGCTCGCGCTCGTGCGCATGGGCCGGGGCACGATGATGGGCGTCGATCACAACAAAGGCTTGCGCTGGGTGGGGGCATCGGCCGCGTTCGCGGCGTAGGTCGCCGGACCCATTCCTCCGGTGCCGCGCGGCCCCACAGGTCCGCGATCCGGCTCACCCCCAACCCCTGTAGCGCGGACCTTCAGGTCCGCGATCCGATAGAATTCGCTGTTCCGAGGAGGTTCCATGAAGCGGATGTTTTGGGCCTTCGTGCTCGCCAGTCTGCCGGCGCTCGTCGCCGCGCAGTCCACTCCCACCGATCGCCTCACCCTCGATCTGTATCTCGAATACGAGACGGTTTCCGACCCGCAGATCTCCCCCGACGGGTCGCAGATCATCTACACGCGCCAGTTCGTCGACAAACAGACCGACCGTCGCGAATCGGCGTTGTGGATCATGAACGCCGACGGATCGAAAAACCGTTTCCTCGTGCGCGGCAGCAACGCGCGCTGGTCGCCCACCGGCGATCGCATCGCCTACACGGCGCAGACCGAGCCGCGCGGCACGCAGATCTTCGTGCGTTACATGGACGCCGAAGGCGCGGTGTCGCAGATCACCCGCGTCGAGAAAGCGCCGAGCGGCGTCGCGTGGTCACCGGATGGCACGCGCATTGGCTTCACGATGAACGTTGAGGCGAAGACCATCTGGAACATCCGCATGCCGCGCGCCCCCGAAGGCGCCCGCTGGGTGGAAACGCCGCGCATCGTTGAACGCCTCGACTATCGACAGGATGGCGTCGGATTCGATGACGATGCGTATCGGCATGTGTTTGTCGTGCCCGCGACGGGTGGCACGCCGCGGCAACTGACCAACGGCAACTGGAATCACAACGGTGTGGAGTGGACGCCGGACAGCAAACAGATCCTGTTCGTCTCGAACCGAAGCGAAGATGCTGAGTATCAGTGGCGTGAGTCGGATATTTATTCCGTCAATACCGACAGCGGTGCGATTACACAGCTCACGCGACGCAAAGGGCCGGACAACAACCCCCAGGTCTCGCCCGACGGCAAGCGCGTCGCCTACACGGGCAGCGACTGGTCAAAGGACACTTGGCAGGACAGCAAGCTGTATGTGATGAGCATCGACGGCAGCGGTCCCCGCCTCGTCTCGGGCAAATGGGATCGATCGCCGCAGAACGTCACGTGGAAGGACGACGGCACCGGCGTGTATTTCACGGCCCAGGACCAGGGATCGCAAAACCTGTATTTCCTGCCGCTCGCCGGTACACGTTCCGACGAAGTGCAGACGGTCACGCGCGGCACGCACATGCTCACCACGTCGAGCGTGGCGAAGGGCAAGGCCGTTGGCGTGCTCACCTCATTCCAGAAACCGCCGGACGTGGTGACGTTCGACGTCAACGCGCCGCAACAGGTCAAGCAGTTGACGGCAGTCAACGAAGACATCCTCGCAGGCCGAAAGCTCGGCGAGGTCAAAGAGATGTGGTACACCTCGGTTGATGGGCAGAAGATTCAGGGCTGGTACATCACGCCGCCTGATTTTGATCCGGCCAAAAAATATCCGCTGCAACTCCACATCCACGGCGGCCCACACAGCATGTACGGCGTCGGCTTCAACTTTGGCTGGCAGGAACACGCGGCCAACGGCTACGTGATTCTCTACACCAATCCCCGCGGCAGCACCGGCTACGGCAGCGCGTTCGGCAACATGATCATGCGCGCGTATCCGAGCAAGGACTTCGACGATCTCATGGCTGGCGTCGACGAAGTGTTGAAGAAGGGCTTCGTCGATGAGAGAAACCTGTTTGTAACCGGCTGCAGCGGAGGCGGCGTGCTCACGGCGTGGACCGTTGGTCACACCGATCGGTTTGCGGCGGCGTCGGCGAACTGCCCCGTCATCGACTGGCTCAGTTTCGTCGGCACTACCGACGGCGCGAGCTGGTACTACAACTTCGAGAAGTTGCCGTGGGAAGACCCGAGCGAGCATATCCGCCGCTCGCCGCTCACCTACGTCGGCAACGTCAAGACGCCGACGATGCTCATGACCGGTGTCAACGATCTGCGCACGCCCATGCCGCAGACCGAACAGTTCTACAGCGCGCTGAAACTGCGCAAGGTGCCGGCGGCGATGGTACGCTTCAATGACGAGTGGCACGGGACCACGTCCCGGCCCTCGAACTTCATGCGAACGCAGTTGTATACGCGTTACTGGTTCGACAAGCACAAGCGCGGCGCCGCCACAACCACCAGCTCGCAACAGTAATCATGAAACAGACGCTCAAGCTCACGGTTCTCATTGCCTGCGCGGCCGTTGCCGCCGCGCAGGCGCAATCACCCGCTGCCGCACGCCAACGCTCCAACGCGGACCAAATAAAGACACCCTTCGAGGCACCTGTCGATCTCGGCACGATCGCGCGCATCAAGCAGGAAGCGCTCAACAACTCGCAGGTGATGGACCACGTGAGTTGGATGAGCGACGTGTACGGGCCGCGGATGTCAGGCACGCCGCAGTTTCAGCAGGCGAGCGAATGGGCGATGAAGCGGCTCACCGAGTGGGGCCTGGCCAACGTCCATCAGGAGCGCTTTCGGTTCGGGCAGGGGTGGAAAGTTGATCGTTTTTCCGCACACCTGATCGAACCTCGAGTGCAGCCGATCATCGGCTACCCGCGCTCGTATTCGCCGTCGACGAAGGGTGCCGTTACTGCGGACGTCATGCGCGTCGACATCCGATCCGAGGCGGACTTCGCCAAGTACGCGGGCAAGCTGCGCGGCAAGATCGTGCTGCCACAGCCGGCACGCGCGGTCCGCATGCTCGAGGATCGCGTGTTGCTGCGCATGAACGAGAAGGACATCCAGGAAGCGGTCACGATGCCCATACCGGAAGCGGATCGGGCAGGCGGGGCAGCCAGGGCTGGCAGCAACTTCCCGGAAAAGCTGGCGCAGTTTTATGTGAGCGAAGGTGTCGCGGCGCTGCTCGAACGTGGATCTGACAGCGACATGTCGGCCGGCGGCAGTGATCTGTCGTGGCAGACGCAGCGTGTGGACGGCGGCACGATTTTCCCGGGAAGCGGCGGCAGCCGTGATCCCAAAGTCGCGCAGGGCGTGCCATCCGCCACGATCGCCGTCGAGCACTACAACCGGATGATTCGCATCCTCGACAAGGGCATTGCCGTCAAGGTGGAACTCGACATCCAGAGCACGTTCTATCCGGAAGCCGCGGACGCGCTGAACGGCATCAACACCATCGCCGAAATCCCCGGCAGCGATCGCGCTGACGAAGTCGTCATTCTCGGCGCGCACTTCGATTCGCATCCGTTTGCCACCGGCGCGACCGATAACGCAACTGGATCGAGCGCGATGATGGAAGCGCTGCGCGTGATCAGGAGCCTCGGCCTCAAGCCGCGGCGGACCATTCGCGTTGCGCTCTGGTCGGGGGAAGAGCAGGGCCTGCTCGGCTCGCGTGCGTATGTGGCGGAACATTTCGGCGGCACGGACAACACGGCGGTGAAGCCGGAACACGCCAAGCTTGCGGCGTATTTCAACCTGGATAACGGCACCGGTCGCATTCGCGGCATCTGGGTCCAGGGCAATCTGGGTGCGATGCTGTTGTTCCGGCAGTGGATGGAGTCGGTGCGCGATCTTGGCGTGGACCTCGTGGGCCCGCGCGTCGTCGGATCAACCGATCATGCGTCGTTCGAGAATGCCGGCCTGCCCGGCTTCCAGTTCATTCAGGAACGACTCGAATACAACTCGCGCACCCACCACTCGAATATGGATTTCGTCGATCGCGTGCAGCGCGACGATCTGGTGCAGCAGGCCACCGTTGCCGCGGTGTTCGCATGGTACGCGGCGAACTGGCCGGACAAGCTGCCGCGGAAGGTGGTTGCGGCCAAACCTGGGACGCAGTAAGCTGGGATTTCACATGACGTTCGTGCACATCCACCATCATCATCACCGTTCAGCGAACGGGCGAGGTGAGGTGCGTGTGTAACGGATAGTCAGGCACGTTTGGAAACACACGAAGGCCCGCCTCGCGCGGGCCTTTTTATTTTTAGAATCGCGGAGCGGAAGCGTTTTGGCATCGCGGAGCTAAAGCTCCGCGCTACATCGTGTTGGTGAAGGAGGGTGTTGGTGAGGGATGGTGTTGGTGAGGGATGGTGTTGGTGAAGGCGATCGTCACATAGCGCGGGTCTGCAGGACTGGAAGGCAACTATGGACTTTTCAAAATTGGACGGGCTCATCCCCGCGGTCGTGCAGGATGCGACCAGCAGCGAAGTCCTCATGGTCGGCTTCATGAACGACCGCGCGTGGGAAATCACGCGCGAGAGCGGTTATGTGACGTTTTTCAGTCGCACGCGCAACAAACTCTGGACCAAGGGCGAAACGTCCGGCAACCGCCTCAAAGTGCGGCAGATTCTCGCTGATTGTGACAACGACACGGTCCTGGTCAAGGTTGACCGCGAAGGCGATGGCAACGTTTGTCATACCGGGCAACGATCGTGTTTCTACACGGAGGTCAGGTAGGGCTGGCGGGGCGGATGCGGCGAGCCGGGCAGGTGGAGGCATGAAACTCAGATTGGGAATTCCCAAGGGATCGCTCGAAGCGGCGACGGTCCAACTCTTTCAACGGGCCGGGTTCAACGTGCTCGTCAGCACGCGCTCGTACTTCCCCTCAATCGATGATCCGGAGATTGAGTGCATGTTGATTCGCGCACAGGAGATGGCGCGCTACGTTTCCGACGGCGTACTTGACGCCGGCCTGACCGGCCAGGACTGGATCGCCGAGCATCAGATCGGCCATCCCGAGGAACCGGAACTGGTCACAATCGCCGATCTCGTCTACGCCAAACAAAGCTTCGGCAAAGTGCGCTGGGTGCTCGCGGCTCCTGAAGAGTCGCACTACCGCACGCCCGGAGATCTCGAGGGGCGGCGCATCGCCACAGAGCTGGTACGCGTGACGAAACACTATTTCGATCGCAAGCGGATCAACGTTGCCGTCGAGTTTTCCTGGGGCGCAACCGAGGTGAAACCACCGGTGCTCGCCGATGCCATCGTCGAAGCGACCGAGACGGGATCGACGCTGCGGGCCAACCGCCTGCGGATCATCGAAACGATCATGGAATCGAACACGCAGTTGGTGGCCAATCAGCAGGCGATGGGAGACGATTGGAAGCGGACCAAGATCGAGAACATCGCGCTCTTGTTGCGCGCCGCGATCGAAGCGCAAGGACGCGTCGGACTGATGCTCAACGTGCGACGCGCCGACCTTGACAAGATCATCGGTCAACTGCCGGCATTACAGCGGCCGACCGTGTCATCGCTGAGCGATCCCGACTGGGTGGCCGTGAATACGATCATCGAAGAACGAACCGTGCGCGACCTCATACCCAAACTGAAGGCGGCAGGCGGCCAGGGAATCGTTGAGTACCCGCTGAACAAGATAGTGATCTGAACCATGATCGCCATTCTCCCGTCCTCGAATCGCAAGGCAGTCTCCGCGCTCCTCTCGGCGCACCGTACGCGCGATGCGGCTACGGACCAGCGTGCGGCGCGTATCGTCGCCGCCGTCAAACGCGAGGGCGACCGCGCGCTTCGCCGCTACGCCCACGAGCTCGATGACCTGGTGGGAGCGCTCGAGATTCCGCGCGACGAGTGGGAACGGCGCGCCGCCGAACTTCCACGCAGCGTCCGCACTGCCATCCGGGGCGCGGCGCTGAACATCCGTCGCGTCGCGCGATTGCAGGTGCCGCGCGGTTTTCGCGTCACCGTGGCTGCCGGCGTTGCGGTTCAGCAACGCGTGATCCCGCTGCGGCGTGTCGGTTGTTACGTTCCCGGCGGCCTCTATCCTCTTCCTTCGTCACTACTCATGACCGCGATTCCCGCGCGCGTCGCGGGTGTCGGCGAGGTCATCGCGATTTGCCCGCGGCCGCATCCCGCGGTGATCGCCGCCGCCATCGAGGCGCGCATCGATCGTTTCTTTCAGGTCGGCGGCGCGCATGGCGTCGCGGCGCTCGCCTACGGCACCCGCACCATTCCACGCGTGGACAAGATCGTCGGACCTGGCAACAAGTGGGTGGCGGCCGCCAAGGCGCTGGTGAGCGGCGATTGCGGCATCGATTTCTACGCCGGGCCGACCGAGATTCTGATCGTGACCAACAGCGGCCCTGCGCGCTGGCTGGCCGCGGACTTGATCGCGCAGGCGGAACACGATCCGGACGCCCGTGCAGTGATGATCACCACAAATCGCCGCTTGGCCGAACAGGTGCGACTGGCGGTCAAGCGGCTGGTCGGCGCCGACGGGCCGGCACGCACCTCGCTCGCGCGTCACGGCGGGATTATCGTCTGCCGCAGTCAGGCAGAAGCGATAGCGCTCGCCAACGCGGCCGCATCCGAGCACGTCGTGGTCGAGAACGAGGTCATGGCAGCAGGCATCAGGACCGCCGGCGCGCTGTTCGTCGGGCGGTGGACCGCGCAGGTGGCCGGCGACTACGCGATTGGATCGAATCACGTCCTGCCCACAGCCGGCGCGGCGCGCTTTCGCGGCGGGCTGAGCGCGGCTGATTTTGTGCGCCTGATGTCGGTGCAGCGCCTCACGCGCCGCGGTCTGGCGCGCCTTGCACCGATCATCACTACGCTGGCGCGGAGCGAGGGGCTCAAGGCACACGCGCTGTCGATCGACATGCGAATGGCGGATCGCGCATGACCAGAATCCAGGGTATTCCGCATCTCGGCAACGGCGTCCGGCTGCACCTCAACGAAAACACCGGCGGCTGTTCGCCCAAAGTCGTCGAAGCCGTGCGGGCGTTCGCCGCGAGCGGACTCGCGACCTATCCGGACTATCGCGCGGCCGTGATCGAGACCGCCGCTTTTCTGAACGTGGATCCTGAGTGGCTCGTGCTCACCAACGGCCTCGACGAAGGTGTGCTGCTCACAGCCATTGGTTATCTCGGCGCGCGTGCACCCGAAGCGCTCGTGCAAGCGGGTGCGCCGTTTGTTGCACTGGCAGGTCAATGCGAGGTCGTGGTTGCGACGCCGGCGTTCGAAACGTATGTGACCACCGCCAAGGCGCTCGGCGCGCGCGTCGTTGAAGTGCGACCCGCGGCAGATTACGCGTTTCCCGCGGAGGGTGTGCTCAAGGCGATCACGCCAAACACGCGGCTGGTCTACATCAACAACCCGAACAATCCTACCGGTCAGCCGGTGTCGAAAGATGCCATCCGCGCGGTGATTCGTGCGGCCGGCCATGCGCTGGTGTTCGTGGACGAGGCCTACCACGATTTCATGGGCGAACACTTTCTCGAAGAAGGCCTGACGCACCCCAACGTCATCATCGGCCGTACGTTTTCGAAAGCGCACGGGCTGGCGGGTATGCGCATCGGCGTGATGATCGCGCAGCCGGCGCTGCTCGAACCGATCCGCTTTGTCATGCCGCTCTTCAACCTGAACGTCGTCGCGGTGGCCGCACTGCGTGCCGCGCTCACCGATCGCGAGTTCACGCCGTGGTATCTCGCGCAGGTTGCCGAATCGAAGGAGATCCTTTACCAGGCGCTCGAGCGGTCGGGGTTACGCTACTGGAAGAGCGCGGCGAATTTCGTGCTCGTCGACGGAGGCGCCCGGAACGACGCGCTCGTCAACGGACTCATTGCGCGCGGCGTGCTGGTGCGTGATCGCGCGAAGGACCCGGCCACGCCCAACTGCTTCCGGATCACGACGGGGGTGGTCGAACACACGCGCATGGCGGCAGAAGTGTTGGAGGAACTGTGCGCCGCGCGCTGATCGATCGCCGGACGGCCGAAACGCAGATTCGTATCGCGTTGAATCTCGACGGAACCGGCCGTTTCGAGAATCAGACCGGCATTCGTTTTCTCGATCACATGCTGGATTTGGTAGCGCGGCACGGCGCCTTCGATCTGACCATCCGCGCGGACGGCGACCTCGACGTCGACCAGCATCACACCGTCGAAGACGTGGGCATCGCGCTTGGCGAAGCGGTCACGAAGGCGCTGCGTTCGAAGCGTGGCATCAATCGCGCCGGATATTTCGTGATGCCGATGGACGAAACACTCGCCGTCGCCGCGATCGATCTGAGCGGCCGGCCGCATGCGGTGATCGACACCAAAGTCGCGGTGCGCCTCGTCGGCGACCTGCAAACGGAGCTGGTGCACGACTTCTTCGCAGGGTTCGCTCTGGGTGCGCGCGCCAACGTTCACCTGAAGGTGCTCTACGGCCGCTCCAACCATCACAAGATCGAAGCCTGCTTCAAGGCGTTTGCGCGCGCCTTGCGCGTCGCCTGTGCGAGGGATCGGCGCCTCGCGAAGATGCTGCCGAGCACGAAGGGTGTGCTGTGATCGCGCTCGTCGACTACGGCGCCGGCAATCTCACATCGGTGCGCAAGGCGTTTGCGGCGCTCGGGGCGGAGGTTGGCACGCCGTCGAACGCGAACGGGCTGGTACACGCGCGCGCAATTGTTGTCCCGGGCGTCGGACATTTCGACGCGACAACGGCAATCGATCGCGAGTGGCGGCACGTCATCCGCCAACGCGTCGACGCCGGCGTGCCGCTCTTGGGAATCTGTCTCGGCCTGCAATGGTTGTTCGAGGGGAGCACGGAAGCGCCGGGCGTGACCGGTCTGGGACTCTTTGCCGGCCAGTGCGTGCGGCTCGAGGCGCCAAAGGTTCCGCACGTGGGCTGGAACACCCTCGCGATCCGCTGTGGCTCGCGATTGATGACGAACATCGCAGACCAGGCGCAGGTGTACTTCACGCATTCCTATGCGGCGCCGGTCATCCCCGCGACTGTTGCCGCGACCACCTACGGCGCGACGTTTTCTGCCGCGGTCGAGCACGGCAACGTCGCGGCGGTTCAGTTTCATCCCGAAAAGTCCGGCGACGTGGGCCTCCGCATCCTGAGAAACTGGCTCGATGCTCTCTAAGCGGATCATCGCGTGCCTTGACGTGCGCGACGGCAAGGTGGTGAAGGGCATCAATTTCGAGGGCCTGCGCGATGCCGGTGATCCCGCGACGCTGGCCGCCCGCTACAACAACGAAGGTATCGACGAACTCGTCATTCTCGACGTCACCGCCACGATCGAGGCGCGCCGTGCGAGGGCCGCCACGATCAGCGCCGTTGCGCGCGAGATTTTTCTTCCGCTCTGTGTCGGCGGCGGCATCCGCGACGAAGACGACGCGGCGGCGGCGGTTGACGCCGGGGCCGACAAAGTCAGCCTCAACACGGCCGCTCTCGAGCAGCCGGCGTTGATTTCGACGCTCGCGCGCAGATACGGCAGTCAGGCTGTGATCGTGGCGATCGACGCCAAACGGCAGGGCGACCGCTACATCGTGTACGCCCGCAGCGGGCAGGCGGCCACGCCTCGCGACGCCGTGGAGTGGGCGCGCGAGGCGACTGATCGCGGCGCCGGCGAGATCCTGCTTACCTCAATCGATCGAGATGGGACAAAATCGGGATTCGATTGCGAGCTGACTGCTGCGGTTTCTCGAGCTATCCCCATTCCAGTCATCGCCTCGGGCGGCGCCGGCGACTTCGCGCACTTCGCCGATGTCTTTACGCGCGGCTGCGCCGACGCGGCGCTGGCCGCATCGATTTTTCATTTCAACGAAAAAAGCGTGAGCGCGCTGAAGGCGTATCTCGCTCATCGCCATATTCCGGTTCGACGTTGACGCATGCTGATTCCCTCTATTGATCTCAAGCGCGGTCAGGTCGTTCAACTCGTGCAGGGTGAGAGGCTCGCCGTCGCCTCCGACGACCTCGACGGCTGGATCGCGAAGTTCGCCAGGTTCCCCAAGGTCCAGCTGATCGATCTCGACGCGGCGATGAGCGTCGGGCACAACGACGATCTGGTTCGTCGTGTCGCGGCCCGGCTTCCGTGTCGCGTCGGCGGCGGCATCCGCTCCGTCGGGCGCGCGCAGGATCTGATCGCAGCGGGCGCCAAGGCTGTCATCGTCGGGTCGGCGTTCTTCGACGCGCGCGGCGGCCGCACGCCGGACGGTCCACCGCTCGTCAAGCTCGATTTCGCGCGCGCGCTGGCCGAAACCATCGCTCCCGATCGCGTGATCGCGGCTGTTGATTCCCGCGGCGGCAAGGTCGTCATTCACGGCTGGAAAACCACGCTGCCAATCGAGGCGACACAGGCGGTCGAAATGCTCGATCCGTATGTGGGCGAGTTTCTCTACACGCATGTCGATACAGAGGGATTGCTGCAGGGCACCGACATGGACGCGATCACGGCTGTGCGGCGCACCACGGTGCGACGGGTCACCGCCGCGGGCGGGATCACGACGCGCGACGAGATCGATGCGCTGCATCAAATGGGGGTTGATGCCGTAGTGGGAATGGCGATCTACACAGGCTTACTCGCGCTCGACTGAACGGAGGCTCGCGGTGGCACAAAGCAAAGCGACAACGGTCAAGGAGTATCTCGAACAGCTGCCTGACGATCGGCGCAAGACCCAGAGCGCAAACGATCTGCCGCTGACCGACATCGGAAAGCTGATCGCGTCCATTCCAGCTGATCAGTGGATCTCCGTTTACGAAGCCAGCAGGAAGAAGAAATGACGCGTCCACAGTGCGCGGCCATCGCCGTGCTCGCGCTCGCCGGCGGCGCCACGCTACCGACAGCGCAGCGACTCGCCGTCAGCGACAACGTCAAAGCGTTCGTGACAGTGGACGCTCCGATCCTCGCGCTCACCAACGTACGCATCATCGATGGCACCGGCGAGGCGGCACGTCCGAATCAAACCCTCATCATCAAGGATGGCAACATCGTCGACCTTGGGGAGACCGGCCGCGTCGCGATTCCGCCAGGCGCGACCACGCTCGACCTGTCGGGCAAGACCATCATGCCGGGGATCGTCATGGTTCACGAGCACTTGTTCTACCCCACTGGACCCGGCGTCTACGGACAGCTCGGCGAGAGCTTCACCCGCTTGTATCTGGCCGGCGGGGTGACAACGATGAGGACCGGCGGCAACTTGAACGGCTACATGGATCTGAACCTCAAGCGCCTCATCGATCGCGGCGAAAAGCCGGGACCGGCAATCGATGCTACTGCGCCGTACGTCAACGGTCCGAACACGTTTGTGCAGATGCAGGCGGTCAATTCCGCGGAGGAAGCGCGCAAGCACGTCGCGTACTGGTCCGAGGCAGGCGCAACCTCTCTGAAGGCGTATATGCAGATCTCTCGCGCGGCGCTCGGCGCGGCAATTGATGAAGCGCACCGGCGGAAGATGAAAGTCACGGGCCATCTCTGCTCCGTCACCTATGCCGAAGCCGCCGAGCTCGGCATCGACGATCTCGAGCACGGATTTTTCGCATCGACCGACTTCGTTCAGAACAAAAAGCCGGACCACTGCCCCGCGGGCAACGAACGCCAGCAATCGCTCGCGGCGATCGATGAAACCAGTGAGCCATTCAAGGCGCTCGTGAAGAAACTCGTGGACAAACGCGTCGCCATTACTTCTACGCTCACTGTCTTCGAGGTTTCGCTCCCAGGCCGTCCAATGCCGCCGGGTTTAGAGGTGCTCACTCCGCAGCTGCGGCAACAGTTCGAGCAGGTTTATGCGCGGGCCGCGAAAAACACGGACTCTCCCGGCACAAAACTCTTTCCCAAGATGATGGCGCTCGAGCGTGCGTTTGTTCGCGCCGGCGGCATGCTCGTGGCCGGCACCGACCCGACCGGACCAGGCGGGGTCGTCCCCGGCTTCGCCAATCAGCGACAGATCGAGCTGCTGGTCGAAGCCGGCTTTCCGCCGCTCGAGGCGATCTCGATTGCGACGCTCAACGGCGCACGCTATCTCGGACGCGATGCGCGGATCGGAGCGATCGCGAAAGGCAAACAAGCGGATCTCGTGGTGCTCAACGGCGACCCGTCAACCACCATCGCCGACATCCGCAAGGTGGACACCGTGTTCAGACAGGGAGTGGGGTTCAGCCCGGCGAAGCTGATCGACTCGGTTCGCGGCAACGTCGGCCTGTGGTGATCAGAACGCGCCTGAAACGAGGCAGGGGAAACGCGTTGAATCGCCCACTTGTTGGCGCGGGCCGTCCGGGCGACGTACAATCGAATCCGTCGCGCCTGCCTTCAAGTAATACCGAGTGAACCTTCGCGCTTCGCTCTTGTCCGACGTGTCCAGATTCCTCGCGGCCTTTGCCGCGGCGCTGTTGGTGTGTGGGCTGGTCGCGCATGGCGCCGCGCAAAACCCGCCGCCGCCGCAGAATTCTGCGCCGCAGCAGCCGGCAAATCCCCCTCCGCCGCAGCCTCCAGAACCGCAGCAGCCGATCTTTCGGGCAAAGGTCGAGCTCGTTCGCGTGGACGTTTCCGTGACGGGACGGGACGAACAACCGGTGGAGGATCTGAAAGCCGAGGATTTCGAAGTCGAGGAAGACGGGTTTCCGCAGACAGTTGAAACCGCGCAATTCATCAGGCTCACGGGTCAGGTGCCAGCCGACAACAGAGAGTCGATCGAAATCCGCTCGCTCGATCACGGCAAACGCGAGGCGGCGCGCGAGGACGTGCGCGTGTTCGTGATCTTTCTCGATGACTACCATGTCGACAAGGCGCCGCAGATCACGTTGCCGCTCCGCCGCGCGCTCGAGGACTTCGTCAAGCAACTCGGTCCGTACGATCTCGTTGCGGTCATGGAGCCGCTGACGCCGCTCACGCACGTCAAGTTCACGAGGAACCGCGAACAACTGCTCGAGCAGATGCACGGATTCGAAGGACGGCGGGGACAGGTTTTTCCCGTGAAGAGCGCAGCCGAGGAAGCACAGCTAACAGCGCGCAACCTTGCGGAAGTGCGCGCGAGCGTCACGCTCGACGCGCTCAACGCGATCGTCACGCATCTCGGCGGACTGCGCGAAGGACGCAAGTCGGTGCTGTTCGTCAGTCAGGGACCGCCCACGGGGATGAGCGCCGCGAGTCCAAATTTCAGCCGGCTGCAGGAAGTGTTGCGCAATGCAAACCGCGGCAACGTCACAATCAACGCGCTTGATCCGCGGCCGCTAGGCACCGTCGGCTTCGGGGGCGACTACGTGCTGCGGATGCTTAGCGATACAACTGGCGGCCGCGCCATCGTCAATACCAACAATCCCGACGATCAACTCAAGAAAGTCATCGACGATGCGAGCGCGTACTACCTGGTCGGGTATACGCCGACACGCCCGATTGCGAACGACGGCAGGTTCCACAAGATCAGCGTCAAAGTGAAGCGACGCGGACTTCACGTGACGTCGCGGCAGGGTTACTGGGCGCCGTCGGCCGAGGAGATGACGCCACGGTATCGCGAGGCGCGGCCGGCTGAAGTGACATCGGCCCTCTCCGATTTGATCCGGCCGATCGACGGCCGCGACTTCGACGTCTGGGTTGGCGCGATCCGCGGCGCCGCCACGGGGACACGCCTGCTGGTCACGTGGGACCCCACGAATCGTTACGGTAATTCAAACCCGGCAAAGGTCGACGTCGAAATTCTCGGCGACGACGGGAAGCCGCTGGGCGTTGTTCAAACGATTGCGCCGAATCGGCAATCGGGCCTTCCCTCGGTTGCAACATTGGATGCAAAGCCGGGAGCGACCACGCTCCGCTTTACGGCGAAGACCGCCGCCGGCAACGTCATCGATCAGTGGCGCGAGAAGGTGCAGGTTCCGTCGCTCGCGGGCAAGCTGGCGTTAGCGACTCCTCGCTTTTACCGCGCGAGAACGCCGTTCGAATTGCGCGCGCTCGAAACCGATCCGTCGCCAACGCCCGCGGCGTCGCGGCGCCTCCGCACAACCGAGCGTGTGATGGTCGAAGTAGAGGCGTACAGCGCTTCAACGGACCCGCTCGAACTATCCGCCGAGCTCTTGAATCAGGATGGAAAGATGTTGGTGGCGTTGCCCGTGCCTGCGCTGACCGACGGCAAAGCACGCATCACTCTGCCACTGTCGAGCCTGGCGCGGAGCACGTATGTCCTGAGGATTCATGCGAAATCCGGGGGACTGGAAGCGCGGCAGCTCGCGCCATTTGAAGTAGTTCCGTAGGCGTATTGGGCAGGCAGCGCTGGCCCAGGCAGGTCGGCGATTGCGCAGACCAGCCCTACCGGCGCTATCGTCTCACCTGACTCGCCTACGCGAACCCTCCAGCCCTGTGCGGCGTCTTACAAACAGAGACAACTCCACGCGCACAGGCTGCCCGAATTCCGCTTAGAATCTCTCGGATCGTTCGCCCCAACACGGAGGCTCCATGAAAACGAATGTTTCGCGCCGCAGGTTTGTCGGCGGGTTGGCGGCCGCGCTCGGATACGTCAGCACGAGTCCCAATCTTGATGTGTTCGCGCAGGGTCGTGCCGCTGGCCAGGGGCGTCCTGGACAAGCCGCGGCGGGTGCCCGCGCCTCGCAGACGGAAGCGCAGTACGACGCGTTGGCGAAACTCGCCAGCAACGAGAACAACTACGGGATTCCCGATTCAGTGATGCAGGCGATGACCGATCACTGGAAGTACGCGGGTCGCTACGGCTATCCGGATCCCGGCCTCAATCAGGTGATCGCGGAGTTCGATGGCATCAAGCCCGACAACCTCATGGTCACTGCCGGCTCGGGCGAAGTGCTCGACGTGGTCGGCACCACCTTCCTGCAGAACGGAAAGAAAGTGCTCGGCGTGGAGCCGACGTTCAGCTCGGTGTATCAGCACGCCACGACAATCAAGTCCGACGCGATCAAACTGCCGCTGACGAAGGACTACAGGCAGGACATCGGCCAGATCATCGACGTGGCAAGAAAACGTCAGGCCGAACTCGGGTTCGTGTATATCTGCAATCCCAACAACCCGACCGGCGTAATCGTGACAAAGGACGAAATCAAGCAGCTGCTCGACGGACTGCCATCCGGCATGCCTGTGCTGATCGATGAGGCGTACCACCACTACGTGGAGGATCCCGCCTACGCGACGTCGATGCCGTATGTGAACGAGGGCCGTCCCGTCGTTATCGCGCGCACGTTCTCGAAGATCGGCGCCATGGCGGCGATGCGTATCGGTTACGCGGCGGCGCCGACGCCGCTGCTCCAGCAGATGCGCCCGTACGCCTCGGGCAGCGTCAACGTGCTCGCGCGTTACGGCGCGACGGCGACGCTGAAGAATCGCGCGCTGATGGAAGACGTGAAGCGCAAGACGATCGCGAGCCGCAACAAGACGATGAACGAGCTCAAGGCGCTGGGGTACGAAGTGATCCCATCGCAAGCGAACTACTTCATGGTGGGATTGCGCCGCGAAGTGCAGCCCGTTATTCAGGCGTTTCGCGACGAAGGCGTGGTCGTTGGCCGTCCGTTCCCGCCGATGACGCAGCATCTGCGAGTCTCGGTCGGCGTGCCGGAGGAGATGGATCGCTTCGTGGTCGCGTTCAAGAAGATCATGGCGACGCCGGCGACGACGACGGCTGGCAAACAGTAGCCGGTCGCTCTCAGGTATCAGGTCAATACGCAGATTAGGGCCGGTCGGTCGACCGGCCCTTTCCTTTTCTCACGTAGCGCGAAGCTTTAGCTCCGCGACCATTCGCCCGTTATGCGGCTCGAAACGAGAACTCCGTACCAGTTGTGCAACCGCTTAACGGGCTAGGGCGAGCGTCACCGGGATATCAAGGGCAGAGCCCTTGGCTGGTTCATCGCGACGGGGCCTGATACAACCGCACATCGCGCCGCTGACCGCTCGGCAACCAACGCTGATCCTCGACGACCGTTCCGTGGCGCGAGACGAACTGCAGACGCTCCTCTTCTCCATCGAGCAGGAGAAACACCGGCAGCGCCGCCTTCCGCAGCGCGTCAACCGTCGCCGTGAACTGGTCGGACGGAATTTTGGCCCAGTCGACGCTCTGCCGATGCGCGTAGTAGCGCAGGCTGCCCGAATGGAGCGAGGCGAGAATCACGGCGTTGGCAGGCGTCACGCGTGCGACGAGCTGGCCGGCCTGGGCAAAGCGTTCCTGCGCGCGTGCGAGCGACAGCACCTGCTCGTGTTCGAGCCACCGCGCCCAGGACCATGCCAGCGCGACCGTCAAGAGCAACGCCGCCCAGGTTCCGATCCGAGGGCCCAGCAACCGCCGCGACGCCGTAATCAGCCCGATGATGGCGAACAGCGTGCCGACCACGAGCAGCGGCAGGATGAAGCGTTGCGTTTCCCAGTGATCGTAGGTTCGATAGATCGCGTACGGCAGAATCGCCCCAATCGCCGCCGCCGCGGCGATTGCCCATGCCGTGATGTCGCGGAGCGTGATGAACGCGACGACAACGCCGACGATCCAGATCAAACCGTGCGTCAGATATCCCCAATACGCGTAGCTCCGCGCATTGGCCGGCAGATGGCGTAGCCCAAAGAGCTCGCTGGCGCTGCCGTAGCCGTTTCCGAGCGGATTGCCGTAAAGGTACCACTGCAGCCAGAGCTGAATGGCAACGCCGCACGCAAGGACAGTGACGAACGCCGCCGCGCGCGGGATGCGCTTCGACCCATACACGAGTGGAACGATCACGAGCGCAGCGGCACCAGGCAGCTGCGCAGTGCGTGTGATCAACGCCACACTGGCGGCCGCACCGGCGAGCGCCGCCAATGATGGCTGCGGGCTGAGCAAAAGCGCGGCCGCGATGAGATAAAAGGCCGTGGCCGTGACGTCGCTCATCGGCTGAATCGAGTAGGCAAATACCACGGGATGGATCGCGACAGCGGCAGCCGCCATCACCGCCGTGGTCGAATCACGCGCCCAGCGATATACGAGCCAGCAGCACACCGACACGAGCACAACACCCGAAGCGAGCGGAACAAGGAACAGCCCGCGCTCGCCAAACACCCACGCCGCAATCGCCATGAGTGCGGGCAATCCGAGGGGATAGGCCGGCACCGACATATCCGTCGTCCCAGGCTTCGGTACGTAACCAAGTGGAATGGCCGAGAAGGGGGCGGGAATCACGTAAGCAAGCGGCTCGCGCTCGATCAAGGTGCCGCTGCGAATCCTGCCGGCCGCGCTGACGTATCCGTAGCTGTCGGCGCCCCCCGCGTATGGGGACAAATAGTGGAACCAGCCGATGATTCCGGCCACGAGCAGCGCTCCCGCCAACACGCGTGGGATGACGATCGAAACAGTTGTGAGCAGCGGCTCGCGGTGGCGCGTCACGGACCAGCGTGCGGCGAGGAGTAATGCGGCGAGAATGATCGGGCGCCACGGATCGCGAACGCTGACGGTCACATCAAAGACTTCGCCGCGCACGCCGCCAGTCCACGCGGCGAGCATCGCAACGCCTGTCAATAGTGCGCAACAGATCTCAACGATCGAGGAAAAGGGGACAGTCCCCTTTTCTGCAGAAACTGAAATGGGGTCTGTCCCCTTTTTCCCGGTTTGGGCCACGTTCAGCGCAACGGCGGTGTAGTTGGCGGCGGGCGCCGGTGATGCGTGGCTTGTTCGTAGCCGTAGGCGAGCTTGATCAGTGTCGGCTCTGACCAGGCGCGGCCGAAAAACGTGATGCCTGCCGGCAACAATCCGCCGCGCGTGTATCCCATCGGAACCTGGATGGCGGGAAACCCCGTCGTCGGCGAAAAGAATTGACTGTTGTCGCCGTGCGGCGTGTTGAGATCGCCAATCAAGCGCGGCGGATTGCTCCACGTGGGGTACACGAACGCGTCCAGCTTCAGCGCCTCCATGGTTTTGCTCACGGCCGCGCGAACTTGATCGCGATACTCCGTTTCCGCTTTGCACGCGGCGCTCTCGGGACCGTTTTCCGCGCCCTGCTCCGCCTGCTCCAATCGGCGTTGCACCGTCGGATGAAACCGTCCGCTCTTCACGATCTCCGCGAGACTGTGTACGGGCACGCGATCGCCGTGCGCCGCGAGATATCTGTTGATGTCGTACTTGAACCCCATGCAGGGACCGATGCCTTGGGGGCGGCGAATCTCGTCGAGCCCCTCGACGCGTGCCGGATCGACGACAGTGGCGCCGGCGCGCTTGAGATCCTGAACGGCGTTCACGAAAACCTGGACGACCTCAGCGTCCGTGGTGTCACGCTCGTACGCCTGTCGCAAGACACCGATGCGTGCGCCGCGCAAGCCGTCGCGCACGAGCGCCGCCGCGTAATCCTCACGTGGACGTCCACGCGCCGCAGTGGTGACCGGATCATCCGGATCGTCGCCGACGACGACCTGAAAGACGGCAACTGCGTCGGCGAGGGTTCGCGCTATCGGGCCCGCGATGTCCGCCAGTAGATTCAGCGGCATCACCCCGGCACGGCTCGTCAGCCCCATCGTCGATCGAATGCCAGCCAGCGCCTGATGCGACGACGGCCCGCGGATCGAGTTGCCCGTGTCCGAGCCGAGTCCCGCGGCGCCAAAGCTGGCCGCGATCGCTGCTGCGGTGCCGCCGCTCGATCCTGCGGTCACGCGATCGAGCGCATAAGGATTCTTCGTATAACCCGGGAGAATCGAACTCACCGTCTCGTAGGGCGTGAACGCCCACTCCGCCATGTTCGATTTGGCGAGCACAATCGCGCCGGCCTCTTTGATCCGCCTGACCTGAAACACGTCCTTGTTGGAGACGAAACCCGCGAGGGCAAGCGAACCGTTTGCGCTCTGCAAGCCAATGGTTTCGAAATTGTCCTTGACGATCATCGGCACGCAGTGGAGTGGCCCGGCGAATCCATTGGATGACGCTCTCCGATCGAGATCATCCGCCTGCTTCAGCGCGTCGGTGTTGACGACCACGATCGCGTTGATGGCTGGGCCGTTCTTGTCATACGCCTCGATGCGCCGCAAATAGCGCTCGACGAGCGCGCGGCATGTGACGCGACCGGCCTTGAGCGCCTCGTGAATCCGCGCGATGGTCGTTTCTTCCACCTGAAAGGGCGGCGGTGTCTGCGCCTGAGAAATCGACAGCATACTGACGAAGCCGATGAGGACAACCGCACGTTTCACGCGCCCATGATAAGGCAGCGTCGCGATTCGGGTTAGGATTCCACCGTGATGCGCATGCTTCTCGCTGCATTTTCAGTGTTGCTGCTGCAACCCGTCGCGTTCGAGCACAGGGTGATTCCACTATCGAACTCCAGTCCAAGTGCGTCCCGGTTGGTGAACGCACGCCTTAGACCGTTATGCGGCCACAGACGTGAATTTTGTACGCGTTGTGGACCCGCATAACGGTCTACGGCGCGCGGAGCGCGCCAAGCCAACAACAAGAACTAGCCATCAAACGAATTGACTACTCCTTGCGGAATTCAGTCAGTGCACAGGACGTAGGTAGAGATTGGCGGCGCGCTTCCCGATTTTCCGACCATATTCGGTCCCTTCTTCGACCGACTTGCGGAAGTGAAACCCGATGAGGATGCGCGAATACGCGTTCTCGACCGCCGCCTGAGAGAAGCTGGTATACGAGCGGAATACCGGTGTCGCATCGCTGCAGGTGCTACCCGCAGGCAGCGTCGCGCCACAGTCCCGGAAGCTGATCTCGTCGGTGCCGAAGAACTGCTTTAACACTTCGGCAGCCGCCCCACCTTCAATCGCGTGACCCGAGGCGTAGTCCTGGTTCGGAGGAGTCGGGCGAAACGGTGTCCATGTCGGGTCACCGACAGTATCTGGATTGCCGTCCGTGTCTCCTGTCTGAATAGCGGTGACCGGTCGCCAGTAGTTGTAGTGGTTCTTGGAATCGACCATGGCGACATAACCGTCCGCAAGCGCCATGTTGAGCAGCCCGAACAGCCGGGCGTTCTCCCAGAGTGTGAGTCCCTGGTCAGCGGAAACGCTTCTCGCAATCCGGTTCCACTTCAGCGGGGAGCTTTCCCACCAGAAGAGGGCGATTTCGGTTTCGTCGGCAGTGCGTGCGCTGGGAGTAGTCACGTCATCGCCGCCGAGAGATTTCACTTCGTTGAAGTCAGCCGTGTACTTCTGCCTGTCCACCGCATAAGGCGGCCCCGGGCGGAACTGTGAGCTGTGGTGCAGGACGAAGGGGATGACGTTTTGCCACACCTCAAAGACGATGAACGGGGTCCCCGGCGTGCATTGATACTCCCCGGGATTGGTATCCTGCGGGCACGCGACGTTGAGAAATGGCCCAACCGCGCCGTCTTCCGCCCTCAGGCCGAGAATAGCGGCAGCAGCGGCCCGTCCAACCACCATACCCTGCGCCTTGGCCTCGCCATCGGGGATCGCGGCGAGCGCCGCTGTATAAGCGGCTTCGACGCTTGCTACGCCTGCATCGATGCACGCTTGAGTGTGGAGCTCGAGAGGCAGTTGAGCGATGAGCGGGACCAGCACATCTCGCGCCGCCGCAGCAACTGCCGCATTAGGAGAAGCGCCCGCCTCCGCCTGCACATCGAAAGCGTACGGGCGAGAGCGACGGTCTATAGCATTGAGCGCATCGTGGATGGCGACGTGCATCATCGCGTAGATGCGCGATTCGTGGAGTGGGTTGTTGAGGGGGGCGAGGCACGCCTCGGTGGCAGCTATACCGGCATTTGCGTTCCAGATGGTGACTGCATCGCCGCCCGCGGCAGCGAAGGCTCGCTCACCTTCCGCAGCCATGTACGGCACCCATGCGACAGCAATCAATGACGTCAATAGCCCGAGAAGGGTCACAGCGCTGATCGACCGTTTGGTTGTTTGGATCTTCATGGTTCGTCCTCCACTTTTCCTATCAAATTCGTCAGAGCGAGCTCTACAGCACGTCCGGAAAAAAGGAAGACCCGCTCCCGGCGGCCGCTCTTCCCCAACGTCCAGAACTGCACTGAAGTGCACGACGCCGCTTTTCAGGACCACGCCCCTGTTGCCCACAGGCCTGACGTGGACGGCGCAAACAGCTTCTTCACTGGAGACCTCCGTTTCGCTTCGCCTTCCGTCCCCATGCCGCGCAAGACGGAACGGGCGGTCCCGGTCAGGTGCAGCGACTGGTTCCCCTTCTGCTCACGGGATGTAATTCAACTCCTCCGGCAGCGGCCCCTGGATCGGCACCTCGAAGAACCGCGCCGGTTCCGGGTGAATGATCGTCTCGCCGTCCGAGACGAAGAAAATCGCGATCTGGGCCTGCGCCCCCAACGAGATCTCGCGGAAGGCGACGACGCCGGTACTGACCAGGAACAGATGCGCGCTCATAGGCAGGGACGGGATCTCGGCACGGGCCAGGTCGTGGCGGTAGTACAAGGTCCGGTCGGCGAGGTCGCCCGCACGCAGAATGGCGGTCGTATTCGGGTTGGCGGCGCCCAAGTCCCCCTTTGCGAACTGATAAATCACCGACTTGGCAGGCACGCCCGGTAGCGGTGCCCTCCGGAGGTGGGGCGCATAGGCGACGGGGCTGCCGGCTTGCGAGACCCATTCCATGTTTTCGAGTAGCTCCTGGATCGCCATGGCCCCGGACACATTGTTGCTCACCGGTGACTGGATGACCTGTGTCGTGCCATCGGCCAAGCTAACCGTGAGCGGGACGCCGTCCCGGAGGGGCAGGTTC
>JBKPDL010000192.1:0-38952 GCA_046727855.1 Acidobacteriota bacterium
GGTCATGGCGTGCCGATTGTAAGTCAGTTGTGAAGTGTCAGGTAGCAGGCAGGTAGCAGGTGGTAGCTGGCAGTCGCGATCAGGGATGAGTTGCGTGGAAAGGGTGAGTTAGCATCAATCGCGTGGCCGTGCAGGTAGCTGGCAATCCCTTTTCGCACGCATGTTCGCTGGTTCAGACCGTTCTGGCCGGAACTGTCCGTCAGGAAATCCTCGCCGGGGTGACCACGTCGTCGGATCTCGGCCGTAACCTGCTGCGGCTGCGCGAGAGTATGGCCACGCATGTGTGGCGCACGGGGACCAGGACGATCAATCTGCACAACGCCATCACCGCGCTTGATACGGCAACCCGCCGCGAAGGGTTACACGCGATGCACGACTGGGACGGCATCGCCGATCACGTCAACCCCGACATGATCGCCATCGACGTCCTCAACTACATCGCAGACATCCGCGGTGGCGAGCCTTCGAATCCCGCCGTTCTCTCGATACTTCTCGACTACTACTTCATGTACGTGCTCGCGCTGCTTTCACTGCGGGTGTGGGACGACGGCGATGCCGACGAGAATCTCGATCGCCTGGAAGTGCTTCTGCAGTCGCTTCAAAGCGAGCACGGCAGCGGACAACGGTTCGCCGCCGACGCCGAGACGCTGATTCTGATCGCGACATCCCACTACGAGCTCAAAGCAGACGGTTACCACCTGCTGCTCGAGCGGACGCGCACGCTCAGCCCCGCACATCAAGCACGGATAGCGATCGGCCACGCGCCGTGCCTTGGCAGCCACTTGCGCTTTGGTTTCGAAGCGACATACGGGCGCGACACCGTCAACATGCGCAACGACAACGTCGCCGATTATCCGTGGCTCTGTTTCTCGCTGGCGACACTGATGCGTGAGTACGTGCGGATGCGCGAACAAGGCTTCGACGGTGAGGAACGCGCAATCGTCGTTGAAGCGCTGTTGAACGGATTGACGCCCGACGCGCGAGCGTTCGTCGGCGGCGCGCCGGGCTTTCTCTCGAAGTGGGAACCCGAGCTGGCCGAGTTCCGCCGCCGATTCATGCAATTTTTGCCCGATCTGCTGGCCGAATTCGAGCGCTTCCGGCCGATGCCCGACACCTATTCACCGATCTCGTTCTTCTTCAACTTCTCGCACAACGTCCTGAAAGGCACCGTTATCGACGCCCTGCTCGCGGGCGCGCCGTGGCACTTGACGATCAACGATCTGACCACGAGCATCGATCGGGGCGCGTCGCGGGCAAAAGAGAAAGAAGCGCTCGCTCGCACGCTCATGGGCTACGCACGCGCAAATCCGCATAAGATACGCGGGCGCTTGACGCCGGTGATCGTCTACGATGCGCAGGCGGGCCGACAGGCGTTTGCCGTCACACTGCGGAAGCTTCAGCAATGATGCTGAAGCGTGAATTTGGAGATTTGGCGATTTGGAGATTTGGAGCAGATCTCGAGATTTAGAAATTTAGAGATCTTGAAATCTGGAGATCTCCAAATTCTTCACCAGATCTCCAACTCTCCAGATGTCTAAATTCGCGGCCCGGTCAGCGTCAGTTGCCGGGCTTAGTGGCTTCGAACTTAATCTGCTTCGCCGTTTCCAATGCCGGCGCGAGTTCGGTCTGTCCTTCCGGGAACTTATTGAAGTGAAGGATGTGCGCAACAATGTCGATCTTGTCTTGATTTGAGACCGCGCTTTCCTTGCCAGGCGGCATCGAGACGCGGATGCGATCGAACAGATCACCTATCGTCAACCCGTTCCACGCGTTCATGAACTCGGCCCCCGAGAGCGCCGGCGCGAAGCCGTCGCCGCTCATGTCGGCCTGGTGGCACTCGGAGCAGTTCTTGACGTAGGCTTCTTCGCCGCGCTTGGCCTGCTCGGCGCTATAAACCCCTTCCCACACTGATTTCGGCGTCTGCGCGCGCACCGATGCGACGACGGCGATCATCCAGAGCGCGATCAATGCAACAACAGCTTTCCTGAAATTCATTTGCGATGGCCTCGGCCTCCTATTCTACACACCAAGTTCGCAGGTGCGCAGCTAGGCCGTCGACGCGCTAGTGCTCGCTTAGCACAAGCAGTACGCAGGGTCGCAGGAGGCTTGCAGGTATGCAGTCGGTTCGCAAGGCGGGCCGCCGTACTCGAGTTCGCAAATTCGCGGGGCATGCGCGGCTACGCCGCGCCGCGACAGCCGCGGACCTAAAGGTCCCCGCTACATTCGCGAGCGAAGCGAACCTATAGCCGGCAGTTCTACTCCTCCGTCGCGGCAAGATAGACGGCCACCGGCGCAATCACCAGCCAAACGGCCAACGCGAGAAGGATGCCGCGTGAGGCGAGCGTTGCCATCTCGAGACTGGAGTCGGCGCTGGCGATCACCGTGGCAGCGCTGCTCAGCCATGCAGCCCACGAGCGCAGCCACCACGCAATCGTGCCAATGACGCCGGCCGCGGCACCGATCGCGCACGCGACACCCAGCGCTTGCACGACTGCAATCGGACGGGCCGCCAGCTGGGCCGCTTGGGCACGCGCGCGGAGTTGCGCCCGCAGCCATACGACGTTCGCATCCGGAACCGCCGCCGCCTCATCCCATGCGTCGTCCCATTCGTCCTGCAGCGCTGCAACGACATCCTGATCTTCTGCCGACATGATCCGGTCGTCGATCTCCCGCTCGGGCACACGAAACTTCATGATCCGCCTTCGAGAAAGCCGCGAATCTTGCGACGCGCGCGAAACAGCAGCAGCTTGATGCTCCCGGTCCTCAGCCCAAGAACATGCGCGATCTCACGATGCGATGCGCCTTGCGCGTAGGCGAGCCACAGCAGCGCCCGCTCGCGCGGCTTGAGCTGCAGAAGCGCGCGGCGCACGTCGGCGCGCCGTGCGGTGCGGTCCGCAAGATCGCCATCCACCTGCAGGACGCGCGCCGTATCCGGCTCGGGCAAAGCGACGGTGGCCGGCTTGCGCCGCGTGTCCATCACCAGATTGGTCGCAATCTTGAAGAGCGTGTTGCGGCGATGCGCCTCGCTCTCGTAGTCGCGCCGCGCGCGCAAAAAGCGGTAATAGGTTTCCTGCAGGAGGTCGTCGGCGAGCTGGCGATCGCCCGTGAGGCGCGACAAATACGACCACAAACCGCGCGCGGTGCGATCATAAAAGCCGCGAAAGGCCTCTTCGTCCATCGCGAACCGAACGTCACCCACGTCGGCCTGCGCAGCAAGCTGTTCGAGTTCCGAGATGGTGAGGTCACGCATCTCAGGTCAGCGGCGAATCGCCGCGCTCCGGGGCAGCCGGCGTCATCGGCTCCAGCAGCCCGAGTCGCCGAGACAAGAGATACGACACGACACCGGACAGGATAAAGCCGACACCGAGCGCCATCGCGAGCATTCCAATTACCGTTAGCGGTTGCCCGACATCGTCAATGACTCTGACGCTGACAAGCTGGAATCCAAGACCGAGCACCGTCAACACGACTCCGGCCTGCACAGACCAGAGGATGCGTCCGAACGGCGCGGCGATGCTGCGCGGACCCGGATCGAGTGGAATTGGCGCCGATTCGAGAAAGCGGCGACCCGCAGGCGATTGCACGTACGCGAGCAGATCGCCGGTGCCGGAAAACCGCTCGAGCAGCTTGTTGTGCACTTCGTTCTGGATACGCGAAACCCGCAGCCAGCGGCGGTAATCGATGAACGTCCGCACGAGCCATGCGAGCAGGGCCGACACAGCGAGAAAGATGCAGAACGCGCCGGCGGCTTCGAACATGTTGCGCCACATGTTGATCGCCTGGGTGCGCGCATCCGCAGGCTCGTTCCAGTCGTACGAATCGCGGACGAAATCAAAGAAGTAGCGCGGATTGTGCGCGATTTCGGGGTGCCGCGCCAGATACGCCGCCAGCGCTGGATACTGCGACAGATAGTCCTTGTTCTGCAGCAGCGAGGGGTCGAGGCGGAGAATGCGTGCGAGATCGGGCGGAAACCGCTGCATCAACTGGCGCAGTTCCTCGCGCGTGGAGCGCGCGTCCAGATCGGAGGGCGGCGGCGCTTCGGGCGTAGCGACGGGGGGCTGCCCCTCGACTCGCGTTCGCTCGCTCTGGGCAGGTTGGGGGGCGGTCCGAGCGGGCGTCTGCGCCTGAAGCGCGACACTCGCCATCAGAAACAAGGCAAAAACGGCTGCCAAAACGGTCTGTACCATGGGCATTGTTGTTCTTTCACCCTAGATACGGGACGCAAACGAAATGGTTAACGGCGTTCGGCGCGGGCAAGCGCCGCCAGGGCGCGGTTCTGGTCCGACGAAGAGCTGACGTCCTGCGCGGCCGCCAGATACAAGTCGTGCGCGGCGCGCGCCAGCAGATGTCTGGTGGCCAGCTCCACCAGAACGCTCGAGCGGTCGTAGCTGCTGCTGATACTCCCAGCCGTCTTCAGAATGTCCTGGGCAAGACGATCGCTGATTTGCGGTTGTGCCGCGACAGCTTTGAGCACACGGCCGAGATCGTGCGAGGAGCTGATCTCGGCCGCTGACGCGAAAAAGGAATCTGCCGATGAGTCCGTCAGGCCGCCACGTTCGATGAATCCGAGTAACGTCTCGGCCTGATCGTGAGAGCTCTGCATCGCGCCCGCAACTTTCACCGCATCCGCGGCAACGGTTCCGGGGAGTTGCTGCCCGGAACGGCCGTCAAGACACGCCGTTGATCTTATGAGCTGGGCATGGCGCGCACGAGGTCCATGAAGACAGCAGAGTTGCACGAGGTCGCTCCACCACGTGTGGTACGGGTCGCAAGGGTGCGACTGCCGGCGGCTCTGGCGGTGCTGGTGGTGGCTCAGGATCACGAACTCGTTGTGACGGCGCGGGAGCGGGCCAAGCCGGCGGCGTTGGTGGCGCGGGTGGCGATGTCACGGGAGCGGGCCAGGAAGGCAGCGCTGGTGCCACGGGTGGCGGTGTTGCAGGAGCGGACCAGGCCGGCGGTGCTGGTGCCGCGGGTGGCGGTGTCGCGGGAACGGGCCACGTCGGCGGCGCCGGTGCCGCGGGCGCTGCCGGCGGAAGGATCCAGGAAAACGGCAATGCCGGTGGCGACGGAGGTTCCGGCGGCAGCGAAGGTAGCGAAGATTCCGGCGCGAGAGGCGGCGTCGGCGGGTCGGGCGGAACCGGCGGCAGATCAAATGGAGATGGCACTATCGGAGGCGGCGCGGGCGGCGGCGGAAGCACTTGATTCGCCGTCATCGAGGGTTGAAGTTCGATGTCGCCGGCACGCGTGGGCTCGTGGTTCGACGCGCCAAACGCGCCCGCACTTCCCACCACGAGAACCAACATTGCGAGCGCCGTCCATACCGGGGGCGTTTCGTACGTCGGCCGCTGACTGCCAAGGATGCGGCGAACGCGGCCAAGGAGCGAGCCGTCAGTCGCGGCAAGCGCGAATCCACGATGGGCTGTGATCGTCATCAATTCCGCCAGCGCCGACACATACAGAAGGCGATCGCCGCATACTTCGACCGCAAGATCGTCGCAGCAGTGCTCGCGTTCTTCCCGCACTTGCGCCGATACCCACCACACCGCGGGGTGATAGAACAGCAACGTTTCAATCACGGACTGCAGAAGATTAATCAGGTAGTCGTGACGACGGACGTGCGCGAGCTCGTGGGCGAGGATCGCCTGCAGTTGTTCCGGCGAGAGGCCGGCAAGGGCCGAGGCCGGGAACAACACCACAGGTTTTACCCAACCAACCAAGGTCGGTACGGCAACGGCTGTTGATTCGAATATCGCGACGCCGCGCCGCAGGCGGAGCCGTTCCGCGATCTCGCGCGCGGAGGCGTCGAGCGCAGGCGAGACGGTGTCGATCGCCCGCCGCGCGAGTCGGCGCGCGAGCATCCATCCGCCGACGAGCCGGAACGAGAGGATCAACACGCCGAGGCTCCATGCCGCGACGATCGAGAAGAGCGGCACCGGTCCGAGTGGCTGCGGCCGTGATGGCGCGGCATCCTGTCGCGGCGGAATGAA
This sequence comes from Acidobacteriota bacterium, assembly GCA_046727855.1. GTDB lineage: Bacteria > Acidobacteriota > Vicinamibacteria > Vicinamibacterales > UBA2999 > DASPWV01. Next base: position 5,988 of record JBKPDL010000192.1, read on the forward strand.
AAGAGATCGCGCCGTCGGGCTCGCGTTGAAATCGGCAATGAGCAAGCCCGTCACCATTGAGCCTTGAATAGAGGACGCAGGCAGGACGCTCGGCGTCACGCGCGTCTGCAGTGACGTGGCAGTACGTGAGAGAGTGATGAAGGTCGCCGTAAAGGACGCCAGCATCAAAGCGAGCGTCGCCACGGCAATGGCATAGCGGGTTGACCCGCGCGTTGGCCGCGCCGCATGCAGCAGAATAAATGCGACAAACCCGAGAGCTGCGCCCTGCCACAGAAAGTGAAGCAGCGTCCATCCGAGCGCCTGCAGCGCGGGTTGTTGCTCGAGCGCGCGAAAGTCGACCATCACGGCTTCTCCCTTGCGTCGTCGATCAGCTTCCGGATCTCACGGAGTTCTTCCGGCGATGTCTCTTCTGCGGTCAGCGCACGCATCACGAGAGCCTTGGCGGAGCCGCCAAACGCGCGCTCCATGAGATCTTTGACGAGTTGGGCCTGCGTGTCGGCTTCGCTCACCTTCGCCGAATAGACGTGCGTGCGCGCCGACTCGTCGCGCAGGACGAGGCCCTTCTCGGCCATGATTTGCATCAGTTTGAGCGTGGTGGTGTAGCCCGTTTCGCGCCTCGCGAGCGCCTCGTGCACCTGCCGTACGGTGGACGGGCCGAGTGGCCACAGGACGCGCAAAATCGCGAGCTCCGCGTCGGTTGGTCGGGGCGGAGTCCGTCCCATGGAGCGATTATACGAAGGCGTTCGTATGTGTCAACGAAAAGTTTCGTACCACGAATCTGCGGGTAAATGGCCGCAATCTCAAATCAGCAAGTCACCAAATCTCCAAATCGCCATAGAGATTTCCGGCGCTGGAAGGCCGGCTAGAATCAGATTGCTGCAGGGATCGGACATCACTTGCCGCTCGTGGACGCGACAAGGTGTCACGACTAGCCAGTCCAGAGTCGACGCTCGCAGCCTAGATGCGAGTGCTACTACCGTTTTCGGGCTGCAACTCCCCTGTTCCGATGGTGTCGTAACACTCGCAGGCTTCGCGCCGGAGTTGCTCAGGGTTTCGGATCGACAGCATTCCGCGCGAATATTCGATGGCGCCCGACTCGCGCAGTTCGGCCGAGGCCTCGGTCACTGCGCTACGGGGGCCGCCGACCATCGAGGAGATGAATTCGTGCGTGAGCCGCAGGTCGGTGCTCTGCGCGCGATCCGACGTGGTCAGCAGCCACCGCGCGAGCCGCTCTTTGGCGTTATGGTATCGATTGCAGACGGCCGATTGACTGATTTGCGCGATAACCGCGTCGGCGGCGTTCAACAGACGCCCGTGCAACTCGCCGCATTCGCGAATCTGCCGCGCGACAACATCAGTTGGAACCCGCAGCGCGCTGCCGGCAATCTTGGTCACGACGCGGAATGGAAGACTGTTGTTGCCAAATACCGCCGAAACGCTGGCCATTCCCTCTCGTCCGACGTCAGCCACTTCAACGGTGGCGCCGCCCTCGGTCGTACCCACAAGCGAGAGCACGCCCTCGACCGGGAAATATAAGAACGGCAGAGGCTGCCCGGCCTCCGCAAGGACACGGCCGCGATCGATTGCGATCTCCTGCAGATACGGGGCCAATACCGCGTATTCACTCGGTTCCAGCTCCTCCAACAATCTATTGCTCTTCACAGCGCCTCCTTACAACCGCAAAACTCGCGGTTTTTCCGGTCAACCCCGGTGAGCCGTTTTCCTCCGGTTAAGCCAACATCAAGTTCTGTGCCGCAGAACGGCCGTGTATCCAGCGGCACAGCGGGATGAGAAATTGTCTGGAAATCGGCCGATCTTGCCGTTTCCGGTAGTAGAGCTACCACGCGTGGGAAACCTCGGGTGCCCGACCTAACACTGAAATTCGATACGCAACGGGAAATGATCGGAAGCGCGCTTGATATCAGGAGCTCCACTGACAACTCCGCAAGACACCAGCCGATCAGCAAACGTCTTCCGTAGGAACGCGTAATCGAGCCGCACATGCGGATCCCAGGTTGGGAACGTGTACCCGCTTCCCGTTTGCTGGCACACGCGGAACGCATCAACGTAGTTGGCGCCCAGCATGATCGCGATGGTTTGCCAGCGGATACGGCCGCCCGACAACCACACCAGCACCCGCAGGCGATATGGAAGCCGCGAGATATCGAGCGCTTCGTTGGGCGCAAGGGTGTTGAAGTCGCCAATCACGACATGAAACGCGTCGGCATACTTGCGTGTCGCGTGCAGCAACGAGCGAAGTTCGCGCACGCGCCTCCGCTCGGTCCACGCCGCATGCACCGCGCTGAGATGCACGCCGAAGATGCGCACGTCGCAACCGCGAGGGACGATCTCCAGGAAGGCGTGCTGCGAAAACAATGGACGCGCGTAGCGGTGGCTCGCGATCGGCACGCGACTGATGCACGCCACGGAACGTCCACGCGCACAGATGACCGTCGTCATGCCGGCGGCGTCGGCGATGCGCTGCACCACGTCGGGGCGCCGCGCTTCTTGAAGGATGGCGATATCCGGCGACTGCGAGTTGATGACCGACGCAACGACGTTCTCGCGTCCTGCGCCGCCGAGTTTGATGTTGTAGCTGAGAAGCTTCAGGATCACGTCGTTGATTCTTCGGATCGCGCGACGATCGTGAGATACGGTTGACCGAGTAAATGGCCGCGCAGGAACATGACCAGATCGCCGGTTGCCTGGATATTGACTGGCCGTCCGACCATTGCCATTAGTTTCGCTCGCAACGGCAGCAATTCTGGCGCGAACTCGTCGTCATCGCTGCTAACGGGTCGCGAGTGCAGCCCTGGAACATAGAAACCGTCCAGACTGTACAGCTTCAAGGCCTCACCTCCTACCAGCGTGAGGTCGAGGTCGCTCGTACCAGGTCCGCCGGCATCGAAAGGCGCCCCGTCTCGCCAGCGTTGTCCCGTCACCGCACTGCCGCGGATGACCGCGCCCACGCCAAGGGGAATCGCGTCGCGAACGGTCTGACAGAATTTTTGAAACCGCTCACGATCGCCGCCAAACACCAGCCGAATCATGTTCTCGCGCTTCTGGTCTTCGGTCAGATCCGAGTCGGACCTAACGGGCTCAGCCACGGGGAACTCCTGGCGCGTTCGCATTCATCGCCTGTGCCATCGCGCGAGTGTTACGCACGAGCCGGCAGCGGCGTAAACTCCAATATGCCCTGCAACCGCTACCACGCCGTCACGCTCGCGGCGGCGTTACTCCTCACCGTCCACTTGTCAGCCGCCGACGAGCGCGAAAAGTACTGGCCACAATGGCGCGGCCCCTATGCCACCGGCGTGTCGCGACAGGCCAAGCCGCCGATCGAGTGGGGCGAGACGAAAAACATTAAATGGAAAGTGGAGATTCCAGGGCGCGGGTCGTCGTCGCCCGTCGTGTGGGGCGACCGCCTTTACCTGCAGACCGCTGTTCCGCTTGGCGCGAGCGGCGACGCGCACAAACCGTTGGGCGGCGTGACGCCGCGGCCGCCGCACGCTTTCAAGGTTCTCTCTATCGATCGCCGAACGGGCAAAGTTGTGTGGGAGAAAACCGCGCGCGAACAGGCGCCGCATGAACCCGCGCATTTCGAGAACAGCACGTGGGCGTCGGGATCGCCAATCACCGACGGACAACACATCATCGCCTACTTCGAATCGTTTGGAATTTACTGCTACGACATGAACGGGACGCTGGTGTGGGAAAAGGACCTCGGCGACAAACGCATGCGCAATCAGTTTGGCGAGGGTTCTACGCCAGTGCTCCATGGCAACACGATCGTGGTCGTGTGGGATCACCTCGGCGGACAGTCCTTTGTTGTCGCCATGGATAAACGCAACGGACAGGAACTCTGGCGCGAAAACCGCGACGAGATCGATACCTGGGCGACGCCGTTGGTGGTGGAGCACGAAGGGCGTGCGCAAGTCATCGTGCCGGGCATGAAGCGTCTCCGCAGCTACGATCTGGCCACGGGCAAGGTGGTGTGGGAAACCGCGGGACTCACGATGAATCCCATTCCCTCACCTGTCTTTGACAACGGAATCGTGTTTGCGACGAGCGGATTCCAGGGAAACAGCCTGAAGGCGATCAAGATTGCGGGCGCAACCGGCGACATCACGAACACTGGTCACGTCCTTTGGACGCTCAATCGTGATACGCCCTACGTGCCGTCGCCGCTCGTTTACGAGGGCGTGCTGTACATCCTCAAAACGAACAATGGCCTGCTGTCGGCCTTCGACGCGCAGAGCGGAAAGCCGCTCTATCAACTCCAACGCCTCGAGAAGGCGCCCAACGTTTTTTCGTCACCCGTCGCAGCGGCCGGCCGGGTCTACATTGCCGGGCGTGATGGAACCACGGTGGTGCTCAATCACGGCCGCTCGTTTCAGGTGCTCGCGGAAAACGTCCTCGACGACGGCTTTGATGCCTCCCCGGCCCTGGTCGAGGGCGACATCTATTTGCGCGGCTATAAATACCTCTACGCGATAGGCGAAAAGTAGGAGGCGACGTGCCGAAACCCCTCCTGCGGCTGAGCTTGCGGACGGTCGCAACTCTGCCGCACGATGGGCCATTCGGTATTCATGCCCGAACCCGCAGGCTCTCGGGGGACGCTCCGCGTCCTTTTCGTCGAGGACAATGAGGACGACGCCGCGCTGTTGCTGCGGCATCTGGAGCGCGCGGGGTACGAGGTCGAGTCATTCCGGGTCGACACCCGTGACGGGTTCCGCAGCGCCATCAGCAACGCCAAATGGGACGTGGTCATCAGCGACCACTCCATGCCGCGTTTCTCTTCGCACGATGCCCTCTCGACGCTCAACGAGTTCGGGGTCGACTGTCCGTTCATCATTGTCTCCGGCACCATCAGCGAGGACATCGCCGTGGATGCGATGCGGGCGGGCGCACACGATTACGTCCTCAAGAACAACCTCGCGCGGCTGGCGCCGGCGATCGATCGCGAATTGGGCGATGCGGAGCTGCGCCGGCAGGCGCGCGACGAACGCCAGGCGCGCAAGGCCGTCGAGCTCCAGCTCCAGCAAAGCCAAAAGATGGAAGCGGTCGGCCGTCTCGCAGGGGGGATCGCACACGACTTCAACAATCTGCTGACGGCGATCCTCGGGTTCACGGGTCTCGCGCTCGACAAAGTGAATTCCGGCGCCGGGCCAGTGCGTTTCGAGCTCGAACAGGTCAAGCAGGCCGCCGACCGCGCGGCGCGCTTCACCAAGCAACTGCTCGCGTTCAGCCGTCAGCAGGTGCTGTTGCCACGCCTGATCGATCCAGCCGCCTCGATCGACTCCATGATGCCGATGCTGCGCCACCTGCTCGGTGAAGACGTGGAACTGTCGATCGTCGATCGCACCGATGCGAAGACGAAAGTCGATCCCGGTCAGTTCGAGCAAGTCGTCATGAATCTGGCGGTGAACGCACGCGACGCCATGCCGAACGGTGGACTGCTGCAGCTGGGCACGTCCTCCGTCGAGCTCTCGGCGACAGAGGCCGCGCGTTTGCAAGTCGAGTCCGGACTCTACGTGCGCCTGACCGTGCGGGACAACGGCCTGGGTATGGACGATGCGACGCGAGCGCGCATCTTCGAGCCGTTTTTCACGACCAAGCCGCCGGGACAAGGCACAGGGCTCGGTCTGTCGACCGTGTATGGGATTTTGAAGCAGAGCAATGGCGCCATCGACGTCGAGACTGACGTCTCGAAAGGCACCACCTTCAAGGTTTACCTGCCGGTCGCCTTACCGAGCGTCGAACCGGCGGCCGAAACCCGGCGGGCGCCGTTGCGTGTCGGCCAGCTGCAAGGCTCGGTGCTCGTGGCCGAAGACGAGGAATCGGTGCGCACGCTCGTACAGACGGTCTTGAGCACGGCGGGCTTTCGCGTGCTGATGGCGTCATCCGGAACCGAAGCGGCAGACATGCTCGCAACCGTCGAACAGCCGCTCGATCTGCTGATCACGGACATCATCATGCCCGGCATGATCGGTCCCGATCTCGCGCGCCTTGCGCTCGAACGCTTTCCGCAGACGCGGGTGCTCTACATTACCGGCTACGCCACGCATTCCGCCGTTCCGGCCGGCTTTCTTCAGACAGACGACGCGCTCCTGCAAAAGCCGTTTCTTCCCGAGCAGTTGCTCGCGAAGGTGCACGAGCGTCTCGGCATCGTGTCATGACGGTTCCACGATGGTGGGTCAATCTTCCCGTCCCCTATAAGGGACTCTTTGTCATTTCGCTGCCATTGATCGGCATCATCGCTGTCATCATCGTGCGCATTCCGTTCATGGAGCAGCAGCAGGCGACCACGGCGCTCCTTGCGCGCTCGGCGGATATGCGCGACCGCGCGCATGAGATGTTGCTGGCGCTGCTCGATGCCGAAACGGGCGCGCAGGGTTTCCTGCTGACGGGTGATCGGACGTTTCTCGCGCCGTTCGAAGCCGCTCAGCGCCGCCTCCCGGCTGCCCTGGAAGCGCTCCACAGTCTCGTCGCGCCGGGCGCCGAGCAGGAACTCTACGAGCAGGTCGCGTATCACGCCCGGCGGCGTCTCGATCTCGCCATCGACACGGTGGCGCTCGCCAGGCGCGGAGCGACTTCCGGCCCGGAGCTCGAAAATCGTCTCGCGCAGGGCAAACAGGAAATGGACCGGTGCCGGGCCGTCCTCGGCACGTTGCTGAACACGCAGCGTGCGGTCGTGGCGGAGAGCCAGGCCGAGCTCGCGCGTATTCGGCAGCGTCTCGTTCCCATCATCTGGATCACGCTCACGCTGGCGATCGTGGGCGCCGCCGCGGGCATGTGGCTCTTCATCACGGGCGTCGCCCGCCGCATGGCCGCGGTTGAGCGCAACGCCGAGCGGCTGGCGCAAGGCGTCCGGCTGCGGCGCGAGTTCTCGCGCGGGCACGACGAGATCGGGCGTCTCGATCGCGCGCTGCGCCGCGCGTCGATCATGATTCGCACGCGCGATCGCGAACTCCGCTCCCTCAACGCGACGCTCGAGCGATCCCTGCACGATACGCAGATTCTCAATCGCGAGCTCGAAGCCTTCAGCTATTCTGTTTCCCACGACCTGCGCGCGCCGCTGCGCAGCATCGACGGATTTGCGCAGGCGCTGCGTGAGGACTGGGGCGATCGGCTCGACGAAGCTGGCCAGGATCATCTCTCGCGCGTGCGCAATGCGGCACAGCGCATGGGCCGCCTGATTGACGATCTGCTGAAACTCTCGCGCTTGTCGCGCGCGCAACTGCAGCGCGTCGACGTCGACCTGTCGGAGATCGCGCACGAAATCGTGTCGGAGCTCGTGGAGCGCATTCCCACGCGCCAGGTGAAGTGGGACATCGCCCCCGACCTGCACGCCAACTGCGATCCGTCCCTCGCGCGCATCGTGTTGGAGAATCTGATCGGGAACGCGTGGAAGTTCACCTCGAAAACACCCAATGCCTGCATCGAGTTTGCAACCGTCGCCGACAACAAGCCGACGACGTTCGTCATTCGTGACAACGGCGCGGGCTTCGACATGAAGTTTGCGGACAAGCTGTTCGGGCCGTTTCAACGGCTGCACACCGATCGCGAGTTCCCCGGTACGGGGATCGGACTGGCGACGGTGCAGCGCATCGTCCACAAGCATGGCGGCGAGGTTCGGACGCGCGCCGAGGTCGGCCGCGGCGCCGCCTTCTACTTCACGTTCGAACCGGCAGATGGAGTGGCAGCGGCATGATTCGAAAGGTAATTCTGCTCGTCGAGGACAACCCGGATGACGAGGCGTTGACGCTGCGCGCGCTCGCGCGCAACAACATCGGAAACGAAGTTATCGTCGCGCGCGACGGCGAAGAGGCGCTGGAGTGGTTGTTCTGCACCGGCCGTTACGCCAATCGCGACGCGCGCGATCAACCGGCACTGGTGTTGCTCGATCTCAAGCTGCCCAAGGTGGACGGCCTGGAAGTGCTGCGGCGCATTCGCGAGCACAAGGACACTCGCCTGGTTCCAGTTGTGATCCTCACTTCATCGCGCGAGGAGCACGATCGGCTGCAGGGTTATACCAACGGCGCCAATTCCTACGTCCGCAAGCCGATCGACTTTGCGCATTTTGTCGAAGCTGTCCGGCAGGTTGGCTTGTATTGGCTGGTGTTGAACGAACCGCCGCCGGAAACGCGGCCGCCCCTGAGCGGCCGACACCAGATCAAGCAGTAGGGCGACAACCGACAGACGCGCGGCGCCGTCGGGGCTACCGTCGCGTCTCCGTGTCCGACTCCGCCGTGCGGCCGGCCGGCCAATCTGCCGGTGCCGCAAACACATCCAGTGAGCCCTTCGACGCGCACCGTTCTCCGCTTGGCTCAGGACGCCGTCGACTCACTCGCTTCAGTCGAGTCGTCGTACGACGTTTCGCGACCCGAGCTCACAATGCCAACGAGCGCGCATGATCTGTCGCGAGCGCTGAATAGCGACGGGTTCGTTCTGAGAGCTTGCCTGGGTTACGGAAACTGGTAGCGCGCTTCACACAATGTGGAGCGTCGTCGGAAAACTCCGCCCGTAGTGGGGGCCTGCACGGCACTTCACTTGCACCTGGCCAACCGGCATGCGCTCACAGGGAACGGAATCCGTGTGGATGAGCGACATAGCTCTTCCGCATTTCCCCACGCTGGACGTACTCGGCGATATCGACGTGGTCATCATCGGCGGCGGTCTTTCCGGACTGACCGCAGGACTGCTGCTGCAACGCGCGGGGCATCGAACCGCCATCCTCGAGCAATTGCATCTCGGCAGCGGCGAAACAGGACGGACATCGGCGCACCTCACCCAATTCCCCGATGCGGGCTTCACCCGGCTCGTTTCCGATTTCGGCCTCGACAACGCACGCGCCGTGGCCAGGTCCAAGCAGGAGGCTATCAGCCTGATCGAAGGTCTCGCGCAGGAAGCGCCGTGCGACTTCGCACGGGTGTCCGGGTATCTCTTCTCGGAAGACGAAGGCGATCGCGCACGCCTGGTGACGGAAGCGAAGTGCTGCACCGATTGCGGCCTCGCAGTCCACGTGCACGATCGCGCGCCGCTGCCGTTTGCCACCGCCGCCGCAATGGAAATTCCAGACCAGGCGCAGTTCCATCCGTTGAAATATCTCGCCGGACTGATTCGCCTGTACGCCGAAGCCGGTGGAACGATCTCGGAGCTGACGCACGTTCGCGCCATCGATGAATTCAACGACGACTGCCGCGTGCGGACCGATCGCGTCACAATCGCGTGTGAGTACGTCGTCGCGGTCACCGATGCGCCGATTACGGGCGGCGCGCTCGATACCAAGCTGCGCGCCAACCGCTCATACATCATGGCGGTACGGATGGACGATCGCGCCGTCCCCAACGGCGTGTTCTGGGACACCGACGAGCCGTATCACTACATCCGTAGCGCGACGATGTCGCACGAAACCATGGTGCTGGTCGGCGGCGAAGATCATCGCGTCGGCACCGACACAGAAGCGGAAGCGTTTTCCGAATTGGAGCGTTACACGCGCGACCATTTTCCGGTGCGGGACGTCGTCTGCAAATGGTCTGGACAGATCATGGAGCCGGTGGACGGCCTGCCGTACATCGGTCCCCGTGAGGAGAACAGTCACGTTGTCGTGGCCACGGGTTATTCGGGCAACGGTCTGACCTTCGGGACCGTCGCGGCGCAAGTGGTGGCGGACATTATCGCGGGCCGGGTGAATCCGTACGCGGAGTTGTATTCGCCCACGCGTCCGCTCGGCCCACGGCAATGGGCGAAGTACGCGGCGCAGAATCTTCCGGCGGCGTGGACGCTCGTGACGGACAGGTTGCCGCTGCCCGCCTCGACATCTGCTGACGATCTGAAACCGGGCGAAGGTCGCGTGATGCGCATCGACCGCGAGAAAGCGGCGGCGGCCCGCGATCGCCATGGGGTGCTGCACGTCATTTCGGCGACGTGCACGCACATGGGTTGCGAGGTGGCCTGGAACGATGTCGAGCAAACGTGGGATTGCCCCTGCCACGGATCGCGGTACGACGTCGACGGCACAGTGCTGCACGGGCCCGCGACCGCGTCGCTCGAAAGTCTCTCGACCTTTGCCGGTCGCGGCGACAATCGCTAGCCGTGCAGCTCCAGTCGCAGGACCGGGCCCAGCGGACGGCCGCGATCGTCGAGAATCTGTTGCCAGATTCGGCCGCGGCTGCGGTCGATCGATCGTGCGCCGTTCAGCGCCGCGGCGAGCGAGGCGAACGGTCCCGCGACGACGCGGTTGGTCGCCGAATCGACGATGACGAATTCCGATTGCTCGTGGATGCCCGGGGGTGGTGCGATACAGCAGGTCGCCTGCGTGAGGTGCCATGCTTCACGCCGTCAACGCTGTCACGCCGCTATACGCGATCGGCATGCGCTGAATTGCACGGCGCTGTCCGTCACAAACCGACCGCAAAGCTCAGCTATGGACGCTCGAGGCCGTTGGATGCGCACTCTTTCGCGGGCCGGGGTGCGGAGAAACAATGTTAGAGTTTTGAGGCGAACCCCAGTCGCCACCTTGTAGATGGCCGCAGACGCTCCTCATCCCCCGCTGATTTTGCTCGTTGACGACTACGAAGACGCGCGGGTCATGTACGGTCACTTTCTGCGAATGTCCGGATACGAGCCGCTCGAGGCCAGCACGGGCGAGGAGGCGCTGGAGTTGGCGCACGCCCGGCTGCCCGACCTTATTCTTCTCGACATGTCGCTCCCCGGGATCGACGGATGGGAAGTCACCGCGCAGCTGAAGCGCAACGCGACCACGAAACATATCCCCATCGTGGCTCTCACCGCGCACGCGCTGCAAAGCGAACGGCAGCGCACCGAACGCGCCGGCTGCGACGGGTTCCTGGCCAAGCCGTGCGCACCGCCGGATCTGCTGGCGGAAATCACGCGCCTGCTGGGTCCGCGAACCACCTCCAGCGGCTCGTCGCGCTGACATGGCATCGAATCAGATTGCGTTTGGACGAACGCGATCGACCGGGCTCGTCGAAGTCCTCGATCGCATCCTCGACAAAGGCCTGTTCGTGGGTGGGGACATCAAGATTTCGCTGGCCGACGTCGAACTGCTCACGATTCGCATCCGCTTGATCGTGTGCTCGCTCGACAAGGCGCGCGAGATCGGACTCGATTGGTGGATGTACGACCGCCATCTGTCGCCGGGCCGGGTCAGTGCCGCCGAACGGGAGCGCCTCGAACAACGGATTGCGGCGCTCGAACGGCAGGTAGGCACCAGCAGCCCGATCTTGAGTGCGGCGCCGGCGGCAAAGATCCCCAAGGGGGTGCCGCGCGCGCGGCGCCACGGGTCACGATGCCAGCCACGCAGGTGGAGTAGACAATGCCCGTTGAAAGAGCAGCAGGCGGATCGAGTCTCGTCGATGTTCTCGATCGCGTCCTCGACAAAGGCATCGTGATCGATGCCTGGGTGCGCGTCTCGCTCGTCGGTATCGACCTGATCACGGTTGAAGCGCGCGTCGTGGTGGCGTCGATCGACACCTATTTGAAGTACGCCGAAGCCGTCGGCAACGGGTCCACGGCGTCGCGGCCGGCGATCGAAGGGGGACCAGTCGAGACCGTTGGCATCGAGACCGAGTTGATCGAGCGCGAGCGTGTGCCGCGCGCGACCACGACCACCACCACGACAAGGCAGAGTGGCAGACGTAAACGACCCGCGGGACCGGCGGAGACCGTCAGCATCGAGACCGAATTGATCGAGCGCGAGCGTGTGCCGCGCGCGACCACGACCACCACGACTAGGCAGAGTGGCAGACGTAAACGACCCGCGACCACATGATCCAGGCGGAGGCGAAGCTGGCGCTCGTCGAATTCCTGTTGAGCAACGTTGACGCGTCAGCCTGTGCCCAACGGGGACTGGAGTGGCTCGGCGCAAACGCAGCCGTTGGCAGGGCGCTGCTCGCCACGGCGGTCGGCGATCCCGATCGACTCTGGGGGATTGCTGCGCTCGGCATCTCGCCGGCCCGCACCGGAGAATTCGTCCTCGATCTCGAAGACCGTCGCGATCCGCTCGTCACCGTAGCGTGGAACGGTACGCCCGCGCATTTCCGGCCCGGGAAAGCCCACCGTGAAAGCCCGCTCGAAGGCGCACCGTTTCATGCCGTGCCGCTTCGTCCCGATCAATCGATGCCGCCGCTCGGTATTCTTCTGCTCGAGGGAGAAGAGCGCGACCTCGACGCCGACGTCCTCTGGTTTGCCGAGGTGCTGGGCGACAAGCTTCAGGCGCTCCGTCTGCGCAACGTCACCGCCGATCCCGGGATGGATCGCGAACGCCATCTTCTCTACAGCATCATCAACGCCGTCACCGATCCCATCCTCTTGACCGACACCTCGGGCAAGTTGGTCATCGGCAACGCTCGCGCCGAGCAACTGTTCGCGATTCGCGCGGACGAAAGCGAAGGCCGCCGCCGCGCGGTTGAAATCAACAACCTGTTTTTCTCCTCGGCGCTCGCCGGACGGCTCGTGGACTTGCAGTATGCGCCGTCGGCGCGCGAGCTCGTGCTCGTCAATCCCGAAGACGGATCCGACCTGCTGTTCGAGCTGCTGACCTCGTCGATCTCGCTCGAGCGCGACAGCAGCGCGGTCGTTTCCGTTCTGCGCAACGTCACAGATTTGTGGCGCACCCGACAGGAGCTCGAAGACAACCACCGGCGGTTGAGCGAGGTTGAGATGCAGATGCGCACCGAGCGCAATCGTCTCGATCTGCTTGTCGATTCGGTCGCCGACCCGATCATCGTCACCGATCCTGAGGGCGACATCCTGATGACCAACGCCCCCGCCGAGCGATTTTTCACGACGGCGGAGGGCGCCGGCAAACAGGTGGGCGGTCGCGTGCAAGCCAACGTCGCGCAGTTCTCGTCCTTTGTGTCTGAACTGCTGCTGCAAAGCGGCACGAATCAGCGCTGGCGCGAGCGCATCACTTTGACCGACCCTGAAACCGGGCGTGTGGTGCCGATGGAAGCGGTGGCCGGCACCATGATGTCCGGGCCGAGCGAACTGAGCGGCGTCGTCACCGTGCTGCACGACCAAACGGAAGCAATCGAACGCGAGGCTTTGTACGCCGAGCTGCAGAAGGCGTCGGCGCATCTCGAGCTGCGCGTGCGCGAGGCGACCGCGGAACTTGCGCATCAGAACGAGCTGCTGCGCCGGCAGGCGCTCGCGCTGGAGCAGGCCTCAGCGGCGAAATCGCAATTCCTCGCCAACGTGTCGCACGAATTCCGCACGCCGCTCAACGCCATCCTCGGTTACTCCCTGATGCTGATTGGTGGATTTTACGGGCAGCTCAGCGAAGAGCAACTCAAGACCGTGCAGCGGATCGACGCGAACAGCAAGCACCTCGCCACGCTGATCAACGACGTGCTCGACATCGAACGCATCGAGGCCGGTCGCATGCCGTTGCAGGTTTCGCAGTTCCCGCTTGACGCTGTCATTCGTGAAGTCATGGAGGAATTACAAGGTGTGATCGCGCAGGCGCCTGCGTCGGTTCACGTCGATCTGCCGAGAGAGGTGCCGAAGCTCAAGAGCGATCGCCAGAAGCTGAAGCAGATTCTGGTCAATCTGTTGAGCAATGCCCTGAAATACACGAAGGAAGGCCGCGTCGACATCATCGCCGAGGCGCAGGCCGAGCGCCGGCGCGTCCTGCTCAAAGTCAAGGACAGCGGTGTGGGGATCGCGCCGGCAGATCACACGCGCATCTTCGAGCCGTTTCAACAGGCCAAGCGCGTCATCACGCGGCCTCAGGGTGGCACAGGATTAGGTCTGGCGATTTCACGTCGTCTCGCGCACATGCTCGGCGGCGACATCAGCCTGCAAAGCGCGCTCGGCGAGGGCTCGACGTTTACGGTCGACATTCCGATGCGTGTCCGGACGCGCCCCGGCACGCAGCGTTCCGATCTGCGGCCGCACGAGATCGGCGCCAGTAGCGAACCTGGCCGCCGATCGGCATAGAATTTTGGCACGGGACATGGCCAAGAAGACGTCATCGCTTCGACGAGCGAAGCCCTCGGGTGAGCGCGCAAAGCGCGCGACCGGGCCGGTCGCCGCGCCGGCGCGATCGAAATCGCGCGTCGAAAAGCCTCTCGCGCGAAAGACCCACGGCGCCGCTGAATCGGCGATCACACCGGCCGATCAGACCGCCAAGGGCCGCTACGTGTATTGCATCGTCCGTGCGGATCAACCGCTTGCGTTTGGTCCGATCGGCATCGGCGAGGAGCCCGCCCCGGTCTATACCGTGCGCTGCGACGATCTCTCGGCAGTCGTGTCGGACTCACCGCTCGGCGTGCTCGATCCGACGCGCGACAACGTGCTCGCCCACCAGCGCGTCAACGAAACCGTGATGCGCAAGTACACCGTGCTGCCGCTGTCGTTTGGCACGGTCTTCAAGACCCGAGACGACGTGACGGCGTTTTTGAAGTCGGCGTATCGCGCGTTCTCCGACGTGCTCGACAAGATGGAGAACAAGCTCGAGTTCGGTCTCAAGGTCCTGTGGGATCGTGACGCCGTCATCCGCGAGATCGAAGACGAAGACGAGGACATTCACCGCCTCAAGAGCGAAATCGCGGCGCAGAAGGGATCGACGTACTTCGCGCGCATGCAGTATGGCCGGTTGATCGACGCCGCGCTGCAGGCGCGCTCGGAGCGTTACGTGGCGGAAATCTTCGATCGGCTGCGCGGCGTCTCGGTTGCCGCGCGCTCGAACAAGCCAATTGGCGATCGCATGATCCTCAACGCCGCGTTCCTCGTCTCGCGCGACGCCGAAGACGCCTTCGACGCGCGCGTGAAGGAGCTGGGCGCGAAGCACAGCATGCTCACGTTCCGCTACACTGGCCCGTGGCCGCCTTATAACTTTGTCAATATCCGGCTGAAGCTGGAGCGGGCGTGAAAGTTACAAGTTCAAAGTTCAAAGTTCAAAGTTCAAAGTGGGTGGCAAGTGTTAAGTGCAAAGTTTACCGAACGGCCAATTTGCCGGGTGAAATTTCCAACTCAACAACTAACCTTGAACTTTGAACTTTGAACTTTGAACTTTGAACTTTGAACTTTGAACTGACATGTTCATCCTCGACAGCCTCCTGATCAACCGCATCAGCTTCGTGCTCGACAAGGTGCGCACCGTCGCCGAACAGGAGCTCGATAATCCGGACACGCTGCGTCACCAGTTGCTGGAGGCGCAGCTCGATTACGAAGAAGGCCGCATCGACGAGGACACGTTCGCCGAGATCGAGGCCGATCTCCTGGCGCGCATTCGCGAGCTCAAGGCGAACGAACAGCTCGGCGGAATCGCCGACGCCACCAGTTTTGAAAAGATCGAGGTCAATTTCGACGACGATGGTTCGTAAGGTGGGGAATCGGCGGAGCGATCACGTTTACGTGTTTTGCGCCGTCCGCGGCTCCGTCTCACCGCGTGATCTCAGCAGGTTGCTTTCGATGCCCGACGGCGACGCGCCTCGCGCCGTCTCTCTCACCCAAGATATCACCCTGGTTGCGTCGGACGTTCCGGCGACGACATATCGGACCGAAACGATCGAGTCGCGACTGCAGGACCTCGACTGGGTCGCGCGGTGTGGCGCGGCTCATCATGGCGTTGCCGACGGACTCGCGCCGAAGTACACCGTGGTTCCCTTCCGCCTGTTCACGCTGTTCTCGAGTGAGGAGAAGGCCGTGGCCACTTTGTCGCGCGCGGCACGGCGGATCGACGAAGCGCTCGAGGCGGTGAAAGGCAAGGCGGAGTGGGTGCTGCGGATTACCAAGCCGGATCCCGCGCTGGCTATGTCCGCTGAGGGCGCACCGGCCGGCGCGCCGGCAACATCCGGCACATCGTTCCTGGCGCAAAAGGCGGCCGCCAAACACGCCGCGGCGGATCTGGCGGCGCGAATACGGCGCGACGTGGGCGGGGTCTTTGCCACGCTCGCCGAAATCGCAGACCGCTCCACCGAACGTGCGGTCGAACCGGCCACAGGTTTGCTGCTCGACGCGGCGTTTCTGGTACCATCAGGCCAAATCACGGCATTCAAACGCGCACTCGAAAACGGCGCGCGCGAACTGTTGCGGAGCGGCTGTCGCGTGAGCCTCACCGGGCCTTGGCCACCCTACAGCTTCGCGGCGCTCGCATCGGGGCCGGACCGTGGCTGACCTGCCGTCTCGCGCCAACCCGCCGCATCCACCTTCGCGACCGGTCGAACAGCGCGCGGTTGCAGCACTGCTCGATTCGCCGGACACCTCGCTCGCAGATGTAGTTGACAGTCTGCTCGACAAAGGCGTGGTGCTCGACGGCGAACTGGTGCTCGGCCTCGCCGATGTCGATTTGATCTATCTCCGACTTTCCGTGCTGCTGGTGGCGGCCGATCGCGTGTTGGCACCCCGGTCCAGCGCGGACCTTTAGGTCCGCGACCGACCGATCGATGGTCTACATCTACGCGCTCGCCGCGGATCTGAACGGTGTGGCGGATCTCCGAGGCGTCAGCGGCGAGCGCCTCGAGCTCGTGCCCGTGGGTACGGCGATCGCGGTGGCCGGCGAAGTGGCGGCGCTGCCACCGATCGATGCCTCCACGTTGAAAGCGCAAGACAGCCTCGTGCGCGCGCTGCACGAGCACTCAGCGGCGCTGTTGCCGATGCGTTTTGGCACATCAGTTCAGGAGCTCGCCAGTGTGGCTGGATCGATCGCCGCGCGTCCGGGGATCATGCAGCGCCTCGAGGCGGTGCGTGGATGTGAACAAATGATCGTACGGGTCGTGGGAGAGTCGGCCGCTCCGCCCGCGCCGGCGGGACACGCGTCAACCGGCCGGGCCTATCTCGAGGCGCGCGCCAAAGCCTACGCCAGCCCGCCGGAGTTGACGGCACTTGCGTCAGCGGCCGGCGCACTGCAGCGCGACGTGCGAATCGAACCGGCACAGCAGCCTGGTTTTCTGGGGTCGATTTATCATCTGATCGAGCGCGGACGTGCCGACGAGTATCGCACCGCCATCGAACGCGCAGCCGCCGCCCACCATACCCTGCGCGTGATGATCACAGGACCGCTTCCCGCCTACGCGTTTGCATGAACGACGACCTGAAAGATCTCGAGCTCATGGCGCGCGAGCTCAAGGATCGCCTCGAGAAACGTTCGGCTCCCGGCCGCTGGAACGCGGAACCGGAGGAGGTCCGCCGCTGGGTGATGCAGTTGGTGCTGACGCTCGTCGAGTTGATCAGACAATTGCTGGAACGCCAGGCCATCAGGCGGATGGAAAACGGCACGCTCAGCGCCGACGAAATGGAGCGCATCGGCCAGGCGTTGATGCAACTCGAAGCGACCATCAAAGAGCTCGCCGAGCAGAACGGCCTCGAATTGAAGGATTTGAACCTGGATTTGGGCCCGCTCGGGAAATTGCTCTAGCTCGATGAGTTTGACCACCTCCGTGCTTTGGTGCTGCCGCGGCCTCAGCGCGCAATCTGTGTCTGCGTTCACCCAGCCATGCCGCAAAGATCGCCAACCCACCGAGTCAGGATCGATCCTGATGGCGACGTTAGACGCCGTGTCCGTAACCGGCTTCTTTTTCCTCTTCGTCTTCACGATCGTTCAGCACCGAGACGCGCACGATCACGCCTTCGCGCGATGTTTCCGCCAGCGGTCGTCCCTGCACAGGCGTTTTGGGCGGCGTCTCCTTCATGGGCGTTTGTGGTCGTGAGTTCATGATCGGTTCCTCGCCTTGATCGGACCAAATGGAAAGGGCCATCACCCTTGCGGATGATGGCCCCTGAAAAACTCGCCTCGTATGTGTCAGCGCAGCATCATCCGCTCGTAGACGTCGGCGCAAGTAGGCCGACGCCGCTAATAAGGACGAGTCGAACGACACGCGTCAGCGACACGATTCGACTACCCTAGCACGTCGAGGGCTTGGGGCGCAACGCCAGGCAGTAAACTGAACAGCCGATGAGGGTTCTTGTGCCCGCCGCGGCGGTCCTGGTTTGTGCGTTTGCACTGTATTTCTCTCACGGCGTTCTCGATCAAGTCGTTGCCGACGGCGGCGCCATGAGGGTGGCGCTGGTGCCGGCCTGGCCCGTGCTGGCGGCGTTCTTCGCCATGTCGGCGACGGCAGTGCTGTGGTTGACGCGGCGGGCGATGCCGAGGACGGTCACGAGCCTTCCGGTTCGGCAACGCGTCAGCGCGCTGATTCTTCCCGTCTTTGGTCTCGCGTTCCTCATCATCCCGTATCTGCCGTATCTCTCGGACTGGATGCCGGCGCTGCAGATGCTCGCGGGGCCATTCAAGTGGGTCGTGTGGCTCACGGTGGGCGGCCTGCTCGGCTGGACGCTGTGGCAAACGCGGATCGTGCGCGCCGACTGGCTGGCGCGTGCAACGCTGCTGCAGGCGGCGATCGCGATCGGGCTACTCACCGCAATCGTGGCCGCTCTTGCGGCCGTGCGTCTCTCCGGCACGCTCGCGTTTGCTGCAAGCGCAAACAACGATGGTCAATCGATCGCGCTCACCGCGCTCACACCACCGGTGCACGGTGTCGGCGGATATTGGGGGATTGTGATTGCACTGATTCTGTGCGCCGGCGGCGCGGCCGCGATCGCGTGGCACGCGATCGTCCGTGCCACTAACTCGCCTGCGGCAGCCACGTTTGCCTGGGCGGCAGTTGCGTTGACCACTCCTTTTCTTTTCACCACCTTCACGCCGCACCCGGAAATCGTTGCGGCGCTCGCGGTGGCGATTGCATTTGGCCTCATCGCCGGTCATGAGCCGCAAACAGACGGTATCGGCCGATGGCTGGCGTTTGGAGCAACGTGCGCCGCGTTGCCATGGGTGAGCGCACGCTACACGCTCATGTCCGCTGTGCTCGTCGGCATCGGTGCGGCTCGGCTCTTGCGCAGGCGTGACAGCACGTCGGCAGTGGTGGTGGCCGGTATGTACGTCGTTTCGCTCGCCGCCTGGCTCGCGTTCCTCTATGTCTCGACCGGCACCCCGCTGCCGGCATCTCTCGCTGATGTCCCGGCGCAAACCGACATCCGCAATCTGGGCGGCGGGGTCGCCGGTTTGCTGTTCGATCAGGAGTTTGGCGTGCTCGCGTACGCGCCGGTCTACATCCTGGCCGCGGCCGGTCTGATTCAGATGTGGCGTGCCCGCGACGAACTGCGACGCCGCGCCGTTGAAATCACGATCGTCTTCGCGTCGCTGCTGGGAACCATTGCTGCGCTTCGCTCGTGGTGGGGAGCTGCGGCCGCGCCTGGCAGTGCGCTTGCGCCGGGGCTGTTGCTGCTGTCACTCCCGATCGCGGTTGCGGTTCGCGCAGCTCCGCCCGGCAGCGCCCGGCGTGCGGCTCACCATGTGCTGCTCTGGATCAGTGTTGGCATCGCCGCCACATTGGTGGTGGCCCAGTACGGCCCGCTGATCGGCAACACCGGCGACGGCACGTCGACGCTTCTCGAGTACTGGTCGCCGTGGTGGAGCGTCTGGTCGGTTGCGCCAACGTTTGTGCTGAGCGACACGTGGATCGCGTGGCTGCACGGGACCGTATGGCTCGTGGCTGCGTCGATTGGCGCATGGATGCTGTCACGATGGCCAACACGAACCGCCGGCGGCGCTGCGCTCGCGGCGATCATCACGCTCGCAGGCGTGTTGATGATGCTGTCGATTGTCGTCCCGTGGCTGCCGCATCATGCCGCAACGCGCGGGGTCACCTTGCTGGCGCGATCGCGTCTGGCGCTCCTCGACAGCTTTGATACCACATCGCGGCCAATCGGCGTCCGCTACGATCCCTTTCATTTCGAGCCCGCCGAGACAATCGTCGCCCGCGCGGTGGTGGGCGTGCGGCCAGGCACACGGCCGGATTCGCAGCCGGTGCGTGTGCTGCACAACGGGCGGTTCTCGCTTCCGGCCGGGCATTATCGAGCTGATGTCGAATGGGTCAGCGCTGTCGAAGGCAGCGTGCCGATCGGGCTGCAGATCGGCCGCATCGAACCGGTGTGGCAGACGTGGCAGGTGCAGCCGCAGA
The DNA here is from genome assembly GCA_046727855.1 of Acidobacteriota bacterium. Lineage (GTDB taxonomy): Bacteria > Acidobacteriota > Vicinamibacteria > Vicinamibacterales > UBA2999 > DASPWV01. Next base: position 25,976 of record JBKPDL010000192.1, read on the forward strand.
CCGGGGCGCATTGGGCGGTCGATTTCGACCTGCCGGTAGACGCTAATTTCGTCGGCTTTCGCGGCGGTCCGGATGTCGAGCGCGCGATCGGGCAATTGACGATTCGGCCGCTTTCGGTGATCAACGAAAGCGCGCGACCGAACGTGCCCAGCGTGCTTGCCACATGGCAATACGGCGAGGCCACGGCGATGTTCCACGACGAGAACTCGTCGCCGGAACCGAACGGGTTTTGGGTGCTCGGGCGCGAAACGGCGAAGCTCACGATCGTGCGCGCGACCGCTCAGGCGCCGCTCACGTTGCGTCTGCACAGCGGCCCCGAGCCCAATCGCGTGCGGATTGCGATGCGTGGGTGGCAGCAGACGCTGCAGCTCGCTGCCCACACACCTCAGGAGATCACGTTGCCCGATTCCAACCGCCGGCTGGTCACCATCGACGTGCATCCGGAGGATGGCTTCAGTCCGGGGCAGTATTCGAAGTCGAATGATGGCCGGTTTCTGGGAGCGTGGGTCGAGATCGTGGGGAACTGAAGAACGAAGAACGAAAGCGTGCCACGCCGAAGCTCGGAAACGTCCGCACGAGCGAAGGCGGAACGAAGAACGGATGAGTGATAAGCCATTTTCGATAAGAGATCTGCGTCGGGAGTACGCGAGCCGGGGGCTCGACGAGAGCACCGTCGATCGCGATCCCATTCAGCAATTTCGCGCGTGGTTCGAAGAGGCGCTGCGGGCCGAGGTTCTGGATGGCAATGCCATGATGTTGGCAACCGTGACGCGCGATGGCCGGCCGGCGGCGCGCACGGTGCTGCTGAAAGACCTCGATTCCCGCGGCATGGTGTTTTTCACGCATTACAACAGCCCCAAAGGCGACGACCTTGCCGCGCATCCGTTTGCGACCCTGTTGCTCTACTGGGCCGAGTTGGAACGACAAGTGCGGATTAGCGGTGCGATCGAGCGCGTCGCGGCCGAGGAATCGGACGCCTACTTCGCGTCACGCCCGCGCGACAGCCAGATCGCCGCATGGGCGGCGTTTCAAAGCACCGAATTGCCCGATCGCGCCACGCTCGAACGGCGCTACGCGGAAATGGAAAAGAAGTATGCCGGTGGCCCGGTGCCGCGGCCATCAGATTGGGGCGGGTATCGCGTGCTGCCCGATCGCATCGAGTTCTGGCAGGGCCGCCCGCGGCGATTGCACGATCGATTGCTGTTCACGAAAAACGCCGACGGCTCATGGCGACGGGTCCGCCTCGCACCGTAGCCGGCGCGGGCCGGGGTTTCCCGTTGTCAGTTGCCCGTTCACACTCGAACTCGACAACTCCACGTTGAACTGGAGACTGACAACTGCGTACAAAATTCACGTCTGTGGCCGCATAACGGTCTAAACAAACAACGTCCCCTCCGCCACCAACACCGCCTCGCCTCCCACCTGCACGCGCGTGATCTCATTGCGATCGTTGGTTGCGATCGCGATATGCAACCGGCTCGGCCGCCCCATTGCTACACCCTGCAAACTGACGATGCGATTCGCTCGAGCGCGCGCCACGAGCTGGTGCTTGACCAGGTAACAACCGAGTGGACCGCTGGCGCTCCCCGTCGCCGGATCTTCGACAACGCCTAACCCCGGTGCGAACATCCGGCTGTAAACCGTCTCGTCGTCGGTGCCGCCCTCCAACGTAAAAACGAAGACGCCGATGGGCCTGCCGCCAAACGCGGTGCGCACGCGGCGAAGCGCGGCGCTGTCGGGTTCTGCACTGTCAACGGCGGCGCGCGACGCAAGTGGCAGGAAGATGAAGGGGTTTCCGCACGAGATCTCTTCCACCGGGAGACCCGTCTTCGTGAACGCGGCATGATCGACGCCCACGGCGCGCGTCAGGTCCTCCGGGGGTGCGACAGGGGCCCGATGGTCAGGCAGCTGTTGGTCCATGGCGGCAAACGCAAGCTTGTCACCTTCCCACCGCAACTCGACCACCGTGGGACCCACGCCCAAGCCAAAGACAAAGCGATTGCGGGCTGTGTTGATCAAGCCCGCATGCGCGAGCGCAAACGTGCTGCCGATCGTCGGATGCCCCGCCATCGGTAACTCACTACCGGGTGTGAAGATGCGCATCCGCACGTCGGTGTCCGGTCGCTCCGCGGGCAGGATGAAGGTGCTCTCCGAAAAGTTCATTTCGCGGGCGATCGTTTGCATGATCGCGGGGTCGAGCCCGCGGCCGTCCATGAACACGGCGAGCTGATTGCCTTCGAAGCGTCTGCGCGTAAAAACGTCGTATTGAAAGAACTGACGGTCGGCCATTCGGATAGCATGCCACTAGCTGAACCAGCCGTGGCACATGGCTCAGCTCGCATTGCTGCGCGCGCTCGTGCCACCCTGAGTGAGCCCCGCATGCGCTCCGCTTCTCTGGTGCCCCTCCCAGACGAGGGTCGCCGCCGCGTCATCATCGAGAACATCACGCCCGACGGCGACCACGGCCGATTTGGCGTCAAGCGAACACCGGGCGAGCCGGTGGTCGTTGACGCCGATATTTTCGCCGACGGTCACGATCGTATCGCCGCCGTGCTGCGGTATCGCTGCATCGCGCGCGGAACGTTTGGGCCGTGGCTGGAAACACGCATGCTGCCGCTCGTCAACGATCGTTGGCGAGGCCGATTCGTAGCGGAACGCACCGGGCGCTACGAAATCGTGATCACAGGATGGGTCGATCGCTTTGCCACCTGGCAGCACGCGCTCAAAGTCCGCGTCGCCGCTGGCCAGGATGTGCAGTCGGAGTTGCTCGAAGGCGCCATGATGATCCACGCGGCGGGGGCGCGAGCCGCAACGCACGACGATCGCGCCTGGCTGGTCGCGGCGGCGCAAACGATTGAATCGTCTGACCCGATGCAGCAACGCGTGGCGTGGGCGTTCAGCGACGAGCTCGCAGAGCGGATGGCGGCACTGCCCGACCGCACGTTTGCCACAGACTCCGAGCCGCCGCGGCACGTGATCGTCGATCGCGAACGTGCGCGCTTCAGCGCGTGGTACGAGATGTTTCCGCGATCCGCCGCGACCGATCCCACGCGGAGCGCCACGTTTCGCGAAGCCGCCGCGCGCCTGCAAACCATTGCGGATCTCGGTTTTGACGTGCTGTATCTGCCGCCGATTCATCCCATCGGACGCACCAATCGGAAGGGTCGCGGCAACGCGCTCGAGCCGCAGCACGGCGATCCTGGTAGTCCCTGGGCGATCGGCGCCGCCGAGGGCGGCCACATGGCGATCGAACCAGGGCTGGGTACGCTCGCGGACTTTTGTTGGTTTCGTGAGCAAGCAGAAAACGCCGGGCTCGAGATCGCGCTCGATCTTGCCTATCAGGCATCACCGGATCATCCCTACACCAGCGAGCATCCCGAGTGGTTCCGGCAGCGGCCTGACGGCACGCTGAAGTACGCCGAGAATCCGCCCAAGAAATACCAGGACATTTATCCGTTTGATTTCGAGTCGGAGGCGTGGCGCGAGCTGTGGACCGAATCGCGGGACATCGTCAGCTTCTGGGTCGACCACGGTGTGCGGATCTTTCGCGTCGATAATCCGCACACCAAACCGTTCGCCTTTTGGGAGTGGCTCATCGCTGACATCCAGGCGCGCGATCCCGGCGTCATCTTTCTCGCCGAAGCGTTCACGCGCCCGAAGGTGATGCGTCGGCTCGCCAAGCTCGGGTTCACGCAGTCCTATACGTATTTCACGTGGCGTAACACGAAAGCCGAGCTCGAGGAATACTTCACTGAACTCACGACCACGGAAATGAAGGAGTACTTTCGCCCCAATCTGTTCGCCAACACGCCCGATATCCTTCACGAGTTCCTGCAGAAAGGCGGGCCTGCGGCGTTTCGTATTCGCTTGCTCCTGGCCGCGACCCTTGGCGCCAGTTACGGGATCTACAGCGGCTTCGAATTGTGCGAGAACGTACCCGCGAAGCCGGGTTCCGAGGAGTATTTCGATTCTGAGAAGTACCAGTTCAAGCCGCGCAACTGGGACCAGCCTGGAAACCTCAACGGCTTGATCGCGCAAATCAACGGCATTCGCAAAACGCAACCCGCCCTTCAATACGACAGCGGTCTGCGATTTCATCTCACGACCAGCGACCAACTCATCGCCTACAGCAAAACCGCCCCCGACGACCCGCGTCGCATCTTCATCGTCGTCTCGCTCGATCCGCACGCACCGCGCGAAGGCGCTGTCTGTCTGTCGCTGCCGGATGACGTCATTCCGGATGATGAAAGATATGCCGTCCAAGATTTGCTGACCGATCAAACCTACAGCTGGCGCGGAGGATGGAACTACGTGCGGCTCGCGCCCCAACTGCCAGCGCACGTATTTGATGTCCAGCGGTCGACGCCGGTATGAGCCTTCACGTCCCGCTCGCGACTGATCCACATTGGTACAAGGACGCGATCATTTACGAACTGCACGTCCGTTCGTTCTTCGATTCCAACGCGGACGGCATCGGCGACTTTCAGGGTCTGATCGAAAAGCTCGATTACATTCAGGATCTCGGCGTCAACACGATCTGGCTGCTGCCCTTCTACCCCTCGCCGCTGCGCGACGATGGCTATGACATTGCCAATTACCAGGATGTCCATCCCACGTACGGTACGCTGCGCGATTTCAAACAGCTGCTGAAGGAAGCGCACGCACGCGGCCTGCGCGTCTTTACCGAGCTCGTCGTCAACCACACGTCCGATCAACATCCCTGGTTTCAAGCCGCGCGGCGAGCGCCGGCGGGGTCGCAAAAGCGTAACTATTACGTGTGGAGCAAAACCGGCGAGGAATACACCGGGGTCCGCGTCATTTTCACCGACACCGAGAAGTCGAACTGGACATGGGACGCCATTGCCGGCGCGTATTACTGGCACCGCTTCTTCAGTCATCAGCCTGATTTGAACTACGACAATCCGCACACGTTCAAGGCGCTGATTCGCATCATGAATTACTGGCTGGACATGGGCGTCGACGGCTTGCGCCTCGACGCGGTGCCGTATCTGATCGAGCGTGAAGGTACCAACTGCGAGAACCTGCCCGAGACGCACGTGATTTTGCAGCAGCTTCGCGCCGCACTCGATCAGCGCTACTCGGATCGTGCGCTGCTCGCGGAAGCCAACCAATGGCCTGCCGATGTGCGCCCGTATTTCGGCGATGGCGACGCGTGCCATCTCGCCTATCACTTTCCTCTCATGCCGCGAATCTTCATGGCCGTGCGTCAGGAAGATGCCCTCCCGATCATCGAGATCATGCGGCAAACCCCGGATATTCCCGCGAACTGCCAGTGGGCGTTGTTTCTTCGCAACCACGACGAGCTCACGCTCGAGATGGTCACCGACGAAGAGCGCGACTATATGTACAAGGCCTATGCCGCCGATGCCCAGATGCGGTTGAACGTCGGCATCCGCCGGCGGCTCGCGCCATTGCTCGAGTACAACCGTCCGCTCATCGAGTTGATGAACAGCCTGCTGCTGTCGATGCCGGGTTCGCCAATTATTTACTACGGCGACGAGATCGGCATGGGCGACAACGTGTTTCTCGGCGATCGCAACGGCGTGCGCACGCCGATGCAGTGGACCGGCGATCGCAACGCCGGGTTCTCGCGCGCCGATCCGCAGCGGCTGTTCCTTCCGCCCATCATGGATGCGGTCAGCGGCTACCAGTCGATCAACGTCGAAGCCCAGGAGCGCTCGCCGTCGTCGCTCCTCAACTGGATGCGGCGCATGCTGGCGCTGCGCCGCCAATACCCGACGTTCGGCCGTGGTTCGTTCGAGCCGGTTGCCACCAACAACCGGCGTGTGCTTGCCTACGTGCGCGAAGATCAGCAACAGCAGTTGCTCATCGTCGCCAACATGGCACGGACCGCGCAGCCGGTGCATCTCGATCTGCAGCGTTTCAAAGGCATGCACCCGGTTGAGATCGTCGGCAACACCGAAATGCCGGCGGTCGGCGACGATCCATATTTCGTCACGCTCGGTCCACACAGTTTTTACTGGTTCCAGCTGTCGAAGATCGCCAAGCCGCTCGTCCTGCAGCGGCCGAAGCTGGCAGGACGTGATGAGCCGGTGCCGACGCTGCTCGTGAGCGCCGTCTGGAACACGCTGCTCGACGGGCACGCGCGTGTGCTCCTCGAGCGTGACGCACTGGCCGGCTTTCTTCAGCGGCAGCGTTGGTACGGAGGCAAGGCGCGCACGCTCGGTCGAGCGCGTTTTGTCGATTGGGCGCTGCTCGACACCAATCCAGCCACGTTTCTCTGCATCGTCGAAACGGAGTTCGCCGACGGCGACACCCAGCGCTATTTGCTGGTGCTGGCAACGGCGGCAGGCGAAGCCGCGAAAGCCGTGTTGGAACACCGCTACTCGTCCGCGGTCGCGCGCCTCTCGGGAGCGCGCGCCGGCGTGCTCTACGACGGCATGGTCGACCCCGCGATCAGCCATCGCGTGTTCGACCGGCTGCATCGCGGCGGGACCATGGCGTTTCGATCGGGTTCGGTGCGCATTGCGCAAGCCGAGGGGGCCGCCAGCCTGTTGGTGTCCGATACTTCCGCACTACGCGCCCACATTCCAGCGCTCGAGCAAACCAATTCGAACGTCCTCATCGGCGACAGGTTCCTGCTCAAAGTCTTTCGCCGTCTCGAGCCCGGCGAGAACCCCGACATCGAGATCGGCCGTCACCTCGGCCCGCGCGCCGCCGAAGCGCGGGTGCCGGCTCTGGTTGCCTGGGCCGAGTATCAGGCCGAGGGCGCCATGCCGACATCGATCGCGATGTTGCAGCAGCAGGTGGCGAGCCGTGGATCGGCGTGGGAGCTTGCACTCGATCATCTGCAGGGCTTTTGTGAGGCGGCGTCGACCCACCAGCGTCAACCCGGGCCGCCGCCGGCCAGCGAAGTGGAAGACGCGATGGGCGCGTATCGCGTCTCGCTCGAACGCGTCGGGCGACGGACAGCCGATCTCCACCGCACGCTGTCCTCGATTCGGGGAGAGCACTTTGGGGTGCACCCGCTCACCCGCGCGGATCTCGTTGCGCTTGCGCACGACATGACCACGCAAGCCGATCGCGTGCTGGGGTTGCTCGACCGGCAGACCCAGCTTTCCGAGCACGTTCAAGCGAAAGCGAAGCGCCTGCTCGCGCTGCGCCCTTACATTGCCGATCGTTTTGCGCGCCTCGCCGCGCTCGAGGATGCCGGCGTGCAGATGCGCATTCATGGAGATTTTCATCTCGGCCAGGTGCTCGAGGCCGACGGCGATGTGTACTTCATCGATTTCGAAGGCGAGCCGGCGCGCCCTCTCGCCGAGCGTCGCGCCCCGCAGGCGCCGCTGCGTGACGTGGCCGGCATGCTGCGATCATTTAGCTACGCGGCGCGCGCTGGCCTTCGCATCTGGCGGCGCGATCGCCAGGATACGGGCGGCGGCCTCGAGGCGTGGATCGCCGCATGGGAACGCGAGGCGTCGCGGATTTTCCTCACCTCGTACCTCAAACAGATCGGCGAAGGGTCGCTGATTCCCACGGCCCCGGCGCGGGAGACGTTACTGGAAGGCTTCGTGCTCGACAAGGCGTTGTACGAACTCGCCTACGAGCTTGGCAATCGTCCCGATTGGGTGGATATTCCCCTCGATGGCTTGCTCGGCCTCCTCGAAAGCGAGATCTGCTGATACATGCTGACGATTGTCGCGCCGGCCGCACCGGGTGGCGGGTGGGACCAGACCGCGCGCGTGCTGCAACAGGTGTGGACGCGCGTTGAACCGGGCGCGAGCGTGCAAGTCGAAAACGTGCCGGGTGCGGCGGGTACGATCGGCCTCGCGCGTTTCGTCAGCGGCGAGCGCGGCAATCCCGACGCGCTTCTCGTCACCGGCCTCGTCATGGTGAGCGCGATCGTGACCAATCATTCGCCGGTTACGCTTGCCGACACCACTCCGATTGCGAGACTCACGGGCGAGTACGAAGTCATCGCGGTGCCTGCCGACTCGAAATGGCGCACTCTGCGCGAGCTGATCGACGCGTTCAGGAGCGGCCCGGCAAGCGTGGCGTGGGGTGGCGGATCAGCCGGTGGCACTGACGATCTCCTCGTGCGGCTCATCGCGTCCGAGGTCGGGGTCTCGCCAAGCCTGGTCAACTACATCGCGTTTCCAGGAGGCGGCGCCGCGCTTGCCGCCGTGATGGGCGCTCAGGTCAGCGCCGGCGTCAGCGGTTACGGTGAGTTCGCCGCCCAAATTCACGCTGGCACGCTGCGGGTGCTGGCGGTCTCCGCGCCTGCGCGCGTCAGCGGAATTGATGCGCCGACGCTGCGCGAACAAGGCATTGCGGTGGATCTTGCCAACTGGCGAGGCATCGTGGCGCCGCCGGGCCTCACCGACGCCGAGCGCGATCGACTGACGGATCGGCTGCAGCGGGTGGTAGCGAGCAGCGGCTGGAAGCAGATGCTCGAACGCAACGGGTGGGCGGATCTGCTGCTCACGGGACCGGCGTTCCGCCAGTTTCTTCTTTCAGAGCAAGGAAGGATCGAGCAGGTGCTGCGCGCACTTTCATCCGGAAACACCGGGCGCGCGTCGGCGTTGCATGTGACGCCGATGACGCTGCCGTGGATCACGATGGGCGCGCTTGCGCTGCTGCTGACGTCGATCGTTGCGCGCCGCGGGTCGCGAACGATCTCACGCCGCGCCCACGGTCCCTGGCGTCAGCGACTCACGAGTCTCTGGAGTCGAAAGCAGATCCACGATGTGCGACCGCTTATGCTCGTCGCGGCCCTTCTGGTCTACGCGTTTGCGATGCCTCTCGTCGGCTTTGTCCCGGCCAGTGTGGCGTTGTTCGTCGTCGCGGCACGGCTTCTTGGCAGCCGCCGTCCCGTGCGCGATGCGATCGTCGGGACAGCGGCAGCAACGCTCCTCTTCGTGGCGTTTACGCAGGGACTCGGGCTCGACCTCCCGCGCGATCCGCTGACGCGCTGAATGGACGCGCTGCTCCACGGATTCAGCGTCGCACTGTCGCCGGCACATCTTGGCTGGGCGCTTGCCGGCGCCACGCTTGGCACGATCGTCGGCGTGTTACCGGGGATCGGCCCGGCGCTGACCGTGGCATTGCTCCTGCCCGTTACATTCAATCTCGAGCCGACAGCGGCGCTCATCATGTTCGCGGGCATTTATTACGGCGCCATGTACGGCGGCTCGACCACCTCGATTCTGCTGAACACGCCCGGCGAAAGCGCCACGATGGTGACTGCGATAGAAGGGCATCAGATGGCGCGCGCTGGTCGCGGCGGCGCCGCGCTTTCAACGGCCGCCATCGGATCGTTTGTCGCCGGCACGCTCTCGACGTTTGCGCTCTCGATCGCGGCGCCGCAGTTGGTGCGTCTCGCGCTCGCGTTTGGTCCGGCCGATTACTTCGCGTTGATGGTGCTCGCGTTTGTGATGGTCTGCTCGCTTCTTGGGCCATCGTTGCTGCGCGGCCTCGCCAGTCTGTTCATCGGGTTGACGATGGGATTTGTCGGCATCGATGGATTGAGTGGTGAGCCTCGACTGACGTTCGGGATCGACTATCTGCTCGACGGCGTCGACGTGGTGATCGTCGCCGTCGGCCTGTTTGCGGTGGGCGAAGCGCTGAGCGTGCTCGCCCACGGAGACGAGCACGCTGAAGTGCTGCCGGTCGGAGGGCGCGTCTCGATGACGCGCGAGGAATGGTCGCGATCGTGGCGGCCGTGGCTGCGTGGGACGATCATCGGCTTTCCGCTCGGCGCGCTGCCGGCCGGCGGCGCTGAACTGCCGACACTCCTCTCCTACGCTGTGGAGAAACGGCTGTCGCGGCGCGCGCACGAATTTGGCCGCGGAGCCATCGAAGGTGTCGCCGGGCCCGAGGCCGCCAACAACGCGTCGGCGGCGGGGACCCTGGTGCCGCTCCTTACCCTCGGATTGCCGACGTCGGCAACGGCGGCCGTCCTGCTCGCGGCGTTCCAACAGTTCGGACTGCAGCCGGGACCCTTGCTCTTCGAGCACGAGCCGGATCTGGTGTGGGGTGTGATCGCCAGCCTCTATATCGGCAACGTGATGTTGCTCGTGCTGAATCTCCCGCTCGTGAAGCTGTGGGTCGCGCTGCTCGACGTGCCGAAGCCGCAGCTCTATGGCGGCATTCTGGTTGTCGCCGCGCTCGGCGCGTACAGCGTGCACCGATCGAGCGGCGACCTCGTGCTGCTCACGGCGGTTGGAATACTCGGCTTCGTGCTGCGGCGCATGGAGATGCCGATTGCGCCCGTCATGATTGGCGTGATTCTGGGCCCCGCGGCAGATCAGCAGTTGCGCCGCGCGCTTGCGATCGCCGAGGGTGATTGGAGCGTGCTGGTGACGCGACCGATCGCCGCCACGCTGCTCGCGTTTGCAGCCGTCGCGGCGCTGTGGCCCGTTATCGCTGCACGGCTGCCCTTCCGCCGCGAAACGCCGCGTCCTTGATGGGACCGCTTCGCGGTGCGACCGGGCCGCGCCCGGTAGGACCGCTGCGCAGTAAGACCGCTATGCGGTAGGACCGGGCTTCGCGCGATCAGGCTGCTGGTTTCCCGGCGCTTCGATGAGCGCCGGATCATCGTCACGCGCGAAGAAGATCCGGCCGCCAGTTCTTGATCATCTGCTTGATGGCTTTCCGGTCGCTAATCTTGTCGTCGAGCACCTTCGTGCACAGCTCGGGCAACTCGGCGTCTGACGCGAAGCGCAGCGCCACCAGCTGACCGACAGTGAGATCGTCGATCCGCGGCCGCATCGCGGGAGGCAGCACTTCGCGCAGCCGCGCTTGCATCTCGTTGCGGATGACCCGATCCTGCACGGTCAGCGCAAAAATGCGGGCGTACAAGGCCAGAATCACCAGGGCAATGGCGACCAGCAGAGCCATCAGCCGGTCGGCTGAGTAATCGGTGACCGCGCGATAGGCCGTCCACACGACGTTCGCGAAGAGAATGCCGAAGACCACGTAGTGGTATCCCGGAATCGTCCGCGCGTGGTTTTTGAAGGATTGGGTTGTTGTTGCCATGGCGCATTTTACCTGCGCTGGTCACGGTGATTCCTCACGGTGGTTCCTCACGGTGGTTCCTCGCGGTGGTTCCTTACGATGGTTCCTTACGATGGTTCCCTACGGTGGTTCGTTACGGTGGTTCGCTACGGAAGTTCACGTCGGTTCCTCCCGTAGTTCGCGGCGATTCGGCACGAGGGTCCTGCGTCGGCTCCTACGCGCGAGTTCACTAGCGCGCGAAGCGCGGTCCTCCCACCGGGCGAAGCCGGTCCCATCGCGCAGCGGTCCTATCGCGCAGACGGGTATAATCGCCGTCCCTCGCGCCTTGATGTACTTCCCAAACCGCATGCTGCGAGTGTCATGAACAGCTATCTGTCCGGCGGTCGTCGCCGAGCGCTACCGGATCATCACGCTCGGCCAGGGTGGGATGGGAACTGTCTATAAAGCATTCGGGTGCGACGTTCACGATACGATGGAGACAACGCGCCCGTAGCTCAGTGGATAGAGCATCGGCCTTCTAAGCCGAGGGTCGCAGGTTCGAGTCCTGCCGGGCGCGCCACTCCACACGCAGGAATCACGCGAGCTATGCGCTGGCCGGGCCATCCCCAAGCGCGCTGAAGTTCGTTCAAGGAGACCCCGAGACGGGCGTATACTTTCGACTTTCTGGGAAGCGATTCCTGGTTGACCCATCTGCGAAGGAGAGACACATGGCTTCGAAACGAGCTGCTCGAAGGGAATTCCTGAAGAGCGGCGCCGCGTTGGCCGGTGGTTTCACCTTGGGAGCCGCAGCGCCCGCGATCGGCCAAACACCAGCGTCGCCGCCAATGATCAAGGGCGACAAGGATCAGATCGCCTACGGCGAACGCTCGCGTTACGTCACCTCCGTACGCATACCCCACGGCGGCAGGCCATCGCCCGATAACTGGGGTCTCGTGTTTCATGTGGCGGCCCCGCTTCAGGATTCGGTCGGGGTGATCACGCCATCCTCGCTCCACTACGTGGGGACGACCCGTGGCTCATTCCTGCCGGACATCGATCCCAAGGAGCACCGTCTCATGATTCACGGCATGGTGGACCGTCCGCTGACGTTCACCATGGAGGACTTGAAGCGCCTCCCTTCCGTAACGCGCCTTCATTTCATCGAGTGCGCGGGGAACCGATCGTCGCGCAGGGCGAAGACTGTTCAAGAAACTCACGGCATGACGAGTTGCGCCGAATGGACCGGCGTTCTCCTTTCTGCGCTGCTCAAGGAGTGCGGCCTGAAAGGCGGGGCATCCTGGTTTGTCGCGGAAGGGGAAGAGGAGGTGAAGGGAGCGTCGAGCATGCCGATTGCCAAGGCGATGGACGACTGCATCGTCGCCTACGGCATGAACGGCGAGGCCGTGCGGCCCCAGCAAGGGTTTCCGCTGCGGCTGATGGTTCCCGGCTTCGAAGGAATTTTTCACACCAAGTGGCTGCGGCGAATCAAGGTGGTGGACCGCTATTACATGAATTACAACGACTACGGGCATCTCGATCGGGATCCGAAGGTCGCTGCATTGGACTACCAGATCGGGCCCAAGTCCGTCATCACGTTTCCTTCCGGCGGACAAGAGTTGCCCGGCCGCGGCTTCTACGAGATCAGCGGCCTGGCTTGGTCCGGTGGCGGCGCGATTAAGAAGGTGGAAGTGTCCACCGACGGCGGCAAGCGCTGGAACATCGCCGAGATCAAGGGGACTGCGTATCGAATGGCGCATACTCGCTTCAGCTACATGTGGAATTGGGACGGACAAGAGACCGAGCTCCAGTCGCGCTGCACGGACGAACTGGGTCAGGTTCAACCGTCGCGAGCACAGATCGCCAAGTACTGGAACAAGCCCCTGGATGCCACATTCAGCGTGCCGGGTCTGGACAACAGCATTCAGCCGTGGCGGATCGCCAGCGATGGAAGCGTGACCAATGGGAATGCTTAGAGTTCTCGCGTTCGCGTTGCTCATGGGCGT
>JBKPDL010000193.1:0-27321 GCA_046727855.1 Acidobacteriota bacterium
CGTGATCTGCCGGGCGGCGCCGCCAGCGACCGGAACCCTCCAAATGTGCGTACGCGACTCCATCCGCTCCTTGTCGGCCACCCACTCGCGTACCGTGTAGAGGACTTGCGTGCCGTCAGGAGACACCATCGCCGACGAGACGCCCTTCAGGTTCATGATGTCGTCGATGGTGACGGGACGCTTTTGCGCAAATGCCGGGCTATGCAGCACGACGAGGAGAAGCAACGAGCAGGCGGCGCGCCTCGACATAGGACCTCCGGGTGATGGGCTCGAAACTACGAATTATACTGAACGCCTCGTGACCGATTCATTGAAGTTGCCGCTCGATTACGCGGCGATCGAGCGCATCCTTCCGCACCGCTACCCGTTCCTGTTGGTCGATCGCATCACCGAGCTCGAGCCCGACAAGCGAATCGTAGGCATCAAGAACGTGTCGTTCAGCGAACGCTACCTGTCGCCGGAACGGCCGGGCGAACGCGTCGCGCTGCCGCCGGCGATTCTTACCGAGGCGATTGCGCAAGTGGGAGCCATTTTGATCCTGTCGAAGCCGGAAAACCGCGACCGCTTGCCGCTGTTTACCGGCATCGAACGCGTGCGATTCCGCGGCGCGGTTTATCCCGGCGATGTCGTGCACATCGAGGCGCGCGTGAAGCGGCTGCGCAGCAGAATGGGCGTCCTCACCGGCCACGCCCGGGTCAATGGACGGGTTGTCGCCCACGGCGAGATGACGTTCGCGCTGGGAACCAAGCCGTCGCAATAATCGGCGCCTTCACTTTCCCTTGTACAGCACGCGTCCCAATCGCTTGTGCCATCCAGTGAATTCGTCGCCTTCGATATCGTCCCGAATCGCTTGTCGCACCTGACTCAGCTTTGAATCGAGTTCGTCAACGGCGGCAAGGATAAATGCTTCGACTGTTTTCGGCTCCACCGGCGATCCGCGATCGCGTGATCCGTGATGCGACGCAACCAGATGCTCGACGTGCGCGCGCAGATCATCCGGGAACCCCGAAATCCCGTTGATCGCGTCGCGCACCATGATGAGGCCCAGGCCGATATGGCCCACCATGTTGCCGTCGCGGCTGTATGAGGCGCCGCCAGGCTCGTAGGTCAGCTCCTGCAGCTTGCCGATGTCGTGCAACAGCACACCGGCAAGGACAAGGTCTTCGTTGGCGTCGTAGGCTCGCGCGAGATAGCGCCCGGTGTCGGCCATCTTGACCACGTGCTCGAGCAGACCACCGCGATAGGCGTGATGGATCTGCTGCGCGGCGGGCCACTCTTTGAGTTGATGTTCGTGGTCGGCGGCGATGCGGTTCAGCAGCACGCGGAGGTGCGGATCGCGAACCGACTGCACATGAGCGATCAACTCCGCCCACATTTCGTCGATCGATCGCGGTGCGGAAAAGACGCAATCTTCCTCACGAAAGCCCTGACGGCGATCCTGCTCGGGATTGACACGCCGGACATGCGACACGTTCAGTTGTAATTGAGCGTGAAAGAGCACCGCCCGCGCTTCGACGCGCACGAACTCGCCGGCGTCGAATTCGTCGTTGAAGCGCTCGACGGCATCGAGCACCTTCGCCTCGATTCGGCCGGTGCAATCCTGCAGCGTGAAGAGGAGCAGCTCGCCGTTGCGAATGGGGCGAAGCTCTTTGAACGTGCAGAGAAAATAGCCCCAGCCCTCAGCTTCTGCTGACAGCTCGCTGATGCGCGGCAGTCGATTCAACGTGCTCAGGCTACCGCTTTTCGGGCAACCGGCGCTACCGTTCGCGGGCGCGGGGCCATTCGGACAATGGCTATGCCGGTAAGGACCAGAGCGGCGGCGAGCACGATGCGCGCGCTGAACGGCTCGGCGAGCAGGAGCGTCCCGAGAACGACAGCGATGATGGGATTGACGTACGCGTAGAGCGATACCGTCGCAACGGGCAAGTATTTCAAGCAGGAGACGTACGCTGTGTAGCCGATCACCGAGCCGGCGATGGTGAGATAGGCCATCGCCGCAAATGTGCGCGGGGTAAACGTGACACGCCCCCACTCTCCGAACACGGTGCCGATGGCCATGAGCATCGCGCCGCTGAAGATCATCTGCAGCGCGGAGGAAGCGAGCGGCGTCTCACCCAGGCGGTGCCGCTTGGTGTAAGACGTCCCGATCGCCCACCCAAGGCTTCCGACCTGTAGCGCCAGCACGCCGAGGACGAACATCCGTCCCGCTTCGCCTCCTGACGTCAGCTCAGGCCACACCAACACGACGATACCCGCGAAACCTGTGGCAAGTCCGATGAGTGCGTGACGCGTCAACCGCTCGCCGCCGGGAATGAGCGCCTCAACGCTGACGGACCAGAACGGCACCATCGCGACGACCACGGCGGTAAGACCACTCGGGACGTATTGTTCCGCCCAGACCAGCAGGCCGTTGCCGAGGACGTTCATGAGAAATCCGACCAGCGCAATCGATCGCCACGATCGCCTCGATGGCAGACGCTCGCCAAAGAGCGGCAACAAGGCGGTGAGGATGAGGCCGGCAGCCATCCAACGAAAGCCCGCGAGCAGCGCGACCGGAAGCGACTCGAGCGCGACGCGAATCGCAAGGTAGGTGGTGCCCCAGACGATGCAGATGGTTATCCACGCCGCATAGGCGATTGTTCTCTCACGCGGTGCCATGGCTCAACGTTGCACTTTCTAAGATGCCCGCGGCAGCGTTTGCTTTCGCGGACCGATCGGTAAGCGAATCGTTTCTTTCGTGGTGCCGAGCACGACTGTCGTTCGTGTTGACGTCACGTGCGGGACGGCCGCGATCTGCTGCCGCAGCAGCTGTCCGAGATGCTCCGCATCCCGCGCGCGCACTTTCAGCAGATAACAGTCGTCACCAGCCACGTGGTGTACTTCGAGCACTTCCGGAATCTTCGCCAGCGCCTGCGCCGAGGGCTGCTCCGGCCCGTACTCGCTCGTTCGCACCGACACGAACGCCAGCAGGGGCAGTTCTGCGATATGCGGATCGATGGCGGCGGCGTACTCCCGAATCGCGCCCTTCGCTTCCAGCTTGCGCATCCGCTCGAGGACGGCGGAGGGTGCCAGACCAATAGCCTTGGCGATGTCGGCTTGCGTAATCCGGGCGTTTTCCTGCAAAAGCTCCAGAATCCTGGCGTCCAGCTCGTCTATTATTCTCATTTGTGGCTCGTTCTTCGAACTATATACGGCTGAACGCCTAATCAGACAATGAAAATTCTGTTAGTGACGTATGAAGCCGAATCATTCAAGACGATGTCCTCGGTCGACCCCGCGGTCCTCACGGTCAAACCGTCCGTGTGTCGAGCGGCGGATCGTTGAAAATGCCCGGAATGTTCGACTTCTTGCGGGAGGCGTCGCCGGAAGCCCGGCGGGCATTGGTGGCGGCATCGCTGGGCTGGCTGCTCGATGCGTTCGACGTGATGCTCTACGCGCTCGTGCTGACCGCTCTGATGGCGGACATGGGGTTTGATCGCCAGACCGGTGGACTGCTTGGTTCGGTCACGCTCGCCGCATCCGCCGCCGGCGGGATCATCTTCGGGATCCTGGCCGATCGCCTGGGGCGAACGCGGGCGCTCTCGCTGAGCATCCTGCTCTATTCGGTTTTCACCGCCGCGTGTGGCACCGCGACCAGCGTGATGCAGCTCGCCGTGTTCCGGATCTTTCTCGGACTCGGCATGGGTGGCGAGTGGGCGAGCGGCGCGGCGCTCGTCTCGGAGACATGGCCCGCGCAGCATCGCGGCAAAGCCCTGGGCCTGATGCAATCGTGCTGGGCGATTGGTTACGGTCTGGCGGCCGTGGTCAACCTGATTGTGCTCCCTCGATTCGGTTGGCGTGCGGTGTTCTTTGTAGGCGTCGTCCCTGCGCTCTTCACGCTGTGGATCAGACGTCGCGTTCCCGAACCGGACATTTGGAAGAAAGCGCGCACCTCAGGCACTCCCAGCATCCGTGGCACCCCTCGCGCCGCAGGCGCCCGAGGCACCTTCGGCACCCTAGGCACCCTGACCGTGGCGCTCACTCTGATGAACGCCGCGACCATGTTCGCCTGGTGGGGACTCAACTTGTGGATTCCTTCTTTTCTGTCATCACCACTCGCGCAGGGGGGCGTCGGGCTCAGCACCGAAGCGATGTCCTGGTTCGTCATCGCCATGCAAGTCGGCATGTGGTTCGGCTACGTCACCTTTGGCTTCGTCAGCGATCGCTTCGGACGAAAGCCCACGTACATCGTCTATCTGGTTGCCGCAGCCATCCTCGTCTACGCCTACAGTGTCGTGAGGAATCCCGCGGCGCTTCTCGTCCTCGGTCCGTTCGTCGCGTTTTTCGGGACCGGTTACTTCAGCGGATTTGGCGCCATCACCGCGGAGATCTATCCGACGGCGATTCGTGCCACGGCACAAGGCTTTACCTATAACATCGGCCGCCTGGCGAGCGCGGTGGCGCCCTCGGTGGTCGGGACGATGGCGCAGACGGGCGGCTTCGGCGCGGCGTTTACGCTGACGGCCGGCGCGTTTCTCATCGCGGCGATTTTGTGGCTGTTTATTCCCGAAACGCGCGGCCGTCCGCTCGCGTGACGTCACGCGCTCGTGAAAGAGCTGCGCGTTTTTCAGCGACATCGCAAGCAGCGCAGCCGCCGCTTCGAGCGCGCGCTGGCGATCGGTCGCGAGCGGGCCGCCCTGGGGCTTGACGCCAAGTACGCCCATCGGCGTGCCGCCGACGATCAAGGGGAAGCCAATCGTGTTGCCAGAGGTGGTGGCGCCGGGAACGCCGCCGAGCAGGCGTTCTGCGATATCAGATATCAATACAGACGGGCTGGAAATGGTAAAAGGCGGGGTGAATTCGTAAGATTCCGTCTTCCCATTTGTACACGGTTTGTCGTCGACCCTTGGCAATCGAAGGCATCCGAATACCTACGAGGCAGCGGTTACAATTGAGCGGTGCGATCGATCAGTTTGGCTCTACTCGGTTCGCTCGTCGCCCTCGCGATCGTCGCCGCGCAGGCGCCGGCCAAAAAGGCGGACGCCCCCGTGCCGTCCAAGTCGGCGATGTCGATCACGATGCCGCCCATTCCCACTCCTGGGTACTCGCCCAGCCGTCCGGTTGATGTGGCGCGCGCGGTTTACAAATTTGCCGCCGAGCATCCCGAAATCCTGAAATACGTTCCGTGCTACTGCGGCTGCGAGAGCACGGGGCACGGCCACAACGAATCGTGTTTCGTCAAGCGTCGCGATGCGAAAGGCAACGTGCTCGAGTGGGACACCCATGGCTATGGGTGAGCCATCTGCATAGACGTCGCGCGTGACGCGATGCTGATGTACAACTCAGGTGCCGACGCCAGGGCAATACGGGCTGCGGTCGAAAAGAAGTGGACGCCGACGCACCAGACCAAGACACCGACACCGCTGCCACCCGCACCCGCGAAGAAGCCCTGATGACGGATCGGGCCGGCGCGTTCGCCCGACTGTTCGACGAGGTCCGCGCAGGCGCTTACATCGGCACGATCGGTCACCAACCGGCGCACACGATCGCCGCCAATCCGTTCCTCAAACAGATCCTCGGCTACACAATCGATTCGCCCGACACGGGTATCGATCCCTTTGCCGCCGCACGATTCGCCGACGCGAACGAACGCACAGCGTTCCTGTCACAACTGCAGCGCGACGGCAACGTTTGCGATTATCAGCTGCAATTGCAGCGACAAGACGGGTCGTTCGTCTCCGTTGAAGTCACGGCGCACCTCGAGGCGGCGAGCCGTGGAAGCGGCTCGAACCCGCTCGTCTACGCGCTTGTACGTGACGTGAGCGAGCGCAAGCGCGTCGACGATCAGTCACGCGACCTCTACCGGCAGTTGCAGCAGGCGGAAAAAATGGCGGCGCTCGGCCAGACGATTTCGGGGGTCGCGCACGAATTGAACAACCCGCTCGCGACCATTCTGTCGTGGGCAGAGCGCCTTGCGGAGCGGCCGTCGGACGAGAAAACCCGCCGCGGCCTCGATGTGATTCGCAGCGAATCCGAACGTGCGGCCCGCATCGTCCGCAATCTGCTCACGTTCGCGCGCAAGCGTCAGACCACACGGATGATGGTGGACCTCAACGACGTCGTCCGAGAAACGCTGGCGCTGCGGGCCTACGAGCAACGCGTCACCAACATCAGGGTGACGACTTCGTTCACGCCGGCCGTCCCGAAAGTGTTTGCCGACGCGCACCAGATTAAACAGGTCCTGTTGAATCTGGTGATCAACGCGGAGCAGGCGATGCAGGCGGCGCACGGCGCCGGTTCACTGGTCGTGCGCACGTGGCACGATGCGGATCGCGAGTCGGTCGTGCTCGAGGTCAAAGATGATGGACCTGGAATCGCCGACGACATGCAGGGGAAGATCTTCGATCCGTTTTACACGACGAAGGATGTCGGCAAGGGCACGGGCCTCGGTCTCAGCGTCGCGTATGCCATCGTGCAGGAGCACGGCGGCCGCATCTGGGTGACCTCGCAGAAGGGAAGCGGCGCATCGTTCTTCGTAGAACTTCCGGTCGGAGGGCAATCGTTGCCGATGCGTCCGCCGCAGCTCGATCAGATTCCGCTCGAGGCGTTCAAGGGACTTCGCGTGCTGGTGGTCGAAGACGAACCGGCGCTGGCGTCAGCAGTCGCCGACGCGCTGTCAGACGCCGGATTTGTCGTCGAGCGCGCGCAGGACGGCGAGGAGGCGCTGACGAGCGTCGCACGCAGCGCCTACGACCTCGTCGTCTGCGACCTGAAGATGCCGAAGCTCGATGGAATGCAGTTCTATCGCGCCATGGCCGCCGCGACGCCGCTGTTGGCGCGCCGCGTGATCTTCGTAACCGGCGCGGTCGCCGGCACTGATGCGGAGCGGTTCCTGGACGAGACCGGCTGCCGCTGGCTCGCCAAGCCATTTCGGCTCGGCGACTTGCTGCGCGCCGCGCGCGACACCTTGTCGTAAGGCAGCACCACGGCACTCTCGGCGCGACGTCCGGCAGCGACCGGCACGCGGGTATCCGACGCGTGCATGGTCGCCTTCGCCATTTTCGGTTTCGCCTCGAATGCCAGGATTGCCGCGCGCAGCGAGTGAGCGGCAGCCGGCGTCATCTCCGCACCGAGGGCGTCGCGAAGGCGTCGAATCGCGCGCGCATGCAGCTGCGACACGCGTGATTCGTTTACGCCCAGCTCCGCCCCGATTTCCTTCATCGTCACTTCGCCGTAGTAGTAGAGACCAATCACCCGGCGCTCGCGCACCGGCAACGATTCAATGGCGGCGCGGACACGGTCCTTCACTTCATTCCGCTCGTACGCCAGATCCGGCCGCTCCGGCTCGGCCGGCACGAGCACCGCCGGCAATTGGCCTTCATCGACGTTTTCAGCGCACGAAAGCGAGGACGTCGATTCGATGGTGTTGATGCGGACAATGGTTTTGCCCAGCCGCTTTTCGTCGGAGCCGATCGCGGCGGCCAGATCGGCAAGCGACGGCTCGTGTCCGAGCTCCGCGCGCAGCTTCTCGCGCGCGGCTTCGAGCTCGCGCCGCACGCGACGCACTCCGCGCGGCCACGCGTCTTTGCGCAGCGCATCGATCATCGCGCCACGAACGCGGCGCTCGGCGAACGTTTCAAACTTGATCCCGCGGCCTTCGTCAAACCGTTCAGCTGCATCGATGAGACCGATCACACCGTCCTGAACGAGATCGCTGAGGTCGATCGAGTGAGGCATGGTCGACGCCATGCGCCGCGCCAAGGCTTCAACGAAAGGAATTCCCGCCTCCACTCGCCCATTCTTCGCGCAGCTACGATCGACGTTCATGGCTGATCTCCGTCAGAGCCGGGGTTGGGGGAGCTAGGGATTCACGCTGGTCAAGCAGAATTCCGCGCGCCGGTTCTGGCCGCCAGGCCTATGGCAACCTGGGTGCCAAGGCTGTGCAGTAGCGTGGTAGGGCGAGAATCCTTGGCGAAGAGTTAGCCTAAGTAGCTGTACCTTCAGGTAGTTACACAGATTTGCAGAGTCGGCCTGCGCAAGAGTGTCCCATTTGCCGTGGGGCGGAAACGCCAACATCTTGACTTTTACGCCGCAGCTGGCGTCAATTTTTTGACGAATCGATCACAAAACTCAACCGTAGAAGACAATTCTTGTCTGCTGGGTCGCGTGGTTTTGTGGGAGCGGAAGGGCGACGATTGTCGCCCTGATCGGGCGAGCGTATGAACGAAATGCGCAGTTTATGCAGCAGTCGTGGGGGTGAGTGTGCGACCGGTACCGTCCGGTTGCCGCCATAACGTATCGGTAAAAATCCGAATGCTGCCGCCGGCGGTGCGGACGTATTCGACCTTTCCCGCGGCAATCCAATTGTAAATGGTCCGGCGGCTGACACCGACCATCTCACATGCTTTCATGATGCTGACCGTCTGACGTTCCATTGTGCCTATCGTGCCTCCAGCTAGACTATCGGCCTCAGCCGCAGAAGGTTTAGGCCAATAGATGCAACGGCGCGTATTTCTCCCGCAGAGGTAGGTTGCCAGTTTTGTAATCGCACTAAGTGCTTGACGACAGGCTTCCCTGCGTCAAAAATATGGCGCCCTCAAATGTCTGACCTGCCTATTCATCTGCTTCTCGTCGATGACGAGGCGCCGTTGCGAACAGTCGTTGCCGAACGTCTCGTCGAGCAGGGGGTCGACGTCGTTGAGGCCGACTCTGGTGAGAAAGCGCTCGAGCTTCTGAATCAGTTCGCGTTTGACGTTGTCGTGTCCGATCTTCGCTTGCCTGGCGTGGATGGCCGTCAAGTGATCGATGCCGCGATCCAGCTCTACCCTGGGATTATTGCGATCGTCGTGACTGGTTACGGAACGGTCAAGGACGCGGTGGACGCGATCAAGCACGGTGCTGCGGACTTCGTCACCAAGCCCTTTCAATTTGATGAGCTAATGCACGCATTACGCTCGGCTCTCGAACAACGCCGGCTCAAAAACGAAAACGCCTACCTTCGCCAGCAGCTCGATCAACGCTACGGACTCGGCTCCATGATTGGGCGCAGCCCGCGCATGCGCGCGCTGTTCCAGTTAATCGAGACCGTCGCGTCAACAGCGACCACCATCCTCATCAACGGGGAAACGGGTACCGGCAAGGAGATGGTGGCACGCGCGATTCACCTTGCCAGCCACCGCCGGCAGCAGCGGTTCGTCGCGCTCAACTGCAGTGCGATTCCCGAAACGTTGCTCGAAGCAGAGTTGTTTGGTCACGTGCGCGGAGCGTTCACGGGTGCGGTCGGCTCACGCGTCGGCCGCATCGAGCAGGCTGATCGCGGCACGTTGTTTCTCGATGAAGTCGGCACGATGAGCATGGCGTTGCAGATGGGACTGCTGCGCGTGCTCCAGGAGCGCGAGTTCGAGCGCGTCGGCGACAGCAAACCAATCAAAGTGGATGTGCGCGTTGTCGCGGCCACCAACTCAGATCTCGGAAAGATGGTCAAGGAGGGCTCGTTCCGTGAGGACCTCTACTACCGCCTGAATGTGATCCAGGTCGAGCTGCCGCCGCTGCGCGAACGTCGCGAAGACATTCCGCTGCTCGTGCAGCACTTTATCGAGAAGTACGCGGCGCCCGCTGACGATGCATCGGCTCGGCCCGCAAAGTCTGCATTGCCGATGATGTCGCAGGACGCGATGCGGCGGCTCATGGCGTTTGCATGGCCCGGCAACGTGCGTCAGCTCGAAAACGCTGTGGAGCGCGCGCTGGCCTTGCTTGGTGGACGATCGACCATCGAGTTGAGCGATTTGCCGCCGGAGATTCAGGTGGCGCAGCTCGCCGCCGCACCGACGCTCGAATTTCCGGATACGGGTGTGAACCTTCCCGACCTCGTGGAACAGATCGAGCGCGATTTGATCATGCGAGCGCTGTCGCGCACAGGAGGGAATAAGGCGGCCGCCGCCGAGCTGTTGCACTTGAAGCGGACCACGCTGGTGGAAAAACTGAAGCGAATTCCTGCCAACTGAGCGGGCGAGGGAATGAGGAACTGCTACTTCAGACAGGCACAAACCCCTTCCGAATCACCTGATCCGTGAGTATCGTGACGTCGCGCGCGCGTTGCACAACCATATCGAGCGGTGTCTTCAGCGAATGTCCTGATACCGCAGCCTGCAGCACCGGCAATTTTCGCGGTCCCACAGCCACCACCCACACTTTGCGCGACCGGCAGATATAGGGAAGGGACAACGTGAAACGTCGCGGCGGCGGCCTGGGCGCGTCTTCGATCGCCAGCACCCGCTGAGCCTCCACGAGCAGCGCCGGGTGCCCGGGAAACAGCGAGCACACGTGACCATCGTCTCCGATGCCTAGAATGAGCAGGTCGAGGGCAGGCGGCAGCCGTTCGTCGTAGGCAAGCGCCGCCGCGTGCAGATCGGCTGCCTCGCCAGGCATTCGTTCTACAAACGGCGCGCGCGCGCCGAGCGGCGACAACAGCAGACGTTCGGCGAGGCCGTAGTTCGAATCCGGATGATCGGCAGGAACTGCGCGTTCGTCACCAAAATAGAGAGTGATGTGCGACCAGGGGACGTCGGCCTCGCGCAACGCACCGAAAAAGATCAGCCCGGTCGATCCGCCGGTGACCCCGCATGCAAAGCGTGGCGGCTCGCCCGCGGCACTTTCACCACGCTCGAGCGAGGCGGCGACAACTTCGGTAAACAGCCGTGTGATTCGCGCCCGTAGCTCGGCGATTGGCGCGACAACTAGCTCCACGAACGTAGGATAATCGCACCATGCCGCCGCGACACGCGTATTGGACGATCATCGTCGACGATCAGCCGACGTCGTTTCGGGCGCACGAGCTCGAAGAGCTGCTGGCGACGTTCAATCGCCTGCGCCAAAAACATCCCAACACGCAGTTGAAGTGGTTCGAGCGCGGCCAGCTGTGGGAATCGCGCGATGCGGCGCGCGAGCAAGGGTTCGGGCGCGGCGAACGCCGGTGGGAGGGGTCTCGGCCTGAGCGTCATGGCGATCGACGCGACAGCGATTGGCGCGGACCTTCAGAACCGCGGTCATTTCGCGATTCACCTGACGGCCGGCCTTTGGACCGCCCTTCGGATCGCGATGAACCCGCGCCGCGCCGCGATCGCAATTGGCGACCCGGCGGCGAGCACCGCGATCCCCGCCAGAAGTACAAGGATGCGAAGAACGCGAAGTGGGATCGCTACAAGCAGAACATCAGGAAACGCTGGGAAGAAAAACAGCGTGAGCGTCCGGTGGAGGACCATGGCGAGCTCACCCCGCCGCACGGCGATCCGATGCGGCCAAAGCTCCAGGACCGTGGTGTGCCACCCGAGTGGACACGAGACGATCGGCGAAGCGACCGTCCACGCGAAGAACGGACGTTCCGGCGCGACGGCGATCGGCGCGATGGGTGGAAACCGAAAGGACCGCCAGGAGGCGGCGACAACCGGCGCGATCGCAGCGAGGGCAAACCTACCGGCCCGTCAAAGCGACCCTGGGCATCGAAACCTCCCGGCGTGGGGAATCGTCCATGGAGTGCGAAGCCAGGCGGCGGGGCGAAACGGCCGTGGGGCGCCAAACCGGCAGGCGCGGCGAAACGGCCCTGGGGTGCGAAGCCAGGCGGCGGCAAACGTTCGTGGGGTTCAAACGCTGGAGGCGCGAAGAAATCATGGGGACCGCCGCGCAGACCTCGCGGACCACGAAAGCCGCGTGGTGACGACGAGTGATTGCGCATGTTGTGCTGTTTCAACCACGCGCCGATCTTTCACAAACTGAGCGCGAGACCTTTGCGCAATCGTTCGCGCGGGCGGTCTCTGGGATCCCGCAACTCCGGCGCGCGCGTATTGGCGAACGGAAGAATTTCGAGCGCCTTTACGATCGTCTGAATGCCCGCAGCTTTTCTCACATTGCCTTTCTGGAGTTTGATTCCGAAGCCGACCTGCGCGCGTATCTCGATCATCCGGCCCACCAGGAGCTCGGGAAACGGTTTTACGAAACGGCCGAAGCCGCGCTGGTGTTCGATTTCGATATGAAGGAAAACGATGAGGTGAAGGCAGTATTTGGAGTCTGACGAGCCGTCGACCTTTCCGCCCGGATTCGAAAGGTTTAGCCGCCGACTGTCAGGTCCGCCTTCTTCTATTTCTATTTCCGCAGAACAAAGTCTTCGAGCGCGAGCAGGTCCAGTCCTGTGCCATAAAACACGCGAATTGCGTCTCTCGGCGAGCACACCAGCGGTTCATGAAACCCGTTGAACGACGTGTTGACGAGCACGGGCGTCCCCGACATTTCTCCCCAACGCTCGAGCAGCCGCAGATAACGCGGCGCCGTGTCGTCTACCGTATGCACACGCAGGGTCTGCACTCCTTCTGGCAGTAGCGCGCGGAACTTGTCCGGGTCGCGTGGGCGATATTCGTATTGCATGAACGGCGAGGCCGGCGGTCCGTCGAAGATGTCGTTGACGCGCGAGAGCGGAACGCTGACGCCATAGGTGCGATACGAAGGCCGCTTCTTCAGGTATCCGTTCAGGTTGTCGAGCACGTGGGGCGAAAACGGATCGGCAAGCACCGTGCGGTGGCCGAGCGCTCGCGGCCCCCATTCCAGCCGGCCGTGAAACCATCCGACCAGACGTCCGCGCGAAACTGCGCGTAAAACGGTCTCCATCACCTGTTCCTCGCGTTGCAGATCAAACGCGAGCTTGCAGCTTTCAATCGCGCCCTTCACCTCGGCGTCGGTGTATCCAGGACCGAGATACGGAGAGGCGACGGCCGCCGCACTGAGCCCCGAGCTGGACACCACGAGCGCTGCGCCGAGCGCGCTTCCACTACGACCGGGATGCGCCGGCAGAAACGTTCGCGCGAATAGTCCGCTCTGCGCGGCCACGGTGGTCAAGTGCGTGTTGAAGAACAGCCCGCCTGACAAACACACGTTTCGTGAACCGGACGTGCGTGCGAGACGCGACAGCAATTCGACGAGACACTCCCCGAGCCGGCGCTGAACCGATGCCGCCAGTCGACGCTGCCGCGCGGCGTCCGCATACGCGGCATTCGACAAGAGCTCGCGAAACGCAGGCGTGATCTCGATGCCGTCGGCGGTAAGGTGAATCGTCTCGGCGGCCTCCGAACCATCTGGTGGAGCCGCACGTGCCATGGCTTCGACGAGATGTTCGTCGCGTGCCGGGTGCAGCCCAAGCGCCGCGGTCAACTCACCGTAGATGCGTGCGAGCGGAAAGCTGCCGGCATTGGCGGCGAGCGGGACCGCTTGCGACGTTCCTTTAGCGCGATAGCGCCACGCGCTCCAGCCCTTGTCGGTGGTCGCGTCGCAGACGACCACGAGCGCGTCGTCAAAACCAGAAGCACGAAACGCGTATTCGGCATGCGCGAGGTGGGGGTCGACGTTGGTGGCGTGGCCGCCAAACCACTGCGGCGACTCTTCATCGCGCACCATGCCCGTCTCCACGATATCTGCCTCGCGGCGGCCAAAGTACGAGAGCAGTTCGGTGATCGCGAGCATCGGAGGACCCGAGGTTGGCGCCTGTCGTGCCCGCGTCAGCCGGTTTTCTTCGCAGGCGCCGATGCCCCGTTGATGATCGATGAGTGCCGCCGCTGGCCCAAGGCGAGCGCGCGCAATGCCGAGGTGAAGCTCCGCCATCTAACCCCTCAATTCACTCGAGTTGAAATCGCAGCATTGGGGCAATTCGACGATGTGGGAGGCAAGTGGCATTGTTCGAGCGTTTGTCGCGCGGTTGGCGCCATCGACTCAGTGAGCGCTGAGAAACGTATTTTAGACGGCCGTTTCTTTGCCGAACAGTTTTTTGATTGAACGTACGACCGCGGATTCTTTCTTCAAATCATCGAGCGTTTCGAGCATGTCCACGGCCTCGGAGATTGTGGCTGCCACACGCACGCCGAGCCGTTTGCATCCGGGTGGAATCAGCTTCGGATCGGCGGACCAGATCAGAATGGGCCTGGCTTTGGATTCGACAGCGACATTGAGACAATTCTCCGGCCGATCGTCCACAACCGCGTCGAGCTGGAGCGCATCCGCAATTCTGCCGCGCGAGCGCTGCACGACAAAAACACTCGGAAGCGGAAAACCCTTCGCTTTCAACCAGCGCTGACTCTGAAGTTGCACGGTGTCGCCCGCCACGGCCGGTCTCGTCGTGAGAAAGATCACCTCCCAGCGGCGTTTGTCGGCCGTGTCGGCGATGCGGGCGACAATGCCGGGCTCGAGTTCTGGCAGATTGCTCCAGAAGTTCTCGATCGTCTTGACGTGATCCCACAGCTGGATCTGCTGACGTGATGTAAGGTGCAGCTCCGCCATCGCTTTTTTGCTGTCGGGATCGTCTTCGCTGGCCGTGTCCGCCTGTTGTTGCTCGTAAGCCGCTTTGGCCAGGCTTTCCGCACCGAACAGACGCTCTGCTTCCTTGTGAAGCACCGCGTGCATGTCGGCGATCGTGCCGTCGAGATCGAAGGCAATTCGCAGGGCCATGACTGCGCAAATAGCTTATCGTAAGAGTGTTAGAGGCCTTGCATGAACTTGGCGAGGCGCGCGGCGGCATCGCGCAGCCGGTCAATCGTCGCGGCTCCATACGACACGCGCAGATAGCTCTCGCCGCTTTCGCCGAAAAACCGTCCGGGTATGGTCACGACCTGTTGCTGCTCGATGAGATCCATCGCCAGCGCACGCGAGTCTCGACAACTCGCGACCTGCACCATCACGAAGAACCCACCGCTGGGAGGCACTGGCTGGAGACCGGGCGTCGCGGCAAGCGCGGTCAACAGATAATCGCGGCGCTCTTTTAGCTCCCGCAGCCATCTGCGCGGGTAATCGGGTTCGCTCTCGAGGACCGCCGCCACCGCGCGCTGCACAGGGACCGGCGCACAGATCAACATGCAGTCCTGAATCTTGATCGCTTCGGCAATGGCATCGGCGTTTGCCAGCAAGTACCCACACCGCCAGCCGGTAATCGCGTAGGCCTTGGAGAAGCTGCCGACAACGACAACAGCGTCGCGCCACGCCCGCAGAGCCGAGGCGGTGGATGGTTCGTGGTCGTAGACGAACTGCAAGTAGGTTTCGTCGACGATGATGATGATGTCGCGCTCTGCGCATTCAGCGACGATTTCCCGCAGACGCTCGCCGCGGATGACCGCGCCCGTCGGGTTGCTCGGCGTGACGAGAACGACAGCGCGCGTGCGCAGCGTCACGTGCGGAGCAATGTCGTCCCAGCTCGTGACAAACCCGCGCGCGGCAGGGACGGGCGCCTCGATAGGCATGGCCCCAACTGAGCGGACCGCCATTTCGTGATTCAAAAAGTACGGCGCCGGAAGAACCACTTCGTCGTTCGCTTGAACGAGCGTGGTCAACGCGAGCTGAAACGCTTGATTCCCGCCAGCGGTGATGATGATCTCCCGCTCGGGATCGACCTGAGCGCCGAGTGTCGAGAGCCAGTTGCTCAGCGCTGACCGCAGTTCCGCAATGCCCGCGTCGGCGGAATAAACATGCGCCGAGGGATCGGCGAGCGAGCGCTGCAGTGCCGAAACGGCAACCACAGGTGGCGCGAACCCGGGAAGCGCCTGGCCGAGTGTGATGACGTCGGCGCCGCGCGCGCGCCAGCGCGCGGCAATGTCGTTGAGCACGTCGAACTGCGGCAGCTCAATGCCGCGGACGCGTTCAGGAATGCGCATCAGCCGATATCGACGGCAGCCGGCGCGAAAAAGAAGCCTTCGATGATTCCACGCAGCTCCGCGAGCGAGGTCGCGGAATTGATCGCGGTGCGCAGATGCGACCCGTTGTCGAGACCCTTCGTGTACCAGCCGCACAGCGCGCGCAGCTTGTTGATCACCCAGCGATCGTGCCGCGACGCCGGACCCGGCGCGTCCTGATTCGGCGCGACATGCCGAAACCCTTCCGCTTCGTCCATGCGCTCGTGCAACAACAGATCGATGTAGTCGAGTAAGAAGCGGCCGCGTTCTTCGTCGGTCACTTCACGCGGTGTGCGGCCGTGGCGCATGTCCTGGGCCTGCGCGAGAATCCACGGATTGCGGAGCACACCACGGCCGACGAACACGCCGCTGACGCCCTTTCGAAGCTGTTCGACAATCTGTTCCGGCTCGATGCAGTCGCCGGATCCAAACACAGGAATCGAGATTGCGTCAGCAATCCTGGCGACGAAGTCCCAGTCGGCGGCGCCGCTGTACGACTGCTTCGCCGTCCGTCCGTGAATCGTGATTGCCGACGCGCCCGCGTCCTCGGCCCGCTTTGCCAGATCCGGCGCGGTGAGCTCGCTGTCGTCCCAGCCCTTACGCATTTTCACGGTCACCGGAATCGCGACGGCGTTGACCATGGCGCGAATCACGGTGGCAGCGTGCTCCGGTTCGCGCATCAGGCTGCAGCCGGCATTGTGCTTGGCGATTTTCGGCACCGGGCAGCCCATGTTGACGTCGACGATGTCGGCGCCCATCTGCTCGACGACGCGCGCGGCCTCGGCCATCCGCTCGGGATCGCCGCCGAAGATCTGAATGGAAACCGGCCGTTCTTCTTCCGTGTACTCGGCGTAGTCGAGCGTCCGATCGATACCGCGAACGAGCCCTTCGCTGCTCACCATTTCGGTGACAACCAGGCCACACCCGCCCTGACGCTTGACCAGCCGTCGGAATGCGGTGTCGGTCATGCCGGCCATCGGTGACACGACCATCGGCGACGATAGTTGAACGGAACCGATCTTCATTGACTCAGGTTGCGCGGCTTGTCCTAACCCGTCCCACCCACCGTACCGGCTCAGTCAATACGGCTTCACGTCAGCGGCATCCACTTCAACGCTCACTGCCTGACCGATGAGATCGACAGACAACACGAGGCGCGCGTGCGCGCCCTTGCGAACCAGGCGCCCGATGACGCCTTTCAGCGGCCCGTGCCTCACTTCCACCATCATCCCTTCTTTGATGAGCGGACATGGGTCGTATGAGAGCTCACTGTTCACCAGCGTGCGAATGCCGTCGATTTCAATGTCTGGGATGGGCGACGGCATACCTTCGGCGGAGCTGACGATCGTCACCACACCTTCGCACTTCAGCACCGAGTGTCGATCCGCAACGTCGAAGCGGGCGAACAGGTATCCGGGGAACAGCGGCCAATCGATCTTTTTCTTGCGATCTTTCCACCGGCTCCACTTGGTGATCGTCGGCAGGAAGACATCGACCTCCTTGCGCGACAGTTGCTCCTGGACGAACTTTTCGTGCCGCGAGCGCGTCCAGATCGCGTACCAGTCGAACTCCGCCGGAGCCGAGCCGGGTGTAAAGAGTTCTTGCTCACTCATTACTGTGTCGTGGTCTGTCGCTGCTTGACGCCGACGTCGAACGCTTTCTTGATTTCCTCGTTCTTCCAGTCGATCGTCGCCTGTTCGCGCAGATGCTGAAGGTAGATCTCGAGCTGTCCCTGCCGCTTGTTCGCTGCGAGCCGATCGGACACTTCGGCGCGCGCCTCGTCCAGCGTTTTGGTTTTCGCGCCAACGGACGATTCGAGCTTGATGATTTGATACCCGCGGTCAGTACGCAGCACCGGCGTGACCTCGCCGACTTTCATCGTCGCCAGCAGCTTCTGCAATTCAGCTGATAGATCGTCCCGGTTCAGTGGTCCGATCAAGCCGCCGTTGGCCTTCGAACCGGAATCGGAGAATTGCGAGGCAAGCTGCGCGATCGGTTCGCCTGCAAGAACGCGCTTGCGAAAATCCTCGGCCTTGGCTCTCGCCTCATCATCCGCCGCCACGTTGATACCCTTGTCAGTTTTTGGAACCACGATGAGCACTTCGCGCAGCGTGACTGAAGGCGGCGTCGAAAACGAGCTTTTGTTCTTCTCATAGAACTCGGTGACTTCGTTTTCGGTGACGCTGATCTTTCCCATCACTTCGACCTGCTGGACGCGCGTAACGAGGAGATTGCGTTCGAGCTGCTTGCGCAGATCGTCGAGCGTCATCCCCTCCTGCTTGAGCGCCGCCTGAAATTGCTCATCGCTCTCGAGCTTGTTCTCTTTCTTGATGTTCTCGATGATTTCCTGAAACTGCTGATTGCCGAGCGAGTAGCCAAGCTCACGTCCGCGCTGCACGAGCAGCATCTCGTCGACCGCATCGACGATGACTTGCGGTGTCACCTCGACCAGCGCCTTTTGCAGCTCAGCGTCGGATGCCGGGCGGAAATTCGGATCCTTTTGGCGCAAGGCCACCACCTGCCGTTGCTCGAGCTCGGTCTTGGTGAGGATGTCGCCGTTTACCTTCACGAGAATCTGTTCGAGGATGTCGGCGCGCGCCGAGAGGGCGAGCGCAAACACAAACACGAGGGTTGCTGCTATGCGTTTCATGGGCAAGTTCCGGCAAATGAATAGTTTAGCAAATTAGACGCCGCCGGCCGGCATCAGGCCTGCAGTTCCTCGAGCAGGTTGGTAAGCCTGTGCAGGATACCGCCCGGACTGCGGGGATCCTCCGCTTTGGGCTTGAGGATCTCCGCTTTTGAAAAGCCGGGCGTCACTTCGGCGGCGGTGGCCCGGGCCGTCCACCATGCCGGTTCACGGGTTGGTTTGCGGCGGCCCGCTCGAGCCGCTGGTTTCAGGTCCAGTTTCAGCGACACAGGTGGCACGAGCTGCAGGTCGCCGCGGTCTCGAACGAGATGAATCACGCGAACGGGATCCACTTTCGCTTTTTCGCGAAACCGCATCGCGACAATCGAGCCTTCCCGCTCGATGCTTTCAATGCCCAGGCCGTCCGCAAGCACGCGGATGCGGCCGTAATCCGCCAGGTTCAGGACCGGGACGGGGGGCGGGCCGTAGCGATCTCGGACTTCCTCCATGATTCGATTGAGCTCTTCCTCGGATCGCGCGGCGGCGATGCGCCGGTAAATCATCAAGCGCTGGTTCATGTCCGGCACGTAGCTCTCGCCGATGCGGAAATCGATCCTGAGGTTCACGGTCGCCCGCACATCGTCCTCGAGGTCTTCGCCCTTCAGTTGGCGAATCGTTTCCTCCAGCAGTTTCGTGTACATCTCGAAGCCGACGGCGTCGATCTGCCCGCTCTGTTCGCCGCCCAGCAGATTCCCGGCGCCGCGAATCTCCAGGTCGAGTGCTGCCACACGGAAGCCGCTGCCGAGATCGCTGAACTCTTTGATGGCAGCGAGCCGCTTGCGTGCGACCGGCGACAACGCTTCTTCGGGCGGGATCAGCAAGTACGCGTA
The DNA here is from genome assembly GCA_046727855.1 of Acidobacteriota bacterium. Classification (GTDB taxonomy): domain Bacteria; phylum Acidobacteriota; class Vicinamibacteria; order Vicinamibacterales; family UBA2999; genus DASPWV01. Next base: position 19,194 of record JBKPDL010000193.1, read on the forward strand.
CGCCGGCCGATCGCTTCGCCCGACACGGCCGCGAAGCTGATAGAGCTGCGATAAGCCGTAGCGGTCCGCGCGATTGATGACCATCGTGTTTGCGTTGGGGATATCAATCCCGTTTTCCACGATGGTTGTCGACAGCAGCACGTCTGCCTTGTGCGCCATGAAGTCGAGCATGGCACGTTCGAGAGTGTGCTCTCCCATCTGGCCGTGACCGATCACGATGCGCGCCTCCGGCACGAGACGCTGAATGAGATTGCCCATCGAGAAGATCGACTCGATGCGATTGTGGATGAAGAACACCTGGCCGCTGCGCGCGAGCTCGCTACGGATAGCCCGCGCGATCACCTGCGCGTCGAACTTGACGACGTTGGTTTGAATGGCGAGGCGATCCTTGGGAGGTGTTTCGATGACGGACATGTCGCGAATGCCGACGAGCGACATGTTGAGCGTCCGCGGGATCGGTGTCGCTGTCATGGTAAGGACGTCGATCTTCTTGCGCATCTGTTTGATGCGCTCCTTGTGCGCCACGCCAAACCGCTGCTCCTCATCGACGATGAGCAGACCGAGATCCTTGAACTGCACGTCTTTCGACAACAATCGGTGCGTGCCGACAATGATGTCGAGCTTGCCGGCGGCCAGGTTCTCGAGGATGGCCTTGATGTCCTGCGTCGATCGAAAACGGTTGACGACGTCGATCCGCACTGGAAACGCGGCGAAGCGATGCCTCAGCGTTTCGAGATGCTGAAACGCCAGCACCGTGGTCGGCGCGAGGAACGCCACCTGTTTGCCGTCCATGACAGCCTTGAACGCGGCGCGCATGGCCACTTCAGTCTTGCCGTAGCCGACGTCGCCGCACAACAGCCGATCCATCGGCGTCGGCGACTCCATATCCCGCTTGATATCGCTGATGGCGGTTATCTGGTCGGGCGTGAGCTCCCACTCGAAGGCGCTCTCGAATTCCTCCTGCCAGTGGGTATCGGCGGTGAAGATGTGACCGGTCACGGCTTTGCGCGCGGCGTAAAGCTTGAGGAGCTCCTCCGCCATGTCGCGCATGGCTTTTTTGACTCTGGTCTTCGCCTTCTCCCACGATGTGCCACCCAGCCGGTCGAGGGGCGGCCGCGTGCCGCCCGTGTATTTCTGCACGAGATCGAGCCGCTCGACCGGGACAAAGAGCTTGTCTTCGCCGTGGTATCGCAGCTCGAGAAACTCCTGGACCACGTCGCCGGCGCCGACGGAGATCTGCTTGAGCCCCACGAACTGGCCAATCCCGTGATCAACATGGACGATAAGGTCGGCAACTTTGAGATCGCGCAGGTCCGAGAGGAACGTCGCGGCGAGCGACCGCTTTCGCGACGTGGTTGTCCGCCGGCGCTCTTCCTCGAAGATGTCGCATTCCGCGTAGATGGAAAGCGCGGCGTCGGGCAAACGAAATCCGCGCGACAGGAAGCCTTCTGCAACCACGACTGCGCCTTCCACACGCTCGTCGGAGCGCGTGGCGAGCACGGCGCGGAGCTCGTAGTCGTGCAGCAGCTCCACGGTGCGCTCGGCGCGACCATGCGTGCTGGCCACGAAAATCATCGTGTCGCCGCGATCGCGCGCCTGGCGAAGTTCGGCAATCCAATCGGGGATGCGGCCACGAAACTCCTGCGCCGGCTGTGACGGCACGTGGACGGGGCCGGCATCGTCTTCGGCGGCGCCGATGCTCAATTCCTCGAGAGTTGTCGCCGCGGCAAGGACGCGATCGATTTCGTCCCAGCGAAGAAGCAGGGCGTCGGGGGCCAACGCTTCGCCTTTCGCGCCGTCGCGTTCCTCGTAGGAGGCCGACACCTGAGCCCACCACCTCTCGATGTTCGTGCGAGCGTCCTGCGGCTCTGCGACAACGACTCGAAGAGGACGAGACGCGCGCAAATACTCGAACACGGACGACGCGGCGCCCTCCGGTTCGCGTACTGGGACGATCTGAAATTGATCGAGTGTTTCGATTGAACGCTGTGTGCCAGGATCGAATCGCCGGATCGATTCAACCGTGTCGCCGACGAACTCAATGCGGACAGGCGAAGTTTCACCGGCAGGGTAAACATCGAGAATGCCGCCGCGGAGCGAGAACTCGCCATGCTCGTCGACCGGATCCTGCCGTTCGTAGCCGCCTGCAACGAGAATCTCGGCCAGTGCGAGCGGATCGATCTCGACACCGGATCTGAGATCGAATGAGGTGGCGAGGATCGACTCCGGCGCGGGAAGGCGGGGCAACAGCGCCTGCGCCGACGCGACGACGACACGCGCGTTGCCGAGCGCAGCCGCATGGAGCGCGCGGGCGCGGGCTGAGGCGACTCGAAAATGCGGCGCCAGTCCGCGATACGGATCAACTTCATGCGACGGAAAAGGCAGCACCGCGCGTTCCACGGCCGATTCGGAAAGCCCTTCGAGCGCGCCAAGAAAAAACCGCACATCGCCAGTAGCCGTCTCGAGATCGGGATCGCCCGGAACGACATAGAGGATGACGGCTTCTGAAGCTCGATGCGCCGCGGCCGCGACGGCCAGTGCCTTTGCCGCGGGCGTAAGGCCGCTGAACGCGCGCGCCCTGGCGCCCAGAGTGCTCTTAGTGAGAGTGGTGTTGAGGATTGAACGAAGCGTGAGTGAAGTTGCGATGGCCACAGGAGTCCGTACAGACACGTACCGGCGACCGGATAACCGGCCCCGGGTGTCTATTTTCACATGGTGGGCCGGTCTAAAGACCGGCGCCCTATAGGTGACGTGCTAATCGTTAACTTGCGGCGGCCGGCCTTGAGGCAAGCCGGTTTTAATCTTTGCGATGAGCTTACTGGTGGAATACCCCTCCACCACCGGGATGCGGACGACCTTGCCGCCGTGGCGCTCGACGATATCGCGGCCGACGATGTTATCCGGCCCCCAATCGGCGCCTTTGGCGAGGATATCGGGTTTCAGCGCCGCCACGATTTCATGCGGTGTGTCTTCGTCGAAGATGACCACGGCATCCACGCAACCAAAGGCGGCTAACAGTTCGGCGCGGTCTGATTCCGGATTGATCGGCCGGTTGGGACCTTTGGCGAGCGACCGCACTGAGCGATCGGAATTGACGCCAACGATCAATGCGTCCCCAAGCCGCCGCGCTTCCCGCAGATAACGCACGTGCCCCGGATGGAGCAGGTCGAACACGCCGTTGGTAAACACTATCTGCAGTGCGCGCGCGCGCAACCGCTCGACCCACGCGATCGCTTCATCGCGCGCGAGAATCATCGGAAGCGGATGTTCGGCGAGAACGACCAGGTGTGTTCCGGGCGGTAGATGCCGACGTCCTTAGCCCGCGATTTCACGCGGAACGTGTATAGCAGGCGGTGATAGTCGTACGGATAGCCGTCGAGCTTGTGGGCGGCGACGTCGATCTTGTACGTGCCTTCCACCAGATCGAGGCGTGAGATGTGAAAGTTGATTTCGCCTTCGCCGCTCAACTCGAACGGTTCGAGACTCTCGATATTCGTGTTGGTGCCGTAGCAGCAGATTCCGTCAGCGTTGAACAGCCCAAAGCCAAACACGAAGTCTTTGCTCGGCTGGTGCGCCCGCACCTTGAGCCGAACGTGAATCGGTTCGCCGGACTGAAACACGTGCGCGGGCTGACCGTCGGCGCCGTTGAGCGTGACATCCGTGATTTCAATCTCGCGCGATCCCCAACGTCCTTCGGTGGCTTTGAACATGTCGGACGGCGGGCTCGAATCCGCGGGGCCTCCAGCCGGCGCGCTCGCCGGCGCGCTCGCCGACGACGCGGCCGCCGACTTGACGCGGTCAGCTTCGGCCTTGGCCAGTTCCTGCTCCTCGGATTTCTCCACGTCGATCAAATACGCCGCGACGACCCGCTTGGGTTCGCCCTCGGCGAGGGTCCGCCCCTTGTCGAGCCAGAGCGCGCGATCGCAGAACTTCTCGACCAGATCGAGCGAATGGGTCACCAGCAGGATGCTCTTGTTGCGGCGCCTGAACTCGGCAAACTTGTCGAGACACTTGACCGTGAACGCCTGGTCGCCGACAGCAAGCACTTCGTCGATCAGGAGCACGTCTGGATTGACGTGAATGGCGACAGCGAAACCAAGCCGCATGTACATGCCCGACGAATAGGTCTTGACCGGCGCGTCGATGAACTCCTTGAGCTCGGCGAATTCGACGATCTCGTCGAAGCGCTTCTGGATTTCGCGCTTCGACAGGCCGAGCATGATGCCGTTGATGAAAACGTTTTCGCGGCCCGAGATTTCGGGATGGAAGCCGGCGCCAAGTTCGATGAGCGCCGAAATTCGGCCGTCCACAGTGATACTGCCGTCATTCGGCCGCGTGATGCCGGCGACGCACTTCAGCAGGGTGGATTTGCCGGATCCGTTGCGCCCGATGATGCCGTAGGTGCAGCCTTTGGGGACGCTGAACGTGACGCCGCGCAACGCGGGGAAGGTCTCGTCGGGCTGGAGGTCGCGAATAAGGCTGCCCTTGAGAAGCGCCGATTTCAACGTAGCGAACTGTTTGCGTCGTGTGTAACGGCGGTAGACCTTGGAGACGTTCCTGACCTCGATGGCGTTCATGCGCTGTAAGTGTTACACCTCTTCCGCAAAGCTATCCCTCAACCGGTCGAAAACAAAATATCCCGTCAGAAAGACCAACATCGATCCCACCAGCAGCGCGAGCAGCCATTTCCAGTGCCCGTGCGGCCCGATGTAGAACAGCACCTCCTGATAGGAGATCGCGAGGTGGGTCATCGGGTTGAGGTTCAACAGCCATCGGTATTTCTCCGGCGCCTGTGACATCGGATAAATGATCGGCGTCGCGAAAAACCACAGCGTCAGCAGGTTGCCGAGGATGTCCTTGAGATCACGGAAGTGAACCGTCAGCGCCGACACCAGCAGCGAGAGGCCGAGCAGCAGCAGCAGCTGGACGATCACGATCACCGGAAACCATAGCAGCTCGATCGGATCGAGCGGGCGCCTGTAGTAGATGAGGAAGAACGCGAGAATCGGCAGCCCGAGAAAGAAATGCGCCATGTTTGCGAATACAGTGACAAACGGCAGCACTTCTGCCGGGAACAGCACCTTTTTTATGAGGTTGCCGCCGGAGATCAGAACGTTCGAGGCTTCGAGAATAGACGAGGAAAACCAGGTCCACGGAAGGATGCCGCAGAACATGAACAGCGCGTACGGCTCGAGACCATCATCTGCGCGCGGCAGCACGGTTGAAAAGACAAACGAGTAAATCGAAAGCAGGAGAAGCGGATTGATGAACGACCAGAAAAAGCCGAGGACGGATCCACGATAGCGTGCTTTGAGATCGCGGGCGACGAGCGTTTGAATGAGACCGCGGTAGCGGAGCAGGGCAACGAGATTGCGGATCAGTGCCGTGCGCCTCTCCGGGCTTCAGCTTGCAGCTGCTGCAGCGTTCGCAGCAACGACAGACGCGCGCGCTCGAAGTCGACTTCCGCAGGGACGCGCTGCAGCATTTCCTCCGCTCGTGCCATGCCGGCCTGCGCGCGTGCCTCGTCCAGATCCTCCGCGCTTTCCGCAACCTGCGCGAGCACCGTGACCTGATCGGGCAAGACTTCCGCGAAGCCGACCGACACCGCCAGATAGTGTTTGTCCTGGCCCTGACGGTACCACATGGTGCCCGTGCGTAAGCCGGCAAAGAACGGCGTGTGGCCGGGCAACACGCCGAAATAGCCCATCTGGCCCGGGAGCTCCACTTCGTCGACCTCATGGCTGATCGAGTGGTCCGGCGTGACGATGTTCAATTGAATCTTGGTCGGCAAAGCCATGCTGGTGTGCTGTCCGTGACGGCGCGGCTAAAGCCCCGGCACTACTTGATCTGCTTCGCGTTTTCCAGAACTTCTTCAATCGTTCCCTGCAGATAAAATGCCTGCTCGGGAATGCCATCGTGCTTGCCTTCGGCGATCTCCTTGAAGCCCTTGATCGTGTCGGCAATCGACACGTACTTCCCTTCGCGGCCGGTGAACTGCGACGCCACGAAGAACGGCTGCGACAAGAACCGCTGAATTTTGCGTGCGCGCGAGACCGTGAGCTTGTCTTCTTCGGACAGTTCGTCGATCCCGAGAATGGCAATGATGTCCTGCAGGTCCTTGTAGCGCTGCAGAATCTGCTTCACCTGACGCGCCACGTTGTAGTGCTCTTCGCCGATGACGCGCGGATCGAGAATGCGCGACGTTGAAGCGAGCGGATCGACCGCCGGGTAAATACCCAGTTCCGCGATCTGACGCGACAGATTCGTCGTCGCGTCCAAGTGGGCAAACGTTGTCGCCGGCGCCGGATCGGTGTAGTCGTCGGCAGGCACGTAAATGGCCTGCACCGACGTGATCGACCCTTTCTTCGTCGAGGTGATGCGCTCCTGCAGTTCCCCCATCTCGGTGAGCAGCGTTGGCTGGTAGCCGACCGCCGACGGCATGCGTCCGAGCAACGCCGACACTTCGGAGCCCGCCTGCGTGAAGCGGAAGATGTTGTCGATGAAGAGCAGCACGTCCTTGCCTTCCGCGTCGCGGAAGTACTCGGCAACCGTCAGAGCCGAGAGGCCGACCCGCTGGCGCGCGCCGGGCGGCTCTGTCATCTGTCCGTAAACCAGCGCCGCACGCGACTTCGCCGGATCGTTCACGTCGATCACGCCCGATTCCTGGAACTCGAGCCACAAGTCGTTGCCCTCACGCGTGCGTTCGCCAACACCGCCGAACACGGACACGCCGCCGTGCTTCAAGGCAATGTTATGAATCAGCTCCATGATGATGACGGTCTTGCCGACGCCCGCGCCGCCGAAGAGTCCAATCTTGCCGCCGTTGAGATACGGTTCGAGCAGGTCAATGACCTTGATGCCGGTCTCGAACATCTTGAGCTCCGTGGACTGTTGTTCGAGCGTCGGCGCGGGACGATGTATGGGCCAGTACTCTTTGGCGTCGACCGGACGATCCGGGAAGTCCACCGGTTCGCCGAGCACGTTGAGCACGCGCCCAAGCGTCGCGTTGCCCACCGGCACCGAAATGGGCGCGCCTGTGTCGATAACCTCCATGCCGCGCTGCATGCCATCGGTCCGCTTCATGGCGACCGCGCGGACGCGGTTCTCACCCAGGTGCTGCTGCACTTCCGCCACGACATCGATGTTGTCGCCGGTGATGCGGAGTGCGTTGTAGATGGCCGGGAGATCGCCTTCGAACTCTACGTCGACCACGGGTCCGATGACTTGAACGACTTTGCCTGCTTGTGTTGCGGTAGCGGTTGCCATGTATTTATACCGATTGCGCGCCCGCGACGATTTCGATGATTTCGCGGGTAATTGACGCTTGCCGAACCTTGTTCATATAGAGCGTGAGTCGATCCACCATCTCGCGCGCGTTGCGCGTCGCCGCATCCATGGCGGTCATGCGCGCCGCGTGCTCGGCCGCCGACGATTCAAGCAGCGCACGGTTCACCTGCACGGCGACGTGGAACGGGAGCAGTGTGTCGAGGAGTTCTTCGGGCGACGGCTCGAAGAGATAGTCGATCGTGGCCGCGGATGGTTCTTGTTCGAGTTTGGCGATCGGGAGGAGCCGCTCGATCACGACGCGCTGCGACATGATCGACTTGAATTCGTTATAGACGAGATAGACCGATCCGATGTCCGGCGCCAGAAACTCTTTGATCGCGGTGGAGGCAATCGCCTGCGCATGCGACCACTTGATGTTCTGGAAGAGGCCGACTTCCTCGTAACGCACATCGAAGCCGCGACGCAGGAAAAAGTCACGCCCTTTGCGGCCGACGAGCGCGAGCGCCACCGCACGATCGCGATCGGCGGGTTGCTCGGTGATCCACTGGGCGGCGCTTTTGATCACGTTGGCATTGAAGCTGCCGGCGAGCCCGCGATCCGCGGTGATCACAATCAGCAGCGGTCGCCCCTCCGCTTGCTCCTGGAGCAGGACGTGACGCGCCGACTCGGTGCGCGTTGCGAGACTATTGAAGACGCGCAACATGTGCTGCGCGTACGGGCGCCCGCGTACAATGCGCTCCTGCGCGCGGCGCAGCTTCGACGAAGCGACCATCTTCATGGCCTTCGTGATTTGCTGCGTTGACTTCACCGCACGGATGCGGCGACGGATATCGATAAGCGA
>JBKPDL010000194.1:0-31269 GCA_046727855.1 Acidobacteriota bacterium
ATGCGGCCACAGACGTGAATGTTGTACGCGTTGTGGACCCGCATAACGGTCTACGGCGCGCGGAGCGCGCCAAGCCAACAACAAGAACTAGCCAAGGGCCGCGGAGTTAGCCGGATATCAAGGGCAGGGCCCTTGGCTAGTCCAGCGTCCAGCCGTCAGCGCCGAGCGCTGACCGCCGAGAGCTGAATGCCTCCTGTCGCGATCGCGCTCGGCAGCAATCTCGGTGACTGTGTCGCCCACCTGACATTTGCCGGCGATCGCCTGCGCGATCTACTCGCCGGGTTTCGTCTCTCTTCGTTTCGCGAAACAGAGCCGGTTGGCGTGGCCGGGCAGCCGCGCTTTCTCAATGCGGCCGCGATTGGCCAGACAGCGCTGTCTGCGGGCGAACTGCTGCAGCGCCTCCTTGCGATTGAAAACGAGCGCGGCCGCGAGCGGCCATACGCCGGAGCCGCTCGCACACTCGATCTCGATCTGATTCTCTACGGGGATGAGGTGATCGAGGAACCCGGCTTGCGGGTTCCTCATCCACGATTTCGCGAGCGGCGATTCGTGCTGGAACCATTGATGGAACTCGCGCCCGATTGGGTGGATCCCATCAGCGGCGCAACGATCCGCGAACTGTTCTTCGCTGTCAGTCGATAGTCTGTGTTCTCAGTTCTTAGTTCGTCGTTGTTAGTTCTTGCGCGACGGCAGCGTGACCGCGCTTGAAAATGCCACGCCAGCCTTCCTCGAACAACGTGTACATCGCCGGCACGAACACCAGTGTGATCAACGTCGACGTGAGCAGGCCGCCGATGACGACGCGGGCGAGCGGAACTTGCAGCTCGGAGCCTTCGCCAATCCCCAGCGACATCGGCACCAGACCCAGCATGGTGCAGCCCGCCGTCATCAGAATCGGCCGCAGACGGTGCCGTCCCGCGGTTTCGATGGCCGGGCGGACGGACATCTTGTCACGATGCCGCAAGGTGTTGGCATAGTCGACCAGCAGAATCGCGTTGCTCACGACGATGCCGGCCAGCATGATGACGCCGATGTACGCCTGCATGCTGAACGGCGTATTCGTCAGCAGGAGCGCACCCACCACGCCGATGGCCGCGAGCGGAATCGAGAACATGATGATGAACGGATCGCGCAGCGACTCGTACTGCGACGCCATCACGGTGTAGACGAGGACGATCGCGAGAATCAGCACGAGCTGCAGCTCGCGGAACGAACGCGCCTGTTCCTCGACCTCGTTGCCGAAGCCCACGTTGAATTCGCGCGGCATCTGCAGCTCGGACAAGCGCGCCCGCACCGCCTCCACGGCCTGGCTGAGGGTCGTCTCCACCTCGGCGTTCACGCGCTGGATCCGCTCCTGGTTCTTCCGCTCGATCTGCACCGGACCCTGTTCGCGCGACGTCGCCATGACGCTGCGCGCCGGCAGTACTGGGCCTTTTGGCGTGTCGATCAATACGTCGCCGACGGATGCAAGCTCGTTGCGGTCTTCTTCGCGCAGGCGAACGACGATGGGATACTCATTGCCGCCTTCGCGGAACATCGCCGCCTGCGTGCCCGCGAGATTCGTCCGAATGGTGTTGGCCACGCCGGTGACCGTCATCCCGAAGAGCGCCGCTTTGTCGCGATCGACGATGACGGCGATTTCGGGCCGGCCCTCTTCGCGCCCGACGCGTGAGTCGGCGATCCCGGGCGTGGTATCGAGCAGCGTTTTCACGTCCTGCGCGACGCGCCGCGATTCTTCGAGATCGTGGCCGCGGACTTCAACGGCAAACCGCCCATCCTGATTCTGTCCACCGCCGCCGGGCATGCCGCGCATCTGCTGGCCGCCCGAGGGCCGCGCGCGCACGATCACGCCGGGCAGACCGGCGAGTTCGCGCCGCAACGCCATGGCGATCTGCTCGCTCGAACGCTGGCGCTCGTCCTTCGGCACGAGGCGGACGTTGATGTTGCCGCGGTTGCCGCCGCCGCCGAAGCCGCCGCCGCCCATGCCGCCGCCACCGTTGGCCGACGTGATCAGCATCGTCGCCTCGGGCACGAGCTCGCGGAGACGCTCCTCCAGCAGAATCAACACGTCTTCGGTGCGCTCGATCCGCGTGCCGACCGCCAGTTCGGCGTCTACCGTGACCTCGCCTTCGTCGGTCGTCGGCTGCAGCTCGAAGCCGACGCGCTGCAGGAGGACCAGTGCAATGACGAAGAGGACGGCGCCGGTGGCAAACACCGTGGGTCGGTGCGCGAGCGCGGCGTGCAGGAAGCGCGCGTACAGCTGGTCGATGCCGACGAGCGCGTGATCGCTGAGACGGTAGACCGAGCCGAGCACGCCCTTGCGGCCTTCGCCGTGATCCGGCGGATCGAGGAAGCGGGAGCACAGCACCGGGACAATCGTGACGGCGACAAACAGCGACATCGCCAGCGAGAACGAGACCACCGCCGCGAGCTGACCGAACATAATGCTCGACACGCCGGTGAGGAAGAGCATTGGCACGAACACCGCGATGTGCGTCAGCGTCGATGCGAGAATCGCCGACCACACCTCTTCACTGCCGTCGATTGCCGCGGTCATCCGGTCTTTGCCCATTTCGAGATGGCGATAGGTGTTCTCGAGCACGACGATCGCCGCGTCCACGATCATGCCGATGCCAAGCGCAAGACCGCCGAAGGTCATCGTGTTGAGCGTATAGCCGCCGAAGTAGAGCAGCGCGAACGTGCCGATCACTGAGATCGGAATCGAGGTGCAGATGATCAGGGTCGAGCGGACATTGCGCAGGAACAGGAAGATGATCACCACGACCAGGAGGCAGCCGATGGCCGCGTGTTCCTTGACGCTGTTGATCGCGCGCTCGATGAACTTGGACTGATCGTCGAGCACCGACAGGCGCACGCCGGGCACTTCCTGGTTGATGCGCTCGATTTCCTTCTTCACCGCCTGCGCCACCAGCACGGTGTTCTTGCCCGACTGCTTCTGCACGCGCATGCGTACGCCAGGACGGCCGTTGATGCGCGTGACGTTGCGGCGATCCTCGGTACCGTCATACACGTTGGCGATGTCTCTCAGGTACACCGGCACCGGCACGTCGCCGCGCGTGAAGACGATCAGATTCTTGATGTCTTCGATGTCTTTGTACTGACCGGGGCTGCGCAGCAGAAAACGGCGGTCCGCATCCTCAACCTCGCCAAGCGGGATGTTTTCATTCTCCGACCGGATGGCGTTGACGATGCGATCGACCGGCAGATTCATCGCGGTGATGCGCTCTTTCGAGAGATCAACGCGGATTTGACGCCGCAAGCCGCCATCGATCGTCACCGACGCAACACCCTCGGCGCGCTCGAGCCGCGGCGAGAGCTCGTTCTGCGCCATCTCGCGCAGCGTGACCGGATTGTAGTCGCCTTCGACGCCGATGCCCATGATCGGCATGGCATTGGAGTCGAACTTGAACACCGTCGGGGCGTCCGCGTCCTCGGGAAGGCGGGCGCGGATGCGATCGATTCGGGTGCGGACCTCGTCGGCCGCCTCGCTCAAATCCGTGCCCCAGGCAAACTGGAGCCGGACGTTGCTGTTGCCTTCCGACGAGCTGGAATTGACCTGTTCGAGACCAGCGATCGCCGACACGGCCTGTTCGACCGGCCGCGTCACGAGCTCCTCCATCTCCAACGGGCCGACGCCCTGATAGTTGACGCGGACGGTGATGCTCGGAAATTCGCTTTCGGGCATCAGGTCCACCGGCAGGCGGCCCAGCGAGATCGCGCCCAGCAAGATCACGACGAAGCTGATCATGAACATCGTGACCGGGCGATGGATGGCGAGGCGAGGAATGCTCATGGAGTCTCCGCTATCAGTTACAAGTTCAAAGTTCAAAGTTCAAAGTTAACTTCCCGACTCAACTGACAACTTTCCAACTCACTTTGAACGTTGAACTTTGAACTTTGAACTTACGCTATTGGTCGCTGTTGCTCAACGCTCTGGTTTTGACGCGGACGCCGGGCCGGATTCTGTCCGTCCTGCTGCTCGCTGCCGTCCGGACGCTGCCCGCGACCGCGACCGCCGCGTTGTCCGTCACCGCGCTGCAGTCCCTCGCCGGGCTGACCCTCCGGCCGCGTGACCCCCTGGCCCGGTTGACGCTGTCCAAAGGCGCCCGGCCCAGCTGCGCCGGGACCGGACGGCGGTCCGGGGCCGCGGGACGCGCCGGATCCTTCGCCGCGATTGCCGGGGCCGCCACGTCCGCCGCGGCCGCCGGGGGCGGCACCGGCAATCACCAGCTGATCGTCGCGGCGAAGCGCGCCCGCACCCGTTGAAACGATCACTTCACCGTCAGTCAGGCCCTCGAGGATTTCCGCCTGATCGTTGTTCTCGATCCCAACCTTCACCGCCTTGAACTTCGCGCGGCCGTCTTCGCTCGGCTGATACACGCCGCGTTCGCCCTGCGAATCGACGAGCGCGATCTTGGGCACGACGAGCACGTTTTGCTTGTCTTCGACCGTCAGATCGACGCGCGCGTACATGCCGGGCTTGAGCCGGAACTGGGGATTGAGAATCTCGATTTCCATCGGCGCCGTGCGCGTCGACGGATCGAGCACGGGAGACAGGCGCGCGATCCGGCCGCTGAACTTTTCGCCCGGGAAGGCGTCCACTTCGACCTGCGCGCGGTCGCCGACGTTGACCGCCTTCAGATCTTTCTCAACCACGTTGGTGACCAGGCGCAACGACGAAATGTCCACCACCGATGCGACCGGCTGGTTCTGCGACGCCATGGCGCCGACGTCGAGATTGCGTTTGCTGACGAAGCCATCCACTGGGGAGATCACGTTGGTGTTGGCCAGGTTGATCTTGAGCTCCTGCATCCGCGCTTGCGACTGCGCCAGCTGCGCGCGTGCGAGATCAAGCGCCGCCACCGCCGATGTGTAGCGTGCTTCGGCGTCGTCGAGCGTCTGCTTGGGCAGCAACTGACGGTCGAACAGATTCCGCGAGCGCTCGACGTTGGTTTGCGCGAGATTGAGATCGGCGTCACGCTGCCGTATCGTGGCTTCCACAACCTGATGCGAGGCCTCCGCCTGCCGCACCTGCTCGACGAGCTCGCGATCCTCGATTTTCGCCAGCACCTGTCCGCGGCGAATGCGGTCGCCGAGCTTGACGCTAATCGACGTGATGCGGCCGGCCGCCCGCGGGACGACGTCGACGGTCTGCTCTCCGATCAGGTTGCCAACCGCCGTCAAGAACGCCGCGACGTTGCCGCGCGATACCTTGGTGACTTCCACGGTCATCGGAGGCCGGAAGCCGCCGCCGGGACCGCCCATGCCCCCGCCAAAGCCGCCGCCGGGAGATCCGCCCTGGCCTTGTGCGCCGCCGCGACCGCCGCGTCCGCCACGACCGCCTTGCCCTTCGCGCTGACCGCCATCGGCCTGCGTGCCGGCAGCCGCTGCCGGCTCTTCACGCCGCAGGAACCCGAAGTAGACGGCCGCCCCGGCGACAAGGACGGCGATCACGCCAATCGCTACAAATTTCCGCATATGAAAACCAACAATCTTAACTCGACAACCGACACGCACCGTCTTCGATCAGCCAGATCACGTGAGTTCCTCACGTCAGTTCACACGGGTTCCCGGTTCCTTACGCGGGTTCCCCTGGGACATTCGCCTCGCTTCTACACCGGCGTCGAACTACCCTGAACGAACCCCCGTCACGAACCGTCGTGAACCCACGTAAGGAACCCACGTGAGGAACCCATGTGAGGAGTGTTCGTGATCCGTTCGTTCACTGCTGCTGCTGCTGTGTGTTCGTACCACCACCTGTTGCCTGTCCACCTGTCGTCTGTCCACCTGTTGTCTGTCCACCTGTTGTCTGTCCGCCAGAGTTGCCGTTACTACCACCCGGTGCCTCCTGAGCGCGCTCGAAGGTCACGAGCGACTTGCGGTAGTCGGCGAGCGCGCGCAGTTCCGTGTTCTGCGCGTCACGCAGGTCGCGCTGCGCCTGCACGACGAAGAAGTTGGTGGACATGCCGACGTCGAACTTGCTCTGTTCCGCTTCGAGGCGCTTTTCGGCAAGCTCGCGCGCGGCCTGCGCCGCTTCGACGCGCTTCAAGTTGCTTTGCACTGTGATCGCCGCGTTGGTGACCTCGGTGGCCACCTGCAATTCGAGCGCGCGCAAACGCGCCTGCGACTGCGAGCGCTGGACGCGAGCGCGGGCGTACTGAGCGTCGGACTGGCTCTCGCCGATGTTGTAGGACATGTTCACCTGCAAGTTCCAGTTGGGATAATCGCGGTTCGTCAAGAGTTTCAACGCGTCGGCGTAGCCACCCGGAGTCGTACCGGTCACGACGCTGTTCAATCGGTCGCCGGTACGCTGAAATTGCGTGCCACCGATACCCTGCGCGCCGTAGCTGGTGATCAGATCAACCGCAGGCAGACTTTGATTCCTGTAGTACTTGATCGAGACATCGTTGCTCTCGAGATTTTTGCGCGCGCTGACCAGATCGGTGCGGCGTTCAATTGCGCGCCGCACGGCGCCCTCAATGTCGGTTGGTGCAGGAGCGAGCGACGGCAAGTCGATTGGCTGCAGCTGCTGGCGCCACAGCGGATCTTCGGTGCCGCTCACCAGGAAGCGCTTCAATGCGAGCTCCGCAGTTTGCATGGTCGCTTCAGCGGCGGCCAGCGTTTGGCGGCGAGTGGCTGCTTCCGCTTCTGCTTGAACGATGTCCAGCGGCGCCAGCGTGCCAACTTCCACGCGCGCACGGTTGTCTTCGACGAGCTTATTTGCTAGTTCGAGCGCGCGTTGCGCGACCTCAACGGCATTCTGCGAAAAGACGAGATCCCAATACGCGTTGCGCACGTTGGCCAGTGTGGTGGTGATCGTCGCGCGCAGATCCTCTTCCGAGATCTCTCGGTTGATCTGCGTGACAAGCAGTTGCTGGCGCAGGTTGTCAATGAAGAGTCCGCGCAGCAGTGGCTGCGTGTAGGCGAAGCGAAGACCCGCGGTGTAGGTCGGATTGAAGTTCGCAAACGCGTCCGTCGTCACGAGGCGGCTGTTGGTGAACGACAGCGTGTAATTGCCGCCGAATTTCGCGAGCGACTGGTTGAAACCGAAGTTGTAGGTCGTGGTGTCGTTGTTGACGCGCTGACCACCGCTCAACAAGCTGTTCGGCAACCGCATCTGTGCGCTCTGGCCGATCGTGGAGGACGCGACGGGGCGGTACTGGTTCTTGACCGCGGCAATTTGCAAATCGACCGACTGCGGGTTCAAACGTTCGACGGCAATATCGAGGTTCTTCTCGAGCGCGAGCTGGACGACATCGGCGAGCCTCAGCTCGCGAACGCCCCCCGGCGCCGGTGTGCCGACCGAGCGCTGGACATCGGGCGCGGTCTCGAGTTGCTGAAGCCCCGCTTCATAGCGCGCCACCGCTTCCCGCACGAGCGCATCCTGGCGCGCCAGGTCGCTCTGGTTCGTTGACGGAGCCGTCGGCGTTTGCGCCGAGGCCGAGGCAGACCAGACGAGAAAGGCCGCGACCGCGGCCGCATAACGAAATTGCAGATTCATGTTCCGTTCCGAAGTGAAAGGAGTTACCGCTGCTTGCGATCCGAGCCATGCCGACGAGAGCGGCCGTGCTGCTTTTCGTCCTTCTCGAAGAGCTCATGCAGCTTTGTGCTTTGCTCCGCGGTGAGGATGCGGCGCATCCGCACCAGCATGAGGGTTCGGGTTTTGCTCAGATCCGCGCGCGCTGCTTCGACGCGCCCGACGAACTGTTCGATTTCGGGCTCGTCCACTTTGGCGTCGTGAATCATGTTCGAGAGTTCGTCCTCGAGCTTGTCGAGCGCTCGCTTCTGCGCACGGAGCGCCGGCTGCACAGCCTGGAAGACCGCTTCGATCCGGGAGCTCTGATCAGGCGTGAGCCGCAGCTCCTTGACGAAGCGTTCGTCCTTCCACCACTTGAAGCTCTGAGCCGCGACCGCAGGCGCTCCGACGACGAGGGCCAGCAAAGACAACGTGAGACAAACAAACAACTTACGGGACATTTTCATGGGCGCTTCGAAGGGGTTACGACGGCGCCGGACGGCCTGTTTACGGCTGACGTTACACCCGCGGCGTTTTTCGCCACGACGGGACGCCGGGGGAGGGCGGGAATGCGGCACTGGCGGCTGAAAGCTCACGCGGGTGAGACCGTCTCGTGGTCGAGTCCGCCGGCTAAGCGGCGGTCGTGGGGCCGGGCTTTAGCCCGGCCATCGCAAATGCTCCGAGCTTTCGAACTGCCACCTCCATAAGGTTGTCAGGTGTCGACGCTCCCGACGTCAGGCCAATCGTGAGTGGTGCCACCGAAGGCATCCATCCGCGGCTGATCGTGTCGGCCTTCGACGACACATCGCGGTGGCGAATCTCGGTCTCGGACACGAGCCCGTTGGGATCGGCCACATGGTAAGTGGGCACCTTGCCGGCGCAGATGCGGGCGAGGTTGCACGTATTGCTGCTGTTGTAGCCTCCGATCACGATCATCAAATCGAGCGGCACCGTGTCAAGCAGCTGGATCACCGCGTCCTGCCGGTCCTGCGTCGCGCTGCAAATCGTGTCGAAGGCGCGGAAGCGCGCCGACAGCTCCGATTCGCCGTAGCGCGCCCGCATTGCATCGCGGAACATCTCGCCGACTTCCAGCGACTCCGAGCTGAGCATCGTCGTCTGGTTCGCGCATCCAACGTGCCGCAGGTCGCGATCGGGATCGAAGCCAGGCGAACACGCGTTGTGAAAACGTTCAAGAAACGCGGCGCGGCGCTCGTCGTCGGGCGTCGATGACTGGCGAATGTAGTCGCACACCATCCCGGCTTCCGCCTTGTCGAGGACGACAAGGTAGCGGCCGCCCTCGACCTGCAGCGCCTGTGAAGCCGTGGCGCGGGTTTCTTCGTGCCAGTATTTGCCGTGAATGATCGAGGTGAAGCCGTCGCGCGCGTAGCGGAAAACGTTCTTCCACACATTGAGAACCGACCCGCAGGTGGTGTCGACGAGGGTGCACGAGGCGCGCGTCAGCCGTTGCAGCTCGTCGATCGTCACGCCGAACGCCGGCAGAATGACGACGTCATCGGGGCCGAGTGTCCGTTCGTTTTCGCCGGGATCGCTGAGGAAACGAATGCCTTGCGCGCGCAGCTGGTCGTTGACGTGCGGGTTGTGGATGATTTCGCCGGTGAGATACACGATGCGATCCGGAAATCTGCGGCGCGCCTGATAGGCGTAATCAACCGCGCGATCCACGCCATAGCAGAAGCCGAATTCGCGCGCGAGATGGATCGTCAGCCGCCCGGACTCGTAGCGGTAGTCGTTCTCTTTGATCTGTTGAACGAGCGCGCTGTGATAACTCTCCGCAAGAACGCCCGCCACCTCGTGCTTGAGGTCGAGGCCCTTACGGAAGACGACTGGCGGCACTAATGAATCTCGACCAGGTCGCCGACCTGCGGGGTATACGCGTCGAGCGCGCGGAGCGACGCGGCGCGGCGAAGCTCCATGGCCTGATCGATCTCGTCGAGCAGATCGTCATCCGTGGCGGACAGAGTGGAGCTCGCCTGCACGATGATGGCTCCCGCGGCTCCGCGCGGCGCGGCGAGCGCTGGCTGTTGACGGGTGCTGCGGTCCAAGCCCGTATCCCACGGCACGAAGTGGATCACCTGTCCCGCGACGAGGCCGATGATCAGGCCCGCAGCGGCGGCGACGCTGATCCATCGGCGGCTGATCGGCGAAACCGGCATGGCGGCCTCGCGCGCGCGAGCGGGAAAGCGCAGGACGCGAGCCGCCTGCCCGAGATGCGCGAGGCGATCGAGAATGCGCGTGCGCTGAGTTTCGAGCGCCGCGTCGTCGAACAACGCGTCCGCTTCTTGCCAGGCTTCGTCGCGCATCGCGTCCACGTCGGCCGTGAGCCTCGCGAGTGCCGCGGCGCACCGATCGCAGTCGCCAACATGCACGAGCAATTGACGCTCGTAATCGCTTTCCGGCGCCCGGGCGGCGAGCGCCAGTGCCGTCAAGCGATCGAAAGGCACGCAGGATCCGCGTACGGTCATTTCTGTTCTCCCAAGACCATTCTGAGCTTGCGAATGGCCCGGAACAGGTGCACGCGCACCGTTGCCGGACTCATACCGGTTGCCTCGCTGATCTCGGCTGCGGTTCGCTCATCGATGTGCGAGAGCGTAAACACCAGCTTTTGCCGATCGGGCAGCGCGGCCACCGCCTTGACGACTTGCTGCCAACGCTCCTTTGCGAGCAGGCGATGCTCGCTCGAGGGATGATCGTCGGCGGCCTGTTCCACGGGACGCGCGTCGAGTGAATCCTCGCTCGGTCCGGTAATCCATCGCTGCTGCCGCCCGCGGCTTTTCAGCCGGTCGAGGGAGGCGTTGACGAGGATCCGCATGAACCACACATCGAACGGCAGCTCTTCGCGATACTGCTCGATGTGAAGGAACACCTTGACGAAGGCGTCCTGCACGACCTCGTCGGCGTCGGCGGCATCGCGCAAATAGTGATACGCCGTGCGCAACCCGCGCCGCTGAAGCACCGCGACGAGCGCGCCAAATCGCTCCCGCGCAGCGTCGCGCTCGCCGGCGACCACCAGAGCCTTGATTTCGGCCGCTAAAACCGACGCAGCGGACTGCGACGTGTCGACGACGCGGCGCGGCGCTCGGATTTCGGCTTCGGCGATTGGGCGTCCTGACATGACTTACGGGGTCGAGCTGCGGGGCGTTTACCGGAATTGTAACAGGATCGGGGCAAATCGGTCTGCGATATTGACTTAGCGCGATTCCAGCCGGTACGATCCACAGATTATTTGGCTCGGTCCCCTCTGGAGTAATCAATGAGCATCATGCAGGCAGGACACGCGCGCAGCTTGGAGCAGCACGGCTTGCGGACGTCCGGCCCCGTTCAGTGGAATCTGTCCGCCGCGGCCCTTTACGAACATGCCGTCCGGCGTAGTGAGGGCGAGCTCGCCAAAGACGGCCCCCTGGTCTGCCGGACTGGCGCCCACACGGGCCGCTCGCCGAATGACAAATTTGTCGTCAAAGAGCCCTTGAGCGAAGGTCATGTGTATTGGGGCAAGGTGAACAAAGCGATCGAGCAGGCGAAGTTCGATGCCCTCAAGCGCGACATGCTCGGGTATCTGTCGTCGAAAGAGCTCTACGTGCAGGATTTGTATGCGGGCGCCGATCCGTCGTATCGCCTGCCGGTGCGTTTCGTTCAGGAGCTTGCCTGGCACAACCTGTTCGTCCGCAACCTCTTCATCGTCCCGCCGCAGCAGGACCTCGCTGGTTTCGACCCGCAGTTCACTGTGCTGACGGCGCCCGGGCTCAAGGCCGACCCGGCGAAACACGGCACGCGTTCGGACGTCGCGATCGTGCTGAATATGGGCACGCGCGAGGTGTTGATTGCCGGGACGAGTTACGCGGGCGAGAACAAGAAGTCGATCTTCACGGTGCTCAACTACATCCTGCCGCTCAAGAACGTGCTGTCGATGCACTGCTCGGCCAACATCGGGGCCGCCGGCGACACGACCTTGTTCTTCGGCTTGTCGGGCACGGGGAAGACAACGCTGTCCTCCGATCCGCAGCGGCGCCTCATTGGAGACGACGAACACGGCTGGAGCGATCACGGCGTCTTCAATTTCGAAGGGGGCTGTTACGCCAAGATGATTCGGCTCTCGCAGGAAGCGGAGCCGCAGATTTTCGAGACGACGCGACGTTTTGGGACCGTGCTCGAGAACGTGGTCATGGACCCTGAAACACGGGAGCTCGATCTCGATGATGCGTCTCTGACGGAGAACACGCGCGGCGCCTATCCAATTGATTTCATCGACAACTCGGTGCCATCAGGCATGGGCGGTCATCCGAGAAATATCGTGATGCTCACAGCCGATGCGTTTGGCGTGCTGCCCCCGATTGCGCGGCTTTCGCCGGAAGGTGCGATGTATCACTTCTTGTCGGGATACACCGCCAAGGTCGCGGGCACGGAGAAGGGCGTTAAGGATCCGACCGCCACGTTCAGCACATGCTTCGGCTCGCCATTCCTGCCGCTCAATCCGAATGTGTACGCGCGCGGACTCGGCGAGCGCATCGCGCGGCACGGCGCACGCGTGTGGCTGGTGAACACCGGATGGACAGGCGGCCCCTTTGGCGTCGGCAAGCGGATGAAGATCGCCTACACACGGGCGATGATCACGGCGGCATTGCACGGCACGCTCGACGATGTCGGTTATCAGCGGCACCCGATTTTCAATATCGACGTGCCCACCAGTTGCCTGGACGTCCCAACCGAAGTGCTCGATCCACGCAGCACGTGGTCCGACAAGGATGCCTACGACGCGCAGGCGCGTAAGCTGGCGTCGATGTTCATCGAGAACTTCAAGACGTTTGAAGCGGACGTGGATCCCGCGGTGATACAGGCGGGACCGCAGGTTTGAAGTTACAAGTTTCAAGTTCAAAGTTCAAAGTTAAGTTGGAAAGTTCTTCACTTTGAACTTTGAACTTTGAACTTTGAACTTTGAACTGACCATGTCTTCCTACGAAGCCGTCATCGGCCTCGAGATCCATGCGCAGCTTCTGACCGCGACCAAGATCTTCTGCGGCTGTTCGACGACATTTGGCGCGCCGCCCAACACACATGTGTGCCCGGTCTGCCTCGGCTTTCCCGGCGCGCTTCCAGTACTCAATCGCATTGCGGTCGACTACGCGGTCCGGACCGCGCTCGCTCTCGGGTGCGAAATTCACGAGCAATCGGTTTTCGCGCGCAAGAACTACTTTTATCCAGATCTTCCCAAGGGCTATCAGATCTCGCAGTACGAGCAGCCGCTAGCCACGGGCGGTGGCCTGGCGATTCCAGTCAACGGATCCGGCAAGACGAAGTTCGTGCGGCTCACGCGCATTCACATGGAAGAGGACGCCGGCAAGTCGCTGCACGAGGGGTTTCCGGATTCCGATTCGCGAACGTATCTCGATTTCAATCGTGCCGGTGTGCCGCTGATCGAAATTGTGACTGAACCGGATCTTCGCTCCGCCGAAGAAGCCGCGACGTTCTTCGAAAAGCTGCGACAGATAGTCGTGTGGCTCGGCGTCAACGACGGCAACATGGAGGAAGGCAGTCTGCGCTGCGACGCCAACGTCTCGATCCGGCGGCAGGGTGAAACCAGGCTGGGGACCAAGGCGGAGGTCAAGAACGTCAACTCGTTCCGCTATCTGCAGAAAGCGCTCGAGTACGAGATCGAACGGCAAATCGATGTGATCGAGCACGGTGGGCGGGTAGTGCAGGAAACGCGGCTGTTCGATTCCGCACAGGGCCGGACGTTTTCGATGCGCAGCAAGGAGGAGGCCCACGATTACCGCTATTTCCCCGAACCGGATCTGCCGCCACTCGTGGTCGATGCGAGACGACGCGAAGCCGTTGCCGCGTCGCTTCCCGAACTGCCTGAAGCGCGCATGAAGCGGTTTGTTGCGGAATACGCGCTGCCCGAATACGACGCCAACCTGCTCACGCACAATCGTCACCTCGCCGATTACTTTGAGGAAACCGCACGCGCGTCGCAGAATCCGAAAGCGGCAAGCAACTGGATCATGGGCGAGCTGCTGCGAACGCTGAAGGAACGCGGCATCACGATCGATCAGGTCCCGCTCACGCCCGACGCCCTTGCCGGGCTGATCCGGTTGGTCGATCGGGGGACGATTAGCAGCACGGTTGCGAAAGACGTGTTCGCGAAGATGTACGAATCCGGGCGCTCGGCGGATGAGATCGTCCAGAGCGAGGGGTTGGCGCAGATCGGAGACGAGGACGCGCTCGCCGGCATCGTGCGCGAGGCGATTGCGGCCAATCCCGATGCCGTCGCGCAATTCCGCAAGGGTCGAAACAACGCCTTCGGGTTTCTCGTTGGCCACGTGATGAAAGCGTCGAAAGGGAAAGCGAATCCGAAGGTCGTCAACGAGCTGCTCAAACGCGAGCTGGGGAGGCAGTAGCTCGCGGAGTTCAAAGTTCAAAGTTCAAAGTTCAAAGTTGGGAGCTGCGTACTTGACACTTTGAACTTTCAACTTGAACTTTGAACTTTGAACTTTGAACTTGTAACTTCCCGTAGAATCTTCTTCGATGTCGTGCCCTCGGTGCGGCGCCACGGTGCCTGCGCAAGCGCGATTCTGCGCCGCATGCGGTATGGCGCTCGATGGCGACTCGGCGTCGAACGCCACGGTCGAGGAGCGGACGGTCGCGCCGACTGCCGCCGCGGAAAACATTGCTGAAGCGGTTGTGCGGCCCTCATCACCTTCGGGTTCCAAATCATCTTCCAGCGGTTGGCTGACATCATCCCGACTCGATTAGCCATGGGCGCTTCCCGCCCGGCGCGATCCTGGATGGTCGCTATCGCATCATCGGCCTGCTCGGACGCGGCGGCATGGGCGAGGTCTATCGCGCCGACGACCTGCGCCTCGGGCAGCCGGTCGCGTTGAAGTTCCTTCCCGACACCGTCAGCAGCGATGCGGTCCTTCTCGCGCAGTTTCACAACGAAGTGCGAACCGCGCGTCAGGTGTCACACCCGAACGTCTGCCGCGTCTATGACATCGGCGAAGTCGACGGTCACCTCTTTCTCTCGATGGAGTTCGTCGCCGGTGAGGATCTCTCCACGTCGCTGCGACGCATCGGCCGGTTCCCTGAAGACAAAGCCACCGAAATGGCGCGGCAGCTGTGCGCGGGGCTTGCCGCGGCACATGAGCGCGGTGTGATCCATCGCGACCTCAAGCCGGCGAACGTGATGCTCGACGACGCGGGTCAGGTGCGGCTGATGGACTTTGGCCTCGCCGCTGCCGGAGCCGTGGACTCGGTTCGCGCCGGCACACCGGCGTACATGGCGCCGGAGCAGCTCCTCGGGCGCGAGGTCACCCCGTGCAGCGACATCTACGCGCTCGGCCTCGTGCTCTACGAGTTGTTCACGGGGCGGCGCGTGTTCAGCGCCACCACGCTGAACGAATTGATCGAGCAGCATCAAAGCGGCCGTATCACGCCGCCCAGTGAAATCGTGACAACGATCGATCCGACGATCGAGCGCGCGATTCTGCGCTGCCTCGATTCCGATCCGGCGCGTCGCCCGTCAACGGCGCTCGCACTGTCGGCTGCGTTGCCTGGCGGCGATCCGCTCGCCGCGGCGCTTGCCGCGGGCGAGACGCCGTCACCGGAGATCGTGGCAGCGGCAGGCGAAGGCGCGGGCCTGAGCCGGCGCGTCGCGGTTCCGGTGTTCGCCGCGATCCTGCTGGGCGTCGCTGCCTCGTACGTCATGGCGCTGCGTGCGAGCCCGCTCGAGGCTCTGCGTCCCGAATACAACGCCGACGTTCTCGCCCAAAAAGCGCGCGATGCGATTCGACAGATCGGCTATGCTGATCGGCCGCGAGACGAAGTCTACTGGTTCGATTGGGACGACTCGTTGATCGATTTCAGTCGCGATTCGGGCAACCGACTGGCGTGGCGCGGCCTGCTGTCGCAGCGACCATCGCCGCTCGCGTTCCGCTACCGGCGGAGCCCGTTTCCGATGAGTGGCTTTCAGTTTCATCACGATCTGCTGACGCCAGGTATCGTCGACTCGGTTGACCCGCCGCCCATCTACTCGAATCAGATTCAGCTCACGCTCGATCATCAGGGATTCCTCACCGCGTTCGAAGCGATTCCGCCGCAGGTTCAACCAGCGACCGGGCAACCGCCGGCGGTGGATTGGACGATGCTGCTCAAGGCAGCCGGTCTGGACACGGTGTCGTTGCAGCCTGCGATGCCGGAGTGGCACTGGCTCGCGGACGCTGATGCGCGCGTCGCGTGGACCGGCACGTGGCCGGACACGACGCTTCCATTGCGTGTCGAAGGCGCGTCGCTCGGTGGCCGGCCTGTTGCGTTTCAGGTGATCGGTCCTTGGACGAAGCCGTGGCGGACCGCGACGGACAGCAGCGAAGGCGAGACCGCGATGCTCGTGATCGTATTCGCTTTCGCGCTGACAGTGGTCATCGGCGGTAGCCTGCTCGCACGCAAGAACCTGCGCCAGGGACGCGGTGACCAGCGCGGGGCGTTGCGGCTCGCCAGTTCAATAGTGGCGGCGCTGTGGATGCTGTGGCTCTGCCAGGCGCATTTCGTGGCCTCGACGTCGATGCTCGGGATTTTTCTTCTCGCCATCGTCACGACGGTCTTCTACGGCGCTCTCTTTTGGGCCATTTATCTTGCGCTGGAACCGTTGGTGCGGCGCCATTGGCCGCAAACGCTGGTGTCGTGGACAACCGTGCTCGGCGGGCGCGTTCGCGATCCCATCGTCGGACGCGACGTGCTGTTCGGCGTCGCGCTGGGCGTCGCCACTGCGCTTCTTGTCAGGAGCACGAGTCAGTCGAGCGATCAGGCTAGCTGGCCGCCACCTGAACTGCTCCTTGGCTTGAGAAGTGCTGCCAGGGAGATCGTGATGCATGCGATCTATGCCGTGCGCAGCGCGCTCCTTGTTTTTTTCTTGTTGTTTCTGTTCCGGATTCTGCTGCGTAATCAGTGGGCCGCCGCCTTCGTGTTTGCATTGATCTACGGTGTGCTCGATGCGCTGGATAGTCACACCCCGCTCCTGGAAGGGGCGAGGAGTTTTCTTTACTTCGGCATGTTTGCTGTCGCGGTGCTGCGTTGGGGACTCACCACGCTGACCATCGGCGTGCTTGTGGCCGATCTGCTGCTTGTTGTCCCGGCCAGTACCGATTCGTCGGCCTGGTATCTGGGCGAGATGTTCCTCGCTATGGCGATTCCTGTGGCGCTCGCGACCTGGGCGTTCTTCATCTCAGTGCGGGAGAAGTTGTGGAAAGCCGACCTGCTCACGTAACGGCCCGTCGTGCAGGTCGGTGATGCGGTGGCGACGGCATCTGCCCGTGCTCGCGGCGTATTTCTCCGCTGCCGTGGTGATCACCTGGCCGCTTGCTGTTCATCTCACCGACCGCATCGGCGCGCCGCAAGGGCCAGGAGAGCCGTTCCTCAATCTCTGGATTCTTGGCTGGGGCCTGCGCGCGTGGACGACCGATCCGGCGAGCGTGTTCAGCGGCCGCGTGTTCGACGCCAACATTTTCTTTCCCGCGGAAAACACCCTCGCGTATTCCGATCACTTCCTGCTGCAATCGCTCGCGCTATCTCCGGTGTATGCCGCAACCGGGAACGTGGTGCTTTGCTACAACCTGCTCGTGATTCTGTCGATCGCGCTGAGCGGGTGGGCGATGCACGCGTTCGTGCGTGCGGTGACGGGGTCAGCGCGGGGAGCGCTGCTCGCCGGACTCGCCTGGGCGTGCTGGCCATATCGCACCGCGCATTTGCTGCAGATCCAGCTTCACGCCTTGTATTTCATGCCGCTCGCGTTGCTGTGCGTCCATCGGCTCGTTGCGGGACGACGCTGGCGCGACGTTCTCGCGCTCGGATCGCTTACTGCGCTGCAGACGATCGCGAGCATCTCCTACGGCGTGATGACGGCCGTCGTGGTCGTCGCGAGTGGCGCCCTGCTGGCCCTCGCGACGGGACAGTGGAGAAGCGGCCGGTTGTGGCTGCGATTCGTGGTGGCCGGTGTGACGGCGTTGGTGTGCGCGGCGCCGCTGCTGTGGCCGTACGTCCGGTCGCAGCAATCCCAAGGCTTCGGCCAGACACCGTCCGAAGCGTCACAGCACTCAGCCGGCCCGCGCAGCTACGTGCAAGTGCCACCGACCAATCTGGTGTACGGCAGGACTGGGGTCCTTGCGCCGTCGCCGTCGTCGCCGGACACACGCGATCGGAGCGGTGTCGAACACTATCTGTTTCCTGGCTTCGTTCTGACGGCTCTCGCTCTCTTTGGCATGTGGCGCAACTGGAATCGCGATTCGCGCCCGCTCGTGCTCTCCTCCCTCGCGCTCATCGTGGCCGGAGTCGTGTTGTCGGGTGGTCCCGAAGGCGTTCGCGGCCTTTACGCGCTGCTGCACGACAACGTCTTTGGCTTTCGAGCGATCCGCGCGCCCGCACGTTTTTCCGTGATCGCCATGCTCGGCCTCGCGACCCTCGCCGCCCTTGGGCTCAGACAGCTGCCTGGGAGCCGACCGGGATCGGTCCTGGGTTTTAGCGCAGCCCGCCGGATCTCGACAATCCTCGTTGCCGCGGCGCTACTGGAGTACGTCAACAGTCCGCTTCCCCTCGCGCCCGCACCTCCGCGATCCACGCCAGTGGCCGCCTGGTTGAAAACCGCGCCCGAACCCGGAGCGGTCGTGCACTTGCCGTTGACGATGGATATCGAGAACACGCCGTTCATGGTCCAGTCGCTCGAGCACGGCCGCCCGATCGTCAACGGCTACAGCGGTCAGCGTCCGGACTTTTATCCCGCGCTGGTCAACGCGCTGGCAGACATCCCCTCGACGGAAGCCTTTCTCACGCTCAAAGAGCTCGACGTTCGTTTTGTCGTCAGCGGGACGTCGATCGGCGGTGCCGGCAATCCACGCTCGCCGCTCGTCGAGCGCGCGCGCCTCAACGACGGCATCATCTACGAATTGCGTTGGACGCCGGAAGCGGAGGCGTCGCTCGAAGACGTGATAGCCGAGCCGCCGCCACCGCCCGGCGTGCCGCCGTTCGAGGCAGGCGAGCACGCAGTGTATGAAGTGCACTGGGATGGTGGTCCGCTCAATCTCGCCGCAGGACGCGCCTCGCTGCGCGTCATCGACGGAGAGTCCGGCGGCGACCGGTGGGAATTCGAGGCGCTCGCCGAAACCGCCGACTGGGTATCGAGTTTTTTCGAGGCACGCGACCGCTTCGTCACTACCGCCAATCGCGAGTTGCAGCCGATCGAGCACACCCGCGAGGTTCGCGAGGGGCGCAGATCGCTCGATCGAACGTACGTGTTCGATCGCGAGGCGCGGGTCGTGCGCATGGGCGAAACTCCCGGTCAAGCGCGGCAGCCGGAGGCCGTGGCGCTGCCGCTCGGCGTGCCCGCGACGCGCGACGCCCTCACCGCGCTCTACTACGCGCGCACGCTGAGGTTGCAACCAGGCGCCATCATCACCGTACCAATCAACGAGGCAGGCTCGCCATTGCTGCTGCAAGTTTCGGTTGCCGATAAGGAGACCATCGAGGTGGGTGGAAACACCTACCGCGCCATTCGTGTCGAGCCGCGACTTACGCGCCGCATCGAGCGACGGCGACCGGTCACGCTGACCATCTGGCTTAGCGACGACGAGCGAAGAGTGCCGCTGCGCGCGACGATCGAAGCCGGCTTCGGCCGCGTGCGCGCGGACCTAGTAGACTACACGCGGTGATTGAAACCGACGGATTAGGAAAAGCGTACGGGGAAGGGGTCTACGGGCTGCGTGACGTTTCCATCAACATCGAGAAGGGCGAGTTCGTCTTTTTAACCGGACCGAGCGGCGCGGCAAGACCACGTTGCTTCGGGCAAAGACACGGTTCCGCAGCGACTTCCCCGAGCTCGCCGACGTCGCGGACACAGGCGAGGCGCGCCGTTCGCCTTCATCCGCGGGCCCTCGATCGCCGAAGGCACGCTCATCGGCGGCACAGGGGCTGCGGTGGCGTTGCTGTTGCTAAGGGCGCTTTTCAATACCGCGAAGAGCCGATGGGGTGACGCGCTGACTGCGTTCGGCGCGCTCGCGGGCGTGCGCTTTCTTGCAATAAGCGAAATTACGATCGTGGTAGTTGCAGCGCTGGCGGTGGGTGGCTCTGACGGGCATGTGGTCTCGCGTGGCGTTCGTTGAACGATCGGTCGAAACGCCCGATTTTTCGGGCCTCGCCGTTGACACGGCCTCGCGAAGTTCTTACACTGAAAAGGTCTCCATAATCGTGAGGGCTTCAAAGGACCGTATGCCGCGACCCTTTATCGATCGTCCAGGTCCGTCGCCCAGTTCGCCGCTAATTGAGTTCTACAAAGAAGAGTTTCTGAAACATCATCGCTGCCTCCAGCAGCAGCGGGAATTCTTCTCCGCACAGGCCATCAACAACGTCGAATCCGCCCTCGTTCGCATCATTTCCCAAGTAGACAAGCTATCGGCAAAAGAAGACGCCAATCAGGTGGTGGCGAAGCTTTTGCGGGAAATCGATGTGGTCACGAAGTTGTCGTCCTGGTCAGATCCGCATAAGGCGCACTGAGCGAGGCGACACCGAGTCAGGCAACACTGAGTCAGTCGCTCGCGCACGCTCGTCAGGATCTGCTCACCATCGCCCGTGCGGGCGTTAGTGCGGCCGGCGCTGCCGCTGCGCTCTCGCGTGCGTTCGCCAATGAAGGCAAGTTCCAGCAGGTAACCACTGCACCTGTTCATCTCATTGCGGCGGGCAAGGCGGCCGCGCCGATGACGGCTGCATGGTTCGCCATTCCGCAAACAAAAACCGTGCAAGCGCTCGCCGTGGGAACGCATCGCGATGTCGAGCTTCCGACGTTGGTCGAGTGGCGAGAAGCCGCGCATCCGGTGCCCGACGAACGTAGCGTCGAAGCGGCGACGCGAGCGCTGGCGATCGCGCGCGCGGTACCCGCCGACGGCTTGCTCGTGATTCTTCTCTCCGGCGGCGCGTCGGCCTTGCTCGCGCGGCCATTGCCAGGCATCCCGCTTGCCGACAAACAGGAAGTTGTCCAGGCGATGCTGCGTGGCGGTGCGGACATTCATGCCCTCAACACTGTGCGCAAACATCTGTCGGAAGTGAAAGGTGGCCGACTGGCAGCCGCATGCGCGGGAACGACGATGACGCTCGCGATTTCGGACGTCGTTGGCGATGATCTCGGCGTGATCGGATCCGGTCCAGGTGTACCCGATTCGTCGACATGGGTCGATGCAGTCGCCGCCCTGAATCGCCATGTCGTCGAGCAGGACCAGCCCGCGTCCGTGCGCTCGGTGATGGCGAAGGGCATCGCCGGACAGATTGCCGATACACCGAAAGCAGACAACGCGGCGATATCTCGCGTCCAGGCGCACGTGATTGGCAGCCGGTTCAACGCCATGAGCGGCGCGCGGGCGGCGGCGGAGCAGCTTGGCTATCGTGCCTTGGTCATCGAGCAGCCGGTGACGCGAGAAGCACGCCGAGTCGCAGTGGAGTGGTTCGAATATGTTCGGCAGTTGGCTGACGTCGGCCGCACCTGTGTGATTTCCTCGGGCGAAACGACGGTTCGGGTGATCGGACGCGGCCGCGGCGGGCGCAATCAGGAATTTGCGTTGGCATTGGCACGCGCGCTGGCCACGCTTCCAGGCGATGCCGTTGCCGCCAGTGTCGGGACCGACGGTATCGACGGCCCAACCGACGCCGCTGGCGCGATCGTTGATTCGACCACACTGACGCGCGCGGCCCAGCTTGGTCTGGCTGCGCCCGAGAGCTACTTGAACGATAACAACTCGTACGCGTTTTTCGACGCGCTCGGCGATTTGATCCGCTCAGGCCCAACTGGAACCAACGTCGGCGATCTGCAGATTCTGCTGACACCGTAAAAGGCTTGCTCATTCCTCACATCGAGTTGCAAAGTTGGTAAATATCTCAACCCCCGACCGCAGAAACTGCGTGGCCTGTTTCCGCAATGTCACTAATGGCGCGGGGCCTTTTACAATCAGTTGAATGTCTCGTGATCAGTTGCTGCGCGCGATGCGCGAACGCATCCATCACCCCGCGACCGCCCGCGAGCTCGTCACCGTCCTGAAAATCCCGCGCGAAGAGCGCTCGGCGCTCAAGCGCCTGCTGCGATCGCTGGTCGCCGACGGCGAGATCGTCGAGGTCCGCGGCAATCGCTACGGCCTTGCCGATCGCATGGATCTGGTGGTGGGCCGTCTCGAAGCGCATCCAAGCGGTTTTGCTTTCGTCACGCCCGAGCGCCCCATTGAGGGCGCCAAGGGCGACATCTACATTGCCGCCGCCAACCTGAAGGAAGCGTTGCACGGCGATCGTGTGGTCGTCCGAATCGAACAGCATCGGCCCGACGGCCGCGTCGAAGGACGCATCGTGCGTGTGCTCGAGCGCCGGGCGCAAACGATCGTGGGTCGTTACGATCTCGACGGCGCCGGTCTCGGGTTTGTCCTTCCGTTCGATCGCCGTGTAAACGCCGACGTCTATGTCCCACGCGGCGAGGCGGCAGCGGCCAGTCCAGGTGACATGGTCACCGTGGAAATCACGCGCTGGCCGACACCATCACGCGGTCCACTCGGCCGCATCGTCGAAGTGCTCGGCGCCATCGACCAACCAGGGGTCGACACGGAAATCATCCTGCGTAAGCACGCCATTCCCGACGAACACAGTGCGGAGTCGATCGAAGACACGCGCCGCATTGGCGTGACGGTCAAAGAACGCGACGTTCGCGGGCGCACCGATTTCCGCGATCGCATTGTGGTCACCATCGACGGCGAGCACGCACGTGATTTCGACGACGCCATCTCGATCGAGCGGCTCAAGAACGGCAATTACTGGCTTGGTGTTCACATTGCCGATGTCGCGCATTACGTCGTCGAAGGCAGCGCGCTCGATCAGGAAGCCTACGAACGCGGCACGTCCGTTTATTTTCCCGAACGTGCCGTGCACATGTTCCCCGCCGAGCTCGCCACTGGCATCTGCAGCCTGAACCCGCACGTCGATCGGCTTGTCCAGTCGTGCCTGATGGAAGTGAACCGGCGCGGCGATGTTGTCCGTTACGAGATGCACGATGGCGTGATTCGCAGCACTGAGCGAATGACCTACACGGATGTCAACGCCATCCTGACGTCGCACGACCAGGAGGTGACGACGCGCTACCGCGAGCTGGTGCCGACCTTCGAGTCGATGCGCGATCTCTTTCACATTCTCAACGGCCGGCGCAAAGGCCGCGGTTCAGTGGATTTCGATCTGCCGGAGCCGGAAGTGATTCTCGATGCCGAGGGGCTCATCGCAGACATCGTCGCATCGGAACGCAACATCGCGCACCGCATCATCGAAGAGTTCATGCTGCTCGCCAACGAAACGGTGGCGCACCATCTCGAGTCCAACCACATGCCGGCGCTCTATCGCATTCACGAGCCGCCGGATCCTCTCAAGGTGCTGCAGTTCCAAGAGTTCGTCTCATCGCTTGGCTACACTCTGGCGCTGCCTGCCACCGGCCCTAAGCCGATGCATTTCCAGAGGCTCGTGCAGCAGATTCACGGCAAACCTGAGGAGCGGCCCATTGCGCTGCTGATGCTCAGGACGATGCAGAAGGCGCGGTATGACTCGATGAACGTGGGACATTTTGGCCTCGCGGCGCAGACTTACACGCATTTCACCTCGCCGATTCGCCGCTATCCGGATCTGGTGGTGCACCGTCTGCTGCGTGAGCTGCGCAAAACGCGCGTGACCGACGAGCGCAAGGAAGAGCTTGCCGAGGACCTGCCCGAGATCGGCCGCCACACCTCGGAAATGGAGCGCCGCGCCGACGAAGCGGAGCGGGAGCTGGTTCAGTGGAAGAAGGTGCGCTTCATGGCCGACAAGGTCGGCGACGTGTTTGAAGGCTACATCACCGGCGTCGCACCCTTCGGACTCTTTGTCGAGCTCGTCGAACATTACGTCGAGGGCATGGTGCACGTGTCGTCGATGGCCGATGATTACTACCGCTACAGTGAAACGACACATACGCTCTTTGGCGAGAACACGAAAAAGAAATATCGACTCGGAGATCGGGTGACCGTTCAAGTGGTACGCGTCGATCTGGAAAAGCGGCAGATCGACCTCGGCCTCGAAGACGTGCTCGTCGCCCTGCGCGAAGACGAACGGCGCCGTGGCGCGCGACGCAGCCAGGCCCGCGCGAAGAAGGAACAACGCAAGGGCACGCCTGAGGAGCGACGCAAGATCAAACAAGCTGCGCGACGTAAGAAGCAGCGGCCGGGCCGCCAAGAACGCGCCGCGCGCAGGAATCGTTCCTAGCTTCGATCGCGGACCTAAAGGTCCGCGCTACATGATGATTCTTCTTCCATGAATCACATCGTCGTTGGCACCGCCGGTCACATCGATCACGGCAAGAGCACTCTCGTTTACGCGCTCACGGGTACCGATCCCGATCGTCTGAAAGAGGAAAAGGAACGCGGCATCACAATTGAGCTCGGCTTCGCCTTCGCCACGATCGATCAGACGACGGTTGCTTTCGTGGACGTGCCAGGGCACGAGCGATTCGTCAAGACCATGCTCGCGGGCGTGGGCGGAATCGACTGCGTGATGCTGATTGTTGCGGCCGACGAATCGGTGATGCCGCAAACAAGCGAGCACTTCGACATCTGCCGCCTCCTGCGGGTCGGCCGCGGACTGGTCGTGCTGACCAAGACCGATCTCGTGGACAGCGACACGATCGAGCTGGTGCGGCTCGAAGTGCGTGACCTGGTCAAGGGTTCCTTTCTCGAGGACGCGCCGATCGTGCCGGTTTCGGCGAAAACCGGACAGGGGCTCGATGACTTGCGGCACGCGCTGACCGCGATCGCTCGCCAAGTCGCTGCCCGTCCCGTCGCCGCTGCCGCGCGCCTGCCGATCGATCGCGCATTCTCCATGCAGGGCTTCGGTACGGTTATCACCGGCACGTTGGTATCGGGCCGCGTGCGCGTCGAGGACGAGCTTGCGCTCGTACCAGGCGAGATGCGCGCGCGTGTGCGTGGTGTTCAAGTACACGGCAAGAAACGCGACTACGCTGTTGCGGGCGAGCGCACCGCGGTAAATCTCGGGGGAATCGAGGTCGCCGAGATTGCGCGCGGACAGACTCTGATCGCGCCAGATACGTTGGCTGTGACCCGGCGAGTGGATGCCGACTTCGATCTGCTCGGCAGCGCGAAGAAGCTGAAACACGGCGCCCGCGTTCGTTTTCATCAGGGCACGGCCGAAGTGCTCGGTCGCGTGTCGATTGCAGGAACGGCGACATCCGAACTTCAGCCCGGCTCCGGCGCCGCGATCCGCGTGCGTCTCGAAGCGCCGGTGGCGGTGACGCGCGGCGACCGCTTTGTGCTCCGCGCCTATTCGCCGCCGATCACGATCGGCGGCGGCGTGGTGCTGGATCCTGATCCTCCGCGCCGAGGTGTGCGATCGGCGGGGGCGGCCGCGCGCTTCGCCGCGCTCGCGTTGTCAGGCGACGACAGTGACGAGACGGCGGCCCTGCGCATGATCGGCGATAGCGGAGTGGCGGGATTGCCGATCGAGAAGCTGGTGCCGCGTCTCGGAGTTTTCCCAGACAACGTCAGCGCGCTGGTGGGCCGGCTCGAACAAAGCGGCCGCGCGCGCGTGGCCGCGGATCGCCTTGTGGCCGCCGATCTTGTCCAGGAGCGCGGCGAACGATTACTTGCGCTGGTAGGGGAGTTTCACAAAACGCAGCCGCTTGCCGATGGCCTGCCGCGCGAAGAAGCGCGCGAGCGGCTGTTCGCGCATGCGCACGCGAACGTGTACGAGCTCGTGCTTCAGGATCTCTCGCGGGCCGGCCGCTTGAGCGTGCGCGATCGCCTCGCGCTCCCGGGGCGTCGCCTCGAACTTTCGCCCGAGGAAGCGCGCGCCCGCGCCGCGATCGAAGCGGTTTACAAAGACAGCGGTCTCAAGCCGCCTGATGCGGCCACGCTCGCGGCGGAGAAACGGCTGCCCGTGCAGCTCGTAGAGAAGATGACGTCGTTGCTGTTGCGCCAGAAAGTTCTGGCGCGGGTGGACACGCTGGTATTTCACGCCGACGCGCTGCAACAGCTCAAGGCGGATATGCAGGCGCTCAAAGCGGCGGCACCGGGCGGCCGCGCGGCGGTCGATGTCGCGACGTTTAAAGACCGATACGGGATAACCAGAAAATTCGCGATTCCGCTGCTGGAGTGGTTGGATCGCGAACGCGTCACCAGACGGGTTGGCGAAACGCGAGTCGTACTCTAACGAGGACTAGTCGTCTTTGAACGAGCCCTTGAAGTTCTTGATCCCTTGACCAATGCCCTTGCCGATCTCCGGCAGGCGGCTTGCACCGAAGATGAGCATGATGATCACGAGGATGATCAGCATCTCCGGCAGGCCGATCGGTCCGAAAAGCGCGATGAGACCCATGTGCGGCTCCTTGGTGTTGATTCTAACACTAACCTCAGCGGCCCCCGTCGAGCTCGCGCACGCGCAATTCACCAGCCGCGTCGACGAAGTCGAAGTGTATGCAACTGTCACCGACGCCTCCGGACGTGCCGTGAAGGACCTCCCGCGCGAGGCATTTAGCATTCTCGAAAACGACAAGCCACAGCGCATCACAGCGTTTGTGTCGGGCGAGTTCCCGGCCGCGGTCGCGCTGGCGATCGATCGCAGCGTCAGCATGGCCGGCAAGCCGCTGACCATGGCCAAAACCGCCGGCCGGGCATTCGTTGCCGGGTTGAAGCCGGAGGACCGCGCCATGCTGATCGGCATCAGCGGCGAGGTGCAGGTGCTCGCGCCTTTGAGTGCGGACAAAGCGCCGCTCCTCAAAGCGCTCGACGCGCTCGATCCGTGGAGCACGACATCGCTGCACGACGCGCTCATCGCGTCGCTCGACCTGCTCGAACCGGAAACCGGCCGCCGCGCCATCGTCGCCCTCTCCGACGGAGAGGATCGCTACAGCCGGGCAACCGCGGCGATGGTGCTCGATCGCGCACGCCGGTCCGATGTGTTGATCTATCCCATCGCAGTCGGCCCCAAACGCGCTCCGCTCTTCGCGGAACTCGCGTCGGTCAGCGGCGGACGGTCGTTCCATCTCAAGGACCCGCGCGAGCTGGTGCCGACGCTTACGGCGATCGCGGACGACTTGCGGTCTCAATACCTGATTGGCTACGCCCCGTCGGAGCCCTGGCGGGCCGAGGACCCCGAGTGGCGAAGCATCAGTGTCAAGGTGAACCGCTCCGATGTGCGGGTGCGCGCTCGTAACGGGTACTCGACCAAGTGACAAGTGAATCTGGGGACTTGGCGATGTCGAGATTTCGAGCAAATTTGAAGATTTGGAAATTTTCAGATTTGGCAATTGGCCGATCTGGCGATCTGCTCCAAGCTTTCTACGACGCGAAATCTCCAAATTGACGGAATGGCTCTTGTCAGCCCCGGAACCGTCGGTCAAAATGAAAGCTGACCAGGCTTTACGCGCATGAACCAAGCGCCCGACCCAGCCGCCCGCACGACGCAGCCGACTTCACGTCAGCTGCATTTGCTCGCCGATCGGCCCGTCGAGGTCCACTTCTCGTTTGAAAGCGGACACTCGCGCATGGGAGCGCTCGGCTCGGTTGCCTCGCACGCGCTGTTTATCCTCATTTGTTTTCTCGTCGTGCGCTATGCGCCCGAATCTCCCGGCCTCGATATCGTGCCGGAGGTCCAGGCCAAAGACATCGTGTGGCTTTCGGATCCTGGCCCTGGTGGTGGTGGCGGTGGCGGCGGGAACAACAATCCCGAGCCGCCGAAGAAGGTCGAGTTGCCGGGCAAAGAAAAGGTCACCATACCTGTAAAGAAACCTGAGCCTGCTCCGGTTGAACCGCCCAAGGTGGAGCCGCCTCCAGTGGAAGACCTCAATATCCCGGCCAAGCCAATGGCGGCGGCGGAAACGCCGCTGCCCGGCGCGCTCGAGGCGCCGAAAGTTGCGGAAACGACGTCGCAGGGATCGGGAACCGGCGGCGGCGGTGGGACCGGAAAGGGAACTGGCATCGGCTCGGGTCAAGGGTCAGGTCTCGGACCAGGGTTCGGCGGCGGCACTGGCGGCGGCGCGTACCGGCCGGGAAACGGCGTCACGGTGCCGAAGGTCCTCTTCGAGAAGAAGCCTGCGTACACGGCCGACGCGATGCGCGCCAAGGTGCAAGGCACCGTGTGGCTCGAATGCGTCGTCATGCCGGATGGCTCAGTGGGCGACATCAAGATCGTGCGATCGCTCGACTCGGTCTTTGGCCTCGATCAAGAAGCTGTCAAAGCGGCGCGGCAGTGGAAGTTCGTGCCCGGGATGCGGAGCAACGAGCCGGTGCCGGTGCTCATCACGATCGAATTGACGTTCACTCTTCGCTGAAGTCGACGGTCTCCGGTCGACGGTCTTCGGTAACATTACGCGGATGAAACGGATTCTGTTGGCGGTGTTTCTCGTGCTGCCGTCGCTGGCGGCAGCGCAGGCCACGTATCCCGCACCTGTCGAGCGCGATTTCGTTGTTCGCAATTTCACCTTCCAAAGCGGCGAGACGCTTCCCGAGCTGAAGCTGCACTACCGCACGATCGGGCAGCCGCGCAAGGACGCGGACGGCGTTGTGCGCAATGGAATCCTGATTCTGCACGGCACCGGTGGGACGGGCGCGCAGTTCGTCGGTGCGGGCTGGGCAGGACGCTTGTACGGGAAGGGTCAGTTATACGACGCGGAGAAGTACTTCATCGTCCTGCCCGACAACATCGGTCACGGACAATCGAGCAAGCCGAGCGACGGCCTGCGGATGAAGTTTCCGCAGTATCGCTACACCGACATGGTGCGCCTTCAGCATCGACTCGTCAGCGAAGGCCTTGGGCTGACGCATCTGCATGTGGTGACCGGCACATCGATGGGCGGCATGCACACGTGGCTGTGGGGCTATCTTTATCCCGAGTTCATGGACGCGTTGGTGCCGCTCGCGAGCAACCCCGTGGAGATCGCGGGACGCAATCGCGTGTGGCGCAAGCTGTTGATCGACGCGATCGTGACGGACCCGACGTGGAAGAACGGTGATTACACCGAACAACCGCGCGGCCTCGCGAGCGCGCTCGGCTTTCTGATGATGGCGACGAGCGTGCCGCTGCAGTGGCAGAAACAGTTTCCGACAGCGAAAGCCGCCGACGCGTGGCTTGCGGATCAGATTGCATCACGCACGAAGAACAGCGATGCCAACGACATGCTTTACTACTTCCGGGCCTCGGAGGATTACGACCCGTCGCCGCATCTCGAGAAGATCAAGGCCCCGCTTCTCGCGATCAACTCCGCGGACGATTTCGTGAATCCGCCGGAGCTGCCGATGATGGGAACGCTGATCAAAAAGATCCCGCGCGGCAAGTTTGTGTTGATCCCGACGAGCGATGCCACACGTGGCCACGGCACGCATACGCTGCCGGCGGTGTGGGGCGATCACCTCGCGGCGTTCCTCGCTGAGGTCCGCAGATAGCGCCGCAGATAAACGCAGATGGACGCAGATAACGTCTTGGATCGTGACGCGCGGCCGGCGGTTGATGTGCGCCTGGGCGTCGCGAAGCGGCCGGCAGTTCTTCACGATCAAAAGCGTATCTGCGTTAATCTGCGTTTGTCTGCGGCTTGCTTTTTATCTGCATTATCTGTGACCTGGCTCCTGTCTGCGTCGGCGGTGGCTGAGCAGGCGAAACCTGTCGAGCGGCTCCGCGTCGAGGTCGTGCGCAGCTATCCGCACGATCGCGCCGCGTTCACGCAAGGCCTGCTGCTCGATAACGGTGTGCTCTACGAAAGCACGGGCCTGGTGGGTCGATCGAGCCTGCGCCAAGTCGAGCTGACCACGGGACGCGTGATCAAGCGGATCGAGGTTCCGCCACCGGTGTTTGCTGAGGGGCTGGCGCTCGTCGGCGAGCGCCTTTACCAGTTGTCATGGCAGAACAACAAGGCGTTCACTTACAACCGCCGCACCTTTGCACGCGAGAGCGAGTTCACCTATCAGGGTGAGGGGTGGGGCCTTTGCTACAACGGCAAAGAGCTGGTGATGAGCAACGGCAGCGCCGAGCTGACGTTCCGCAAACCGTCCGACTTCAGCATCGTCCGCACCGTGCGCGTCACGATGAATGGCGTGGCGCTTCCGCAGTTGAACGAGCTCGAGTGCGTCGACGGCGCCGTCTACGCAAACCTATGGACCCAGGATGTGATCGTGCGCATCGATCCCGCCACGGGATACGTCACCGCACGCATCGAGGCGCCGAATCTGTTGTCACCCATGGAACGGCAGGCCGACGCTGTGCTGAACGGCATCGCCTACGACCCGTCCGACAGAACGTTTCTGATCACGGGCAAGCTCTGGCCGAAACTGTTCCGCGTGAGATTTGTGCGTTAAGGCGGACGTGAAGGTGCGCCGCTACATACGACGAGTCAGGTTAGTGCGTTTGTTCCGGATGGATTCGTGCGTAGCGCAGGCGTTTGGGCTAAAAAAGCCCAGGCAGCGAAGCCGCCCGGGCCTCCAACTCTCCAAATCCCAAAATCTCGAAATTCGAGCGTTAGTACATCCCAGGCATCCCGCCGCCGTGTCCCGCTCCCGGCGCTTCCTTCTTATCTTCCGGAATCTCTGAAACGAGCGCTTCCGTCGTCAGAAGCAGCGAGGCAATCGAGGATGCGTTCTGCAGCGCACTGCGCACGACCTTGGCCGGATCGATGACGCCGGCCTTGACGAGATCCTCGTACGTATCGCTTGCCGCGTTGAAGCCCTCGTCGGCTGACTTGGCTTCCTTCACGCGGGCGACAACGATGGAGCCTTCGCTGCCGGCGTTGGTGGCGATCCACCGCATCGGCTCCTCGATCGCGCGCTTGATGATCTGCATTCCGACCAGCTGGTCGCCCTCGAGCTTCAGCTTGTCGAGCGCCTTCGAGCCGCGCAGCAGCGCCACGCCGCCGCCGGGGACGATGCCCTCCTCGACCGCGGCCTTGGTGGCGTGCATCGCGTCCTCCACCCGGGCCTTCTTCTCCTTCATCTCGGTCTCGGTCGCCGCGCCAACCTTGATCACCGCGACGCCGCCAACGAGCTTTGCCAGCCGCTCCTGCAGCTTCTCGCGGTCGTA
Organism: Acidobacteriota bacterium; assembly: GCA_046727855.1. GTDB lineage: Bacteria > Acidobacteriota > Vicinamibacteria > Vicinamibacterales > UBA2999 > DASPWV01. Next base: position 30,653 of record JBKPDL010000194.1, read on the forward strand.
GTCCGACGTGGTCTCGTCGATCTGCACGCGGATCTGCTTGACGCGGCCCTCGATGGCCGAGGAGGTCCCGCCGCCCTCGACGATCGTGGTGTTGTCCTTGTCGATCGTGATCTTCTTCGCCTCGCCGAGGTCGTCGAGCTTGAAGTTCTCGAGCTTGATGCCGAGGTCCTCGGTGATCGCCTTGCCGCCGGTGAGGATCGCGATGTCCTCGAGCATGGCCTTGCGGCGGTCGCCGAATCCCGGCGCCTTGACGGCGGCTGCCTGCAGAGTGCCGCGCAGTTTGTTGACCACGAGCGTTGCCAGCGCCTCGCCGTCCACGTCTTCCGCGACGATGAGGAGAGGACGGCCAAGGCGGGCCACCTGCTCCAGCACGGGAAGGAGATCCTTCATCGAACCGATCTTCTTCTCGTGGATCAGGATGACCGGGTTCTCGAGGACCACTTCCATGCGCTCAGGATCGGTCACGAAATACGGCGACAGGTACCCGCGGTCGAACTGCATGCCCTCGACCACGTCCAGCGAGGTCTCGAGGGTCTTGGCCTCTTCAACCGTGATCACGCCGTCCTTGCCGACCTTATCCATCGCTTCGGCGATGATCGTGCCGATCGTCTGATCGC